>CAYUWQ010000045.1:0-12506 GCA_964448455.1 uncultured Eubacteriales bacterium | reverse complement strand
GCCATCATCAGCATGGCTGTTTGCGTGCCGCCGCCGCTGGAACCGGTCACGCCGATTTTAGCGGCATCCACATCGTCCCTGGCGGCAAGGTAATCGAGCGCGCAAATTCCGTCATGCACAAAATAGCGTGTGATCGTGATGCCCGCCAGCAGGCACTGGATGCCGGCGTAATCGTGTTCCTTCGTGCAAGGCGGAATACACGGCGATTCCCGACCGTCTTCCATATAACTGTAACGCTCCCCCTGCCCGACAGGGTCCAGCCCCATGACGACAAAACCGGCGGAGGCGATCGTTCGCTGTACACGCTGATAGACCGGGGACATTCGGCCATCGGCGGAATGTCCGCACACCATCAGCACAGCCGGCAGTACCCCTTTAGCATCAACCGGTTTGTAAATATTCGCGGTTGCAAAATAACCCGGCAGCGTTTCCAGCACCAGCGATTCGCATAGCAGATTGCCGGTGGTGAAGGTGTTGGTTATGCCAACCTTCACCTGGCACGGTTCGGGCAAACCGCAAATCGCCCGGCCAAAAGAAGCTTTTACCGCCGCCTGATGCCGTTTAAGTTCATCTTCATCCCGGATGTCCTCACGGACTTTATCGCCCACCGCCAGGTTTATAAGGGTGATACTGTCCGCATAGGTTTCAAGCTGGTTCGGATTCACACTTACAACATTGCTGCTGCTCATTTTACTGATACCGGATATATCCATGGCGGGTGCCTCCATTTATATAATTAATTGTCAAATCGATGCAAATCAATGCAGGAAAACATTTTTAAAAGAACAAGGTTGAATAAATCACCCTATGCTTGCCCTGGCGTTTGCCGGATCCTTACACCGGTAAAACATCACGGTAAAAACACCATTCTATCGATATCAGGCAGCTGAACCAGCTCAAACTGGCACAAGTATTCGTCAACCACATCAATCGTTGAGGTGGAAAGTACTTTAGGCTTTCGATTCGCTGCAATTTCTTCCGGAGCAATGCCAAAAAATTGTGGAATATTATTAAAGTGAAACTGCTGCAAACCGACCGTATAGACACGGTTGTCATCGATGTCTTCGCCGTTGAGGGTGAAACTTTCTATTACCCGCCTGCTCTTGGAATATGCCAAATGAAGCCCTTTGGACAACTGATAAAACTCTGTATGGCCTTCGAAGGATTCATCTCTGAGCATAAATGCTATCATTTGCCGCAGCTGTTTGCCTGTGACGCAAATGCGGAAGACCGCGTCGTCATAGGGGAAAGCCACGAGCAAATCCTGCAATTCCAAAATCGGTCCGAGCGCGTCCGTTCGGATGCTGCCGGACCCCAGCAGCATAATGTCCAGCCCAAGTGACTGCTGAAATATGTCGCTGAACAGGCTGCCAAGTTGCGTCTGTTGGTTACGTACAGGGTGTGTAAACTCACTTTTAAAACGCGTGACAACCCGCGTGTATTTTTCATCGGTTTTTTCTTTATATTTTCTGATCAGATTTTCGAGTGCCGTATCCTGCGGGCAATGCTCGCTGTCGATGGGAATCAGCTGCCATTCAAACGAATCAATAGCGTTCAAATCCTTGTCCACCATAATGTCAAAACGACCGATTTGAGAGCTGCCCGTTGCCGCCTGTACAATCGGAATGCCGTTGACAACGCAAGGCTCCGCAAGCAGGGTATGGGAATGCCCGCCGATGATGATATCAACACCCCAATCTTTGTCCAGGCATTCAGCGAGTTTTTTATCCTCGTCAAAACCGATGTGCGTCAAGAGCACAGTAAAATCAATGTCTTCCGTACGGTAGGTGTTGCTGATTTTTCCGACCTCTTTCGCCGCTTCATTCACATCCACAAAGGTTCCGATCAATTTATCCTGCCTGGTTTGGGCGAGCACTTCCTCTGTCAGCACACCGATAAACAGGATTTTCATCCCGCCAACCTCAAGAATGATATGCGAGCGGAACATTCTTGTATGGTTGGAAGTGATATAAATATTAGCGTTAATGATCGGGAAGCGCGCGCACTTTTCCAAAAATAAAAGATGCGCGATGCCGTAGTCCACCTCATGGTTCCCCAGCGTGACAACATCCGGTGCGAGCAGGTTCATAATTTCAATGGTTGATACGCCCTGGTATTCCTGATCAATCAGTGAGCCGCGGAACATATCGCCGGATATGACATAGAGGGTGTTTTCCTCTTCATCCCGCACTTTATTGATGTAGCCCGAAAGCATGGAGACGCCGCCGAGGAGTTTTTCATCCATCTCCTTTGCCAAAAAGTCGCCGTGTAAATCGTTGGAATGCAGAATCGTCAGTTTTTTAAGCTCTTTCATTTTCTTCCTCCCACTAAAAATAAAATACACTCTTGCCAACAAGCCTTTGACTAATCCGGAGTTCAACTCCGTTTTAGTCAGAAATTAAGTATTTGCAAGGTTTTCATGCCGTAATTCTGTAAGACCCCGGGTGCTGTCAGATGCGTTTTATCGTCGCACACCGGATATTGTTCATACCCTTTTCATCGTCATGGCTGTACGAAACATAGATAGTCCCGTCCGCTCCCTCGGTGATGGCCGAATAGCCGTTGTCTATGAATCCATTGGTATCCAGTTCCAGCGGTGTGAGCTGCCAGTTCTTTCCCTCGTCAGCCGAAACCGCTATTTGCAGGCGTGAGCGGTTGTGCGCCCGGACGCCCTTGCCCTTATAAGCATCCGTAACAGACATCACCCAAAGGCCGCTTTTCAGTTTGACAATATCAAACCCGCCCTCATGCTTTAGCGCCGGTTCAATACGCAGGTTCTCGTAATGCCCGCCGCCGTCCGGCGAATCACAGCTGATAACATGGTTGGAAGGCTCGCCGTTGCGGAAATAGGATCGAAGTATTCCGTTCTTCAGCACAACACTGGCCGCCTGCTCCGGCGCGGTAAAGCCGAAGGGCAAGCCATACCCCCAAGTTTCGCCGGCGTCATCGGTAAAGGCTGTCAGAGAGCAGTGAATACCGTCGGAATACAGGGGCAGCATCAGGCGGGTTTGGCCGCCGTATTCAAACTCCGTCGGCTTGTTTTTGGTCTGCCAACCGAGGGATCGGGTGATCGGCCGCCACTTTTTATACGGGATATCCGCGCCCGCGGCCACTTTGCAAATCCGCTCCGCCTCCCACCAGAGGTAAATTTCAAAGAAAGGGGTTACGCCGGCAAATTTGCGTCCCTCGCGGACAAAGTCTACGGCGGCTTTCATGGAATTTCTCAAGGCTACAACAAAACTGTCCGTAATATAACGATCCTCTATCTTAACATACGCTTCCGCAGTCAGCGGGTTTTGCTTGAACTGCTGTTCGGTGATGTAACGGCACTCGCCGTTGACTTCGCCGTAAATATACTGCCCGTTTTCGAAACCGGTTGCCATGCCCTGCAATTCGTCATACCTCGACGGATTCAAAATCCCGCGGCCTTGCCACTGCGGCGCCTGCGTATAGCCGTTGGCATATTCGTAGAAGCCTTTTTCCGCGTACCGGTATTTGGGCTGCGAGGTTTCCCAGCAGTTCGCAAGCACGGGGTACCAAAAGAACCAAAGCCGGTCGTTTTTGTCAACAAAAACCGTCGGGTTGCAGTCCGCCATACCGGCCACATCCGCAATCACAAACGGCTCCTGCCAAACGCCGCCAACCGGCTTCCTCGCCGCCAAAATCCTGCCGTCGTTCCCCTTGCGCTCCCCGTCGGACTGGAACCAGACGCTGATGAGCTCGCCGCCCGGCAGGCAGGCAATACCGGAACCGTGCGCGTGCTCTTTTATTACCGGAAAAATATCCTCAATCACCGGGGTTTCATACCCGTCCAGCCCGGCGATTTTAACCGGCTCATATTTTTCGAACGGTGAATTCGCAGTCTTTTTCTTAGAAAAATCGAAAATCCGCTCATTTTTTGCCATCGTTTTCGCGAAGCGGAAAAACTTAACCGGTGCTGGTGATGCCAATACTTTAATTTTGTTTTGCCGGTACCACTTTTTATCCGGTTTCAACACTTCAATGGTACGGATATTTAACATAAACCGGGAGGCGTCATACAGATTCTCCCAGGTTTTACCTAAATCCGCTGTTCTGCCGACGGGAGACAGGGGGACGGTTCGTGTGTCTCTGCGGCCTTTGTTAAGACAGATGAACCGTCCCTCTGTCTCCAAAACAAACTCATCTTCATCACCAAGCGAAGAGATCAAATAATCGCGGCTGTCAAAGTTTTCGCCGTTGTCAAAGGAATACAAAAGCAGCGCGCAGGAGAAAATGTTGGAATACACCGGTAAAACCAGGGTGTTTTTGCCGTCAAATTCAACTTCAACCGGCGCGCCTCTCAAAGAAAAAGCCGTCCGCCGCGCAAACGGGTAATGATTTTCGGAAATCTTGACACCGTACAGCTTGCCCAGCGCGAGGGCGCGTTTTTCTTCCACAAATTTATTGAAGGTCTCCTGCGAAAAACCCGGCTGTAACGCAAGTGTTTTTCCGATTTCCTCATACCTGCGGCAAAGCTCCGGCGAAAAGGTGTCGGTTGCCTCGTTAACCCCCGCGCTCTCTCTGGCATCGGTAAAGCTGCCGCCCAGGCGGGGATATATCGCGTCCGTGCATGTCCAACGGATACCGTTTTCGCCGTAACTGCCTTTGGGCGCATATGCGAACATCGGCTGCGCGGTGTCAATATCCACGCAGTGTATTGCGGTATAAAACAGCCAAAGGGCTTCGTTTTTGTCTATAAACAGATATGGTCCGATGCAAATCGGATTTGAAATTTCGCAAAGCAAAACAGGCTTGTCCTGTGGGCCGGCCGGCACACAGGATATCTCGATTTTTCCGTTGCGCACAGTTGCTTTCAACACACCCCCGGTGTTTAATGGAATCTCTTTCATGGTAACCTCCGAAATCGAATTTTGAAAGAATACGCGCAATGAGTTCCCTACTTATCAATACGGAACAACATCGGTTCAAAGGGTTCCAGGGTGAAGTTGTTCTCTACCTGCTTTTGGCTGATCAATTCATCCATTTTGCCGATAGTTTTGCCTTTATAAACAAGCGAAGCATTTTGGATGGCTTTTTTGTTGTAATTGCAGACATTGACCAGCAGTTTTCCGTTGTATTCCGTTACACGCCAATCGGTCCCGGTAACCGTTGTGTTCAGCAGTCCCCGGACGAGCATCACATCATTGGGGCTCAGTTCCAGGATTTTATTTCTCAGTGAGACCGGTGTCATCACAACGAACGGGGGCGCCAGCAGAATTGTGATAACATTTCTTTTTAACGAAATGTATTCAAAAATGCCTTTTGTTGTGTCGATATTGAACGGAATAAAAAAGTTGATTGTTTTTGTGAGTACCCCCGCCAACGCCTCAACCAAACCCCAAATCAGATTTGTGCCATAGACGGTGCAGTTGTCATAAGTCTCTTTCAGCAGTTCTTTATCCTGCGGATTGCCGAATTCATCCCAATCCATGCATTTACTCATCAGCAGAACCTCATTGCCTGCCTTCGCGTAATCGTTCACTGCTGTCAAGGTTTTTGACTTTACAGCGATAGCGTTTGGAATAATCAGCAGGCAGCCGTCTTCCAAGTCGCCGATTGTGTTCTCTGTGACATATTTAACGCTTTTGCCCGCGCAGGCCGCGGCTTCCACCGCAAGTAAAACAGAATTGGTATACCAGGCATCATACACCCTTGCGGTGTCGGCAAACAGAATGGCTACATCTTCTTTCGTATTGTCAAACGCCTGTACCTCATAAGACAAACGATTCAAATCAAGTGCCGCTTCGCCGACGGAAGCGACGCACTCCGGGCGCATTAAAATACTGCCGTTAAAATCGCTCGCGTCGTCAAAAGAGCGTTCCCACACCCAAATGGTGTTCGCGTCCCGTCCGTGTATCCCGCCCTGCCACATGTCCGCGCCGACAAAGGAGGTGAGCAGCCGGTTTTCCTCATCACTGTAGAGCTGTGAGCGGTCGCCGATGATATGGTCTTCCGAATTGATAATCGGCGCGTTTTTCACATCGCCGATAAAGTCATACCACGCCGTTTTATAAAAAGTTTTAAAGTTGTCAAAGTCAATATTGGACCAGGTATCATGCCCGTTGAAATCGCAAAACTCCGAAAACAGTTCGTAATCGGTACCTCTCCATGCGGATGTTTCGGCAAAAGACATGTAACTCATAATCTTTGCGTCCACCGGGATATCCGGCGCGTATTCCTTGATGATGCCCGTCATCCATTGGTGCCAACCGGCAAAAAAGATGTTGTTAAACATGACCCATTCGTTGGCAAGGGCGGATCGTTCGGTGTCGGGCGGCATCAGAACCTCTTCAAAACTGCCATACCCGGTGCCAAGCTGTTCATTTAAATTGGCAATCGTCACAAACTTGCTGAACAAATATGCCTGCCACTCCGGCAAATCATAGCCGGTTTTTGAAGTTTGATAGGTCGGCTCATTTGTCAGGCAAAGGTCAAACAGAGAGTCATAATCCTTAATAATCGGAATAATCGTACGGAGATAAACTTCTATCACTCTCTTGGCAACCGGATGACCGATGTGGTAGCCCAAAAATCCGCCGTTATCGCCGAACTTCAAATCGGGATAAATGCCGTAAAGAAAAGCCGGAAAGTAATGAGGTGAAAGCAAAAGACTGACGCATACATTGTTGTCCCGCGCTTTTTGCAGCATCGGCACAATTCTGCTGTATATCTCCGCGGTGCTGATATCAAATTGGTCATCATCCGTCAGCCCCGCATGGCTCCCCTGCCCGCGCGGCACAATCACGGAGCTGGGCCCGATTTCGTTTTGAATAATACTCGCGCCGAGGTTGTTCATCACAGGGATATCATTTGACGCGCTGCCGAAATGACCGTACCCGACAAAATAGAACGGGCGCTCTCCCTGCGTGGTGTTCGCGTAGATTGAACCGCCTTCCACCCTGCGTTCGCTCGTGAGATATTTCGGCACTTCAAGTGCCTGTTTGCCGCCGTTTAAATACCCATCCATGTTTGCCTTTGCTTCACCATAAAGCCGGTTGAGCGAATTGACGGTGAAAGTCAGCTGCTCGGCGTAATTGTTTGTTTTATCCTCCGCTAAAAGCTGCGCGTACTTTTTGAGCACAGCAATTTTTACCGTTTCATAATCACAGGGGATGCCTTGGCTATCGCATTGAGCCGACAAAGTGTCAAGCTCGGCTATCATCGCGTCAAGCTCCGATAAATCAAGCTCGGCAATGTTTTCAGTGACGGTTATGCCGGTCGCGGAACCCTGCAGCCCCATTGCCGAAAGGAAAATGGAAAGTGCCAGCAAAATTGCGAAAAGCTTTTTGACCTTTGTCATATTCTCATCTCTTTCTTTATCAAAGCAGTCTAAATGTATATGTATAGGATATCATTTTGAATAAAAATTGCAATAATAAATACACAAGCCGGTGCTCCAAATAACTTTAAGTGAGGAAAAATCTGAAATTTTCATTTTTTCCTCACTTAACTGTCTATAAATGCAAATTTGAAAGGGACGCCAAAACAGGCGTCCCTTCGTTTAGTGTATCGTTATGCAGGGTTTAGTAGATCAGGAAATCCGAGATGAAATCAAGCCCGTTGAGCACATACCATTTTGAACCGCTCTTGACAGCAATTATGTCCATCGTTTCGCTGTCCTCATCATCGTCACCCTTGACTTCCAGCAATACGGTGACCCTGGTGACGGATTTGATTTTGCCTTTAAAGTAATCTTCGTCCGCCTCGTAAGTGCTGATGGCGTCATCCTTTTCGGTGCCCTCAAGCACCTCGGAGTCTGTGACAGAAACCGTAATTTTTGCGTTGTCGCCGAACTCGTTCTCCAGTTCCAAATAAGCATCTTCTTTTGCGTCTTTAAACTCTTGCTTCAAATTGCCGGCGTCCAATCCTTCTTCGATTTCAAAGTATTTTTCGATGTCGATAAAGGAATATTTTTCCGCCTTGGCATAGTCAAAATCAAATACCGCTTCCAAATAACCTTTTGCCGCATCCTCCGCGTTACCGCCGGTGAAAACGAACACAAGTACCACAGCAACCACAGCCAGCAGTAAAACACCGGCTATGGCTATCAAGCCCGTTTTCTTCTTTTTGGGGACAGCAGGCGGAGCATAAGCAGGCGGTGGTGCATACTGCGGCGCGGTCTGTGCAGGCACGTACTGGGGCTGACTGTATTGCGGCTGGGTGTATGTCGGTTGAGGGGACGCGTACTGCTGCGGGGGTGTTACGGGCGCTGGGGACGGCGGTGCGATTGGCTGCTGGGCTGCCGGTTGCGGGGGAACTGCCGCTGCCGCAAGCGAAGTGCCGCAGTTAGCACAGAAATTGACTCCTTCTTCATTTTGGGATCCGCATTTTTGACAAAACATATTACTCTCTCCCTCTCGTACAGTTATTTGTTCTATGCTGGTTAGAGTTTATCATAGCATATGTTGCAATGCAACCAAAAAATGACAGTCTGTTATTCCTGACGCCGCAAGAACCGTGATACTGCAAAAATGTCTACTTATGTTGACTATTGTCTTTCAAGAACAGCACTGCTTCCTTATACCCTTCCAGCCCGAGCCCTTTAAATGTCCTGACGCACGCCATGCCTGCGTACGAAACATGCCGGAAGGCTTCGCGCTTGGCAATATCGGTCAGATGCACTTCAACCGCGGGAATGGAAACGGCTTTGAGCGCGTCCAGAATCGCGATACTGGTGTGGGTATACGCCGCTGGATTGATGACAATACCGTCAAATTTGCCCAGCGCACCCTGAATAGCGTCAACAATGTCCCCTTCGTGGTTGGATTGATAGCATTCAACCTCAATATCATGCTCAGCGCAGACCTTGCCGATAAAGGCAAGCAGATCTTCATAGGTAACGATGCCGTAGATGTTCTTTTCCCGGATACCGAGCATGTTGATGTTCGGGCCGTTTATAACCAGTATTCTCATCCCAACTCCCAATCCTTTCAAAGTTTGACAGCCACTGTTTGCACAAACTGCCGCAACGCGTCCTGCGCGGCAAGGTCGGCCGTGCCGTTATTATGAACCGCTATATCACAGTAAGCGTTATAAAGCGGAAGCCGCTTTTCATAGAGCTTTTCAACCGCCGGCAAATCTGACGACAGAGGTCGTCCTTTTGAAGCGAGCCGTTTCAAATCCCTTTGAACAAATACCAAAAATCCGTTTTGCTTGAGATTCAGGTAGTTTTCATGCCTTAAAACCGCGCCCCCGCCGGTTGAAATTATTTGACCTTTTTCCTTGCCGGCTTTTTCAATGGCATCCGCTTCCAAATTCCTGAAATAATCCTCACCGTACTGCTCAAATATTGCCGGAATATGCATGCCCGCTTTCTGTTCAATCATTTCATCCGTGTCCGTAAACGCTTTGCCGGTTTGTTTGGCTAATATTTTGCCGACTGTCGTTTTGCCGCTGCCGGGCATGCCGATCAAAACAATATTGGTAAAGCGAAGGGTGAGTTCTATAACAATATCATCAATACTGTTTTTCGTCGTAAGCTCCCCTCCAAAGAACAAGTCTGCCGACTTGTTCGCCTGTGCGGCGAGCATGGCAAGTCCGTTCGCAAACGGAATCCCGAGTCGCTTTGCGTCAAGCAGCAACCTTGAAAAAAGCGGGTTGTATATCACATCCAAAACACCTTCACACGACGGGAACCGTTCAAGTTCGACAGGGCTGTCCCCGGTATTGGGGTACATCCCCACCGGGGTCGCGTTGATGATCACCTGCGCTGTCCCGCAGAGCCCGTAGACATTCTCATAATTCACCCTGCCCCCGCGTGAAACAACCGTCACTTCCGCCGCACCGGCATCCCGCGCCACCGCTTCCACCGTGATGCCGGTGCCGCCGCTGCCGAGCACCAGCACTTTTTTGCCCGTAAGGGATATCCCCGCTTTCTGCGCCATGTACAAAAAGCCGAAATAATCGGTGTTGTCCCCGCAAAGTCTGCCGGCCTTGTCCGCCGTTATGGTGTTGACGCTGCCGAGCTTTTGCGCTGTTTGGGAGAGGGTATCGCAAAACGGAATGACCGACTTTTTATAAGGTATCGTCACATTGATGCCCTTAAAATCTTCTGTCGCAAAGAAAGCCGGTAAATCAGCGGGCGCGATATTCTTAATCTCATAGCTGTAGTCCCCAAGCAGTTCGTGAATCTGCTTGGAATAGCTGTGGGATAACTTTTCGCCGATTAAACCATACTCCATAAATACCCGCCCCTACTCATATCTCCGAATAATTGCCCAAAAAGTCAAACATCTCTGTACCTGCCGCAATTTCGCAAAGCAGGTTGATCACCGGTTCCGAATTGACATTTGCGTCGATATCAAAATAAAACATAAATTCAAAATCTTTTTCCGGCACAGGTCTGCTTTCGAGCTTGGTCAGGTTGAGCCCCAGAACGGAAAACTTGGAAATCATCTCGTACAGCGAACCCGGTCTGTGCGGGATGGAGAGCATCAGGCTGATTTTATTCGCGCCCGGGTATATCTCCAGCTTTTTGGAAATACAGATGAAACGGGTGTAATTGTTCCTATTATCCTGCACATCCACACCCAACGCGGTGAGTCCGTACAACTCGGCGCAGTTGTGTGAAGAAATGGCGGCAACATCCGCGCGTTCGGACTCTGCGACGATTTGCGCGGCAACCGCTGTATTTTCAACAACGGTGACCTTGACACCTTTGAGGCTGTCCAAAAACTCACTGCACTGGGCGATTGCCTGCTCATGCGAGAAAATTTCTTTAATATCCGCCATTTTGCAGCCCTGTTTGGCAAGCAGTGAATGGTCAATTTTCAGCTTGAGGCCGCGAACAATATGAAAATTATGCTTCTTCATCAAATCATAAACTTGTGTGACCGAACCGTGCGAGCTGTTTTCAATCGGCAGAATGCCGTAGCGGCAAAGCCCTTTTTCCACCGCCTGAAAAACGCCTTCAAAGGAGTTGAAGTACATGATGTTGGGCAGGGAAAACAATTTGTCCGCCGCGATTTGCGAATAGGCGCCTTCCACCCCCTGGCAGGCAACAACAGCTTTTGTCGGGAAAAGAACCGGGGTTTCGGCAACCGCTTGCCTGATGTCATCCGCAAGCGGGCTGCCTTGCGCCAACAGCGCGTTTTGGTAGGAGCGGCTCAGGCTGAACAGCGTTAAAAACAGTGTTTTAATGTAAACCTCCAACTCCGGCGAGGCATTTTCGGTCACCCGTGTGAGGATTTCCCGCTCCCGGTTTCTGTCAAACACCATCATTTTATTCTCTTTTTTAAACTGGGATATCAGCTGTGATATTTCCATACGCTCGGTAAATATCTTGGTAAGCTCGTTGTCAATTTTGTCAATCTGCGCTCTCAGCGTTTCGATGTCCATTTCATTTTCCTCCACTACATAATATGTCTAATAACACGATTGCGGTTACAGCTTCCACCGCAACAACCGCTCTCGGGACGATGCACGGGTCATGGCGGCCTTCGATTTTAACGGTGCTGTTGACTTTTTCCGATAATTTGACGGAATTCTGCTCAATCCCGATGGACGGCGTCGGTTTAAACGCCGCTCTCAGAATAACCGGCATACCCGTCGTTATTCCGCCCAGGATGCCGCCGTGGTTGTTGGTGAGCGTTCTGACTTTGCCGTCTTTGTAATAATACGGGTCGTTGTTTTCGGACCCCCGCATTTTTGCCGCCGCAAAGCCCGCGCCGAATTCAATCCCTTTCACCGCCGGAATACCGAATATCGCCGCTGCAAGGCGGTTTTCAATCCCGTCAAACATCGGCTCCCCCAACCCGGCCGGCAGCCCCACAACCGCGCATTCCACCACACCGCCGATCGAGTCCAGTTTCCCCGCGGCTGCTTCAATCTCCTTGATCATCAGCTCCGCCGCTTTGTCATTGATGACCGGAAACGCCTTCGCACCAACTGCGGCAAGCTCTGCCGCGCTGACATGCACGGGACCGAAAAGCTCATCCTCCGCCATACCGATTGCCGCGATATGCGCGCCGACAAAAACACCGCGACGCTCTAATATCTGCTTGCATACAGCACCGGCAAAACACAGCGGAGCTGTCATTCTGCCGGAAAAGTGTCCGCCGCCTCTGATGTCGTTAAACCCCTCATATTTGACATAAGCCGGATAGTCCGCGTGGGAAGGACGGGGTATATCCCGGATTTTATCATAATCCTTGGAACGGACATCCTTGTTTTCAATCACCGCGCAAAGCGGCGCTCCGCAGGTGACACCGTCTAAAAGCCCGGACAATATAACCGGCTCATCCGCTTCCAGCCGCTTGGTAACATAATCGCTGCCTCCCGGCGCGCGGCGGCTCATAAAGCGCTGCAGTTTTTCCATATCAATGCGATCACCCGCGGGCAACCCGTCGACAACCACGCCGATCGCGTCGGAATGCGACTGCCCGAAAACGGTGACTTTGATATTTTTGCCAAAGTCAGATGACATTTGCTCGTCCTCCCAGTTTATTAAAATCCCCGAAGAAACCGGGGTATGATTTTTCCACCGC
>CAYUWQ010000044.1:4821-12543 GCA_964448455.1 uncultured Eubacteriales bacterium | reverse complement strand
TTGTAGTTTGGCTCGAAGGATGGGATCCTGAATGTGTCAACGATATCATGGGGGGCGCGGTAACGCTGTCAATGAACTTCAAAATTCTTGAGGAAAGCTTCAACAACGGATAACCCGCTCGGAGGAGAGGCGGGCTTCCGCGTGGAAGCATTCCGGCAGCGAATAGCGAACCCTTTGTATCCAAGGCATTTTATGGATAAATAAAACGAACGCAGCAGCGTTCAAGACCACCAAAACTAACAGGAGGAAAAAAGCTTATGAAACACACCAAAAAGCGCGCACTGTTGTCTGCTGTGGCTATGCTGATTGTTTCCGCGGTCGCTCTGTCTTCCGCAACATACGCATGGTTCTCATCGGGCAACGCGGTTGGCGTTGACCAGGTTCAAGCCACCGTTTCCAACTCCGACGGCTCCATTCTCATCTCCGCCACCGGTGTTGGCGACACTTGGAAAACCCAACTTTTACTCACCGACCTGCAAGCCGTTGCGACCAACCTGATGCCGACGACCCTTGTACCGGTATCGGCAATCCTTGATGATGCCCAGTTTATCGGCGGTTCCATCACGGATGCAACTTTTGCGGCATCGGGCAGCACAACTGCCGGCTACATCAAGTACACCGTGTACATTAAGGCCACCGCTGCGACAAATGTCAAGATCACTCCGCTGTTCAACTCGAGCGTCTCGTTCGTCTATGGCGGCGTTGTACAGGGTGCAAATTCCCTGCTTCTCAACGCGAATGACGGCCGCACCTATTACCCGATTGACAACCCGACACTCTCCGCGGTGGACACCAACACCAATGACATCATCGATGCGTCTGAAGCTCTTGCGGGCGACCTCGGCGCTGCTCAGACCGCCACACAGGCAACGGGCGACATCCCGCTGACAATGGCTGTTGAGCAAGTGTATCCCATCAATGTCTATGTATGGGCTGAAGGTCAGGACGCTTCCTGCCGCGGTGTTGTACCGCCTTCTTCATCCTCAATGACGTTGACAATCAGCAAAGTCTAATCTAATCTATGGGTCTGCTTCCGGGCAAGCTACCCGGAAGCAGACCGGAATCCTATCTCCTCACCTGGGCGGGCAACCGCCCGAATCCGGTTAGCTAATCTGATTCGCGCCGGGGAGTTTCCCGGCCTGAGCGAAACGCCTCTGCGGGCAGTTATTCCGCCCGCAGAGGGGTACGCGCCGGAAAAGTGCCGATGCCCGCGGCTTGCAACCGCAGGCTCCGTTTAAGTCTTTTGTTTCAGAAGGTTTAAACGGGTCCTGATTTGTCATTATGCGGCGATGAACTTGCTGTTCGTTGCTCAACGGAGGGATTTGCGTTTGAAAAAGTTTTTGAGGATTGTGGGAGACATCCTGGTCGTGTCTTTTCTCGTCCTGGCACTTTCTGTCATGACACTGGTACTGACATCACAGAAAAGCGATGGCATCCCCAACATCCTTGGATACAGCCCTCTCGCCGTTAAATCAGACTCCATGGAACCCCTCATTAAAAAAGGCGACATGATTCTTATTGATAAGCCGGAAGACCCCAACAAACTTCAAGTTGACGATGTAGTCACCTATTTCTTCTTCGTAGACGGTCAAAAAGTATTCAACACCCATAGAATCATTGAGGTCGATGTGCACAATGATTATACTTATTATGTAACGCGCGGTGATAATTCACCGGCTCCCGACCCTGAGATTGTTTCGTTCGCAAATGTCATCGGTATTTGGAGCGGCACGCGCATTCCTTTCCTCGGTGCCGGTATGGAGTTTATAAAGACCCAGATGGGTATTTTTATCTGCTTCATTCTTCCTCTTACGCTTCTCTTCATTTTCCAACTCTATAAGTTCTTTATGCTCCTGGCCGAAAACAAGAAGAGTAAGGCGGTTGAAGCCGTTACCGCCAACTTGGAAGCGGAAAAACAAAAAGCGATTGAGGAATATAAGGCGCAGCAAAAAGCGGCGGAAGAAGCCGCGATGGAGTCCGAAAAAGCCGCTGCGATGGCCGTGGACCTTGAGCGTGAAAAACAAAAGGCCATTGAAGAATACATCGCGCAGCAAAAAGCGGCGGAAGAGGCCAAAAGAGCGGAGGACGCCGCAAACCCTATTAGCGGGCAGGAGGGAACTCCTGCCGAAACCGAAACCGCAGCACCCGTAGGGGACGGGTCATCCGTCCCGGATGAAAAGGCAGACGAAGAAATCGTCGTCGCGGCTGTTATCGCGGCGGAAATCATGGAAAACGCCAGCGATGCCGTGGAAACCGCAGCCGAAGAACCTGTTAACGCCGAAGACGAAGCCGCCATGGACGACGATGTCCTTGAAGAAGACGAAGAAACCGGCGCCGATGTTGAAGGTGACGATGATACCCTTGAATTTGCGGATGACGACACGATCGATTACTCGGACGAAGATACCGATGAAGATGACGATTACGGCGAAGACGACGATACCGATGAAGATGACGATTACGGCGAAGACAACGATGCCGACGAAGACGACGATTTCGACGATTCCGGCGAAGACGACGATACCGACGAAGACGACGATACCGACGAAGACGACGATACCGATGAAGACGACGATACCGATGAAGATGACGATTACGGCGAAGACGACGATACTGACGAAGACGACGATACCGACGAAGACGACGATACCGATGAAGACAACGATTCCGACGAACATTAAGAACGGCGGACGGCCAATGGCCGCCCCTACATCGTAGACCGCGCGAATTCTTTCCCCTATATATAATGTATAACGCATAAGGGAAAGTTGAACAATACAGAACAAAATTCATCGTAAAGGTGGCAAAAGAATGGGACCTCTTATTAAGTTTTTAGAGGAATTTCTGGCTCAGTTCTTTGTAAAAGGAGTTTGGGGCATCATTAAGGGCATTGGCGTGGGTATTGCCAATATTTTTAACATCCCTAAATATCTCAGTATTTTTAAGACCTGGTCAAGCACCCCTGAATTCGGCGTGGGCGGATGGATAATGGCTATTTTGTCGATTATCGTCATTCTTGCCATTCTTGCCGCGCTCGTATGGCTGTTTATCCTGTTGCTCAGGAAATATGTGCGCTTCAGAAAAACAGTTGTCGACCAGGAAGAACTCCTCAATGAGGTTGCCACGCTTAACCGTGATGTGATTAAACTCACAACGGAAAAAGAAAAGATCCTTGCCATGAAGGTCTCCCAACTCGGTTTGAGACCGGGCGACAGCCCCTTTGAGGAAACCGCGGAAGAAAACAAAGCGGAAGGCGAAGAGTCTGAGGAAGACAAGCTCGACGAAGACTACAGCCGTTTCTATAAGCTCACACAGGTTGATTTGGAAATCCAGGACTATGTGCCCCCTGAGTATAACGACACCATCACTCTGCCGGAAATTTGCGACATGTTCCGCAATTACGCCTGCTCGCGTATGGGTCTTTATTACGAACCAAAGGTTATCCGGCTGTTCCTGTCGGCGTTTGCCACTACACGCCTCATTCTTCTGCAAGGTATATCCGGCACCGGTAAAACCTCGCTGCCGTACGCCTTCGGGAAGTTTTTGAAAAACGACGCCACCATCTGTTCCGTCCAGCCGTCCTGGCGTGACCGTACCGAACTGTTCGGCTACTTCAATGAATTCACCAAGCGGTTTAACGAAACCGAGCTGCTCAAAAAGATGTACGAAGCCACCTACAAAGACGATGTTTTTGTAACCATCATGGACGAAATGAACATCGCCCGCGTTGAATACTATTTTGCCGAGCTGCTGTCCATCCTCGAAATGCCCAGCCGTGATGAGTGGGTTGTCAGTTTAGTGCCCTCCGTTTGGTCCACAGACCCGAAACACTTGTTTGACGGCAAGCTGCGGCTGCCGGAGAATATGTGGTACATCGGCACCATCAACATCGATGACTCCACCTTTGCCGTGACGGATAAGGTGTATGACCGCGCTATCCCCATTGACATCAACTCCAAAGGCAAGTATTTTGACGCGCCGTGGACAGACCACCTGTCCTTGAGCTATAAACACCTGGAAGCCATGTTTGAGGAATGCAAGGTCAAACACAAGGTGTCGGAAGAGAATCTCCGCAAGCTCGCGGAACTCGACGATTATGTCATTGAACATTTCCGCCTGGCGTTCGGTAACCGTATCGTGAAGCAGTTGATTGACTTCATCCCGGCCTATGTCGGCTGCGGCGGTACGGAAATTGACGGTCTTGACTTCATCCTCTGCCATAAAATCCTCCGTAAGTTTGAAGCGCTCAACCTTTCCTTCATCCGGGACGAAATCGGCGGCTTGGTGACTTACCTCAACAAGCACTTCGGCAAGTCCAACATGAAGGAATCCAAGGAATACCTGGAGAGGCTTTCCAGACTTATCTGATTTTGACTTAAAAGGGGACAATACAGATGGGTAAACAATACTCCGACCTGTATTCACAATATAAACAGAATATATTGGCGCTGATGAACACCAACCTGTTCTACGAGAACATGCTGGAGTCTATTGAACAGGGTCAAAACAACTTTTCGCTTTTCAACCGTTATTTTGAAAAGAAGATTGACCTTGTCTGGGTGGACGCGATTGAGAAGTGCATTGTTCCGCTGGACAATATTGTCAGAAACCCCCGCAAGTTCATCGTGCAGGAAGAAGAGATTGTCCCCATCGAACGCGCAAAAAAGATTACGGCGGAGTCTGTCCGCCACCTCGCGCAGCACACCAATATGATCGCCCGCGTGGACGATGACAAAGTCACGCCGAGCTCCATCCTCAATGTGTTCCGTGAAGAAAGCTTTGAAATATACGAAAACCGCTTTATTTTCACCCTGCTTAAACTCTTAATCCGGTTTATTGACACCCGGTACGATGTGCTTTTCAAAATCAAGGACGATGAAAACATGGCATCCCTGAAGATGGAAAGCGAAGTCCGGCAGGGCAGGGAAAAGATTAATTACAAACTCGAGATATCCACCCAATCCAGCAGCGAAGTGCTCGGCAGTGACGACAAAAACTTCGACGCGTTCCAGCGCATCGGCCGGATTAAAAAGATAATCAACGAGTTTGCCCATTCATCGTTTATGAATGAGCTGCAAAATTGTACCCCCGTGCGCCCGCCGATTATGCGCACCAATGTAATCATGAAGGACCCCAACTTCCAGGCCTGCCTGGCGCTGTGGCAGTTTATTTCATCCTACAGCGATGTCGGGTACGAGATTATATCCAGGGAAACGGACGAAATGGTCAGCGAGGAATACCGCAACGACCTTTACCGCATGATCGGTCTGAATTACCTTTTACTGAAGAACAACACCGTATCCTTTGAAGACGCCACAGCGAAAATGAAGAAGCGCAAGTTCAAACCCAAAATGCTCAAACGCATTGCGGAAGAACTGATTAACGATTACGACATGGAAGAAGTCGAAATCCGCCGCATTTTTGTGGAAGAACTTAAACGCGCCGGCAAGAAGAAAATTGAGGGCGAAGAAAAGATCAAAAAAGCCATCGACGAAGCGCTTGCGAGCGAAAATGCCCGCAAGGCCGCTATATTGGAAAAAATCAAGCAGGAAATCCAGCGCAAAAAGGATATCGAAAAACGCCGCATAGCGCGCGAACGCGAACGCATCGCCAGGGAAAAAGAACGCGAGAAGCAGCGTATCGCCAAAGAAAAAGCGCGCCTGAAAGCGAAGAAAGACAAAGAGATAGCGCTTGCCAAGGCAAAGCGCCTGAGGGAACTCGAACTTGCCCGCATTGCCAAACAAAAAGCGATCGAAGCGGAAAAACTCGCTCAACAAAAAGAAAAGGCAAGGCTGCAAAAGGAAAAAGAGCGCCAGGCCAAACTCAAAGCCGAAGCGGAAGAAAAAGCCCGCAAAGCAGCCCTGCTCGAACAGCAGCGTAAAGCACGCGCCGCGGCGCTTGCCCTCGCCAAAAAGGAAAAAGAAAAAGCCGCAAAGCAGCGCGAAAAAGAGCGCCAAGCCAAGATAGCGGCCGAAAAACTGGCCAAAGAAAAGGCAGCCATTGCCAAGCAGCGGGAGAAAGAGCGTTTGGAAAAAGAGAAAGCCCTGCAGGCAGCCCGCGAGAAGGCCGCCGCGGAAAAACTCAAAGAAAAAGAACGCATCGCGGCTGAAAAAGCCAAGCAGCTTGCCGCGGAGCAAGCCGCCAAACAAAAAGAAAAAGAACGCCTCGCAGCCGAAAAAGCAAAGCAGGCTGAAATAGAAAAAGCGAAAGCCGCGGCGTTGAAGGAAAAAGAGCGCGCGGAGAAAGCAAAGGCCGCCCAAAAGGCCAAAGAAAAGGCAGCGGCAGAAAAACAAAAAGAGCGCGATAAAGCCAAAGCGGCCAAAGAAAAAGAAATAATGTTAGCCAAAGAAAAGGCGCTTGCCGCCAAGCAGCTGCTCAAAGAAAAAGCGGCGGCGGAAAAAGCCAAAAAAGAAGCGGCCGCCAAGGCGGCAGCGGAAAAGCGCAAAGAAAAAGAACGGCTCGCGGCGGAAAAAGCAGAACTTGCCGCCAAAGCCAAGGCCAGGGCGGAAGAACTCAAAGAGAAGGAGCGCGCCGCGCTTGAGCGCGCCGAGCAGGAAGCCCGGGAAGCGGCGGCGGCCGAATTGCTCCATGTACAGGAACAACTCGCAGCCGAAAAAGCCGAACTGGACGCCAAAGAGAAGGCAAAAGCCGAAGCGATTAAGGAAAAAGAGCGCGAGACCCGCCGTAAAGCTCAGGAGCTTGACAGGCAAAAACAAGCCAGGCTGAAGGAAAAAGAACACCTTGCGGCAGACAAAGCGGCACAAGCCGCGCGCCAAAAAGCGGAAGCGGCAAAACAAAAAGAAAAAGAGCGCCTCGAGCGTGAAAAAGCGCGGCTCAAAGAAAAAGAACAAGCCGCTGCCGAAAAGAAGAAGCTGCAAGCGCAGCAGCGCCTTGAACTTGAAAAAGCCAAGCAGGCCGCCATAAGGGAAGAAGCCAAAGCAAAGATAAAAGAAAAAGAACGCGCGGCGCGCGAAAAACTGGCCCTTGCCGCCAAAGAGAAAGCGGCCGCCGCGAAACAAAAGGAAAAAGAGCGTTTCGCGCGGGAAAAGGCAGCCCTTGCCGCCAAGCAAAAAGCGGCGGAACAGAAACTCAAGGAACGCATTGCCAAAGAAAAAGCAGAACTCCTCGCCAAGCAAAAAGAAGCCGCAAAGGCACAAAAAGAAAAAGAGCGCGCAGAGCTCAAAGCGGCACTAAAGGCAGCGAAAGACGCGGAAGATAACAGCACCGCCGAATAACGGACAGGTACAGCATAACAGTACCCTTGATTAAAACCGATAATTAATGCAAGCAACATGGACGCAACCGGTTATCGGATTTACGGAAGAACATATAACAGACAGCAGACAACAGATTTCAGACGACAGATATCAGGATGTTAGGGGTTCCGGACGAACACAGTTCGCCCCTGCAGGGACAAAATAACCGCAAGGTATCTAATGTCTAACATCTAATATCTAATATCTAACATCTAACTCCCCGGAGGTAGACCATTGAAGAGGCAAATCACATTCAGATTAATCGCCATGCTGCTGACGGCAACGCTGTTGCTGACCTCAACAGGGCTGTTGACGATGTTTGCGAAAGCCGAGGAAACCACCACTTCCCCGACCCTTGTGACCGAAGGCTCTTTGACAACATCGCCTCAATTAGAAATGACGACAGGGTCCGAAACGACGACAGCGTCAGGAACGACAACCGAGCCGTTGACAACAACCGAGCCGT
>CAYUWQ010000044.1:861-4721 GCA_964448455.1 uncultured Eubacteriales bacterium | reverse complement strand
ACAACCGAGCCGTTGACAACAACCGAGCCGTCGACAACAACAACCGTACCTTCAACAACCGCCGCGCCTGAAACAACGACCAATCCGACAGTTGTTGCGGAAGGCGGCGCTTTAACTCCGGCCGGGCCGACGGTGAATGCGGAAGGCTTTGTGCCAATGAATGCGTCGCCGCAGGCGGAAGTCTGGGTTGGCAACGGCACCGCCGGCAATCCGTACCAGGTGTCCTCCACGGCGCACTTCCTGGACATGCACCGCATTGTCAACGACCTCGGTTCAACTGACAAGTATTTTCGCTTTACAGCTAATATTGACCTGTCGTCTGTCGATGTTTCCGACTTTTTCTTCAACGCCGGCTTCAGCGCCTCACTCATGAGCATGGACCCGACAAACGATATTAACCACTCGGACAAGTCATACATCAAATTGGACGGGGACGGCTTCAAGCTGACCGGTTTCAATTTTACCAATGATATCTATGACACCTTCGCGTTGTTCGGCTACCTCAGCCCGGGCTCCGTTGTTGAAAACATCAACTTTGAAGACTGCTCTCTGACGGTTACCAATCAGTTGGCGCGTGTGAGCGCGATCCTCGCCGTGCAGAACAAGGGCATCATCCGCAACTGCACCTTCGCCGGCAGCACCCTGGCAACTACACTGAACATGGCCGGTATCGCGGGCGACGGTTCCACAAATGAAACCTTTACCTTCAGCACCGGGCATGTCGTGCGTGTCGGTCACGCTGTTTTCGTCGGGGACAATCAGGGTACCATTGAAAACTGCCGCTTTACCGACATCAGCATCACCGTCAACCGCCGCTTATTCATCGGCACCGTTACGGGGCAGAACTCCGGCACCATCACCGGCATCAACGGCGCCGTCTTTTCCGAAGAATTCGGTATTGACGGTTTGACCATCACCACCGTCAATACATCCCAAATGTCCGAGCAAATCGGCGGCATCGCCGGCAGAAACCGGCCGCTCGCCGTCATTGCCAACTGCGCGATTAACCTGCCCGGCAGCAGCGCTGTCAACGCCTTCACCAGCGGCAGCAGGGTCGGTGGCGTCACGGGTGTTAACGCGGGCGCGGTGTCCAACTGCTATGTGGCGGGCAAAGTATCCGCCGGCGGCACGGTAAGCGGCACGGTGTATGACATGCGCGGCGGCATCGGCATTTTCGGCGGTATCGCCGGGCAGAACACCGGCAGCATCAACACCTCCAGCGCGGTCGATATCGGTATGTATTTCACGGCCACAGGCAACGCTGTGTACGGCGGCATCGCGGGCACCAACACCGGGGACGGCGTCTCAACGGGCTTGATTTCCAACTCCTTCGCCTCCGGTAAGCAGAGCGATCACGGCTTCGGCGCGACCGGCTACCATTTGGGCGGCATCGTCGGTTCCGCCGGTACGGGCACACTGCTGTCAAACTGCTACGCGCTCGTATCCCTGTCCGCCAAAGCATCGCTCGCGGGCGCTCTAATCGGTGATGGCGCGAAAAACAGTATGTTGAGCGCTGCCAACCCGAACTACTGGTCAAGGTTCGTGAGCGGCTGGCCTACGCAATGCGCGCTCAACGGTGCGGACAATTATGATATCCAGCGCGGCATTAATGTACTCAAAATCGAAACAAACACGCAGGCATCTATATTTAAAAACCAGTTTACACACAGTTGGGGCGGTGCTGCGGTAGAAATTCCCAACCTGACGACCAGCACGAACATCTTTACTGTCAACAGCCCTAATCTGACCAAAGCATCCGAATCAACAGGCGCGCTTAGGTTGATCGGCGGACCGACCGCGGGTACCTTCGGCATGGTGTATTATAATTTGGACATCACCCTGCCCGCGGGTGTGGGCGCGACACAGCAGACAAAGATTACCCAGCAGATGTCCGTCACCGCGGTTGTCACAGCAGAAGCGTTGAATTTTGATTACATCGTGTCTTTGGACAACCCCATTGCCATAACAAATACTTTTGAAATGCTGCTGCTGCGGGATGTCAACTACGCGAGTTACAGACTCGACACCAACATCACCATGCCCACCGTCGCCCCCAATGAGTGGCGCACGAGCATTTTCTCCGGTACGCTCGACGGCAGCGGTCATACCATCACCACGCATATTCCGGTGTTTTCCAAAATCTACGGCTCCCGGGACGACACCGTGCCCGTTGGCGGCGGAACAGATACCGCCGCGAACCTGGCGTACGGCTATATCAACAACCTTAACATTGTGTTAACCGCCAACACCGCGTCCGGCGTGCTGGGCTCCGTCATGGGCGGCACGGTCAAAAATGTCAAGCTCACCGGCAGCATCCCCGAAATTGCCTTGAATATCACGCTTAATACGAGCAACCTTGGCACATTCATCGATGTTTTGCGCGGCAACAGCTATGTCTACGGCTGCTTTACGGATGTCCGCGTGAATATCCAAAACAGCAATGCGGACAACCTCGGCGGGTTAATCGGCAACATCAACGGTGAAAAAGTCACGGTGGAAAACTGCGGTGCAAATTCAAATATTTATACCATACTAAACCCCGTAGCGGTCGGCAGCCTCATCGGCGGCATCTTCGCCACCACCGGCACGGTCAAAAACTGCTTCGCGGCCGGTCTTGTGGAGCGCGGCGGCAATATCATCGTTGGCAGCAAGCAAACATCCCATAAGTTGGAAAATGTTTATTGGAGCATTAAGGACACGAACACCGCCAATCAGCAAACCGTTTCGCCCGCGCCCAATATCAGCGGAACAGATACGGTGATTCAATGGAACTTTGACGAAAACATCGGCTATGTGTCCGATGATTCAAGTTACCTCAACTTAATTCTACCGGCACCCATCACCATGCTTTCCGCCGCGCAGACGACGCAGTTCGGTGTTACCGTGCGGGACGGGGACACCGTCCTCTTCAACGGGCTGAGCATCGCGGGCGGCAAACTGCTTGTCGAAATTGCCAAAGACCCGGACGCCGTCATTCCCATTGATACGCTGCTGACCGTTGTCCACCAAACGACCGGCCTTGTGTCCCGCGTGGTCATCAACGACGGTATCGGCAAGGATTCGCAGGGCTATTACCTGATTAAAACGCCGGGTGACTTACAGTACCTCACGGCGAACCAGTACGCGTATGATGAAGTGTATTACAACTCTACATTTGTTTTGAGAGATGAGTCCGGTTATCTGCTGGAGGGCACCAACTTCAAAATCCGGTTGATGGCGGACATTGACATGACGGGCTACGAGTACACGCCCATCGGCTACTACCAAACGAGTTATACCACTCGCCCGCAGACGCTGCCCTTTACCGGTGTTTTTGACGGCAACGGTCATACCATAACAAACCTCACCCTGACAGACGACCCGGTTACACCGACCGGCAAGTTGGCGCTGTTCGCCTACGCGCAGGGCGCGACCATCAGCAACTTTACGCTGGAGAATATGAGTGTCACCTCCGGCAACCAGTACGCCGCTTGTGTGGCGGCTGTCGCGAGCGGCGGGATCGTTAACGGGATAACCATCAAAAACAGTACTGTCACAAGCACCTTTGACCCCGGCGCCGGACAAACCTTTACGGGCGGCGTGGTCGGCGGGTTCACGGTGGACACAGGGAACACCGCCACCGTCAGCAACATCACGGTCGAAGGTCTTGCAATCAACCTGACCGGTGTAAATGTTGTAACCGGTTTCGCGGGCGGTATTGTGGGCAACATCCCCGCCACACCGGTTACGATTAACGCGGTCAATATTACCGACCTGGATATCACCGGCAAACAATACCTCGGCGGTGTCGCGGGGTATATCGCCGGCGGCGTTTACCCGGTGACCATCAGCAACGCGCACCTCAGCGCGAGTGAGGGCAA
>CAYUWQ010000044.1:0-851 GCA_964448455.1 uncultured Eubacteriales bacterium | reverse complement strand
CTTCAACAAATTTTGATAAAGCAACTATAACAGGCTGCTCGGTCACGGGCATTACCGTTACCAATACAGGCACAGGAAATACAAGCACCGCTGCCACGGGCGGCATTGCCGCATGGTTCAGCGGTACGGTTGAGGATTGCGTTGTGACCGACACCGCTATCAACGGTTTGATGGCCGGCGGTATCATCGGTAGGATCGACACGGGTACCAACAACCGAAACGCCACCATCAACGATTGTATTATCAACGGCACAACCGCCATAACCGGCACAAATTCAAGCTTTTCAGCCGCCGGCGGCATCTTCGCGGAATATCTGCCGACAGTCGGCAGCGGCATACTCCTGATTGACAACTGCCGGGTGGAAAGCGGGGTTTCCATTACCGAGGCAAGATACATCGGCGGTATATTGGGCAATTCCGCAGCGGTCGCTACACCAATAAAAGTAGAGATAACAAACTGCCAGAGTTTTGCTGCCATCACAACCGGCACCCTTAATGCGGGCTATGCCGGCGCCATCGTCGGGCAATCCTTCGCGAATGTGAATGTTTTCAAAATACTCAACTGCGTCGGTGGCGGCACCATAAATGCCACCGGTTCCGCCGGCGGTTTATTGGGGTATATGGCGACAAGTACTGCATTCAATCTTGCCACCGCGGGCGGTCCGCATATCTCCGGTTCTTATGTCACCGCGTCCCTTACAGCGACCGGTTCAAGAGGAAAAATTTGGGGTTGGAACAGCAGTACACTCTGCCTGACTGCGGCGAATATTGCGGATGCCGTCAATATTGTTGTTTATTCCAGTTATCCGGAAAATATTGCTCCCTACGGCAGGACAACCATCGGCGGTGGG
>CAYUWQ010000043.1:10441-12607 GCA_964448455.1 uncultured Eubacteriales bacterium | reverse complement strand
ATCGCTCACCAATCGTTAAAAAATCGGAGGTTATCACAATGTACAAATTCACCGGATTTACCGAAAAAGCAAATTCAGCCCTTAACGCCGCGATTGAAAGCGCGCAAAACATGGGGCACAGTTATATCGGCAGCGAGCATTTATTGGTTGGGTTGCTGGAAGAAGACAGCGGCCTGGCTTACAACGCGCTGTCTGCCCGCGGCTTGACAGCCGAAAAGGTGGAGGACGCTGTCAGGAACAGCGTCGGCCTGGGCGAGGTGTCGGAACTTTCACCAAATGATTTCACGCCGCGCTGCAAGCATGTGATTGACATGTCCATCGTTCAGGCACGGTCGATGGGACATAACTATATCGGCACGGAGCATCTGCTGATTTCACTCATCAAGGAAGGGCAGAGCGCCGCCGTGAAAATCATGGCGGAACTCGGCGCGGATCCCAAAGGTGTGCTGGAGGATGTCATAAAGGGACTGGCCGGTGCGAGCGCGCAGCCGGTTGCCGCCGGCGAAACCTGCCAGGCGGAAAAATCCGCCACGCCGACACTCGACCAGTTCGGCAGGGACTTAACGGAACTCGCGCGCAAAAACATGATTGACCCCGTTATCGGCCGGCAAACGGAAATTGAGCGGGTGATTCAGATTCTCAGCCGGCGCACCAAGAACAACCCCTGCCTCACCGGGGAACCCGGCGTCGGCAAAACGGCAATCGCCGAAGGCCTTGCGCTTAAAATAGCCACGGGTGAAGTGCCGGAGACACTGCGGGATAAGCGCATTATCGCGCTTGATATGACCGGTATGGTTGCCGGCACCAAATACAGGGGCGATTTTGAAGAACGCATCAAAGCCGCGATTGATGAAGTCATCAACGCCGGTGATGTGATTCTTTTCATCGATGAAATCCATAATTTAGTTGGCGCCGGCGCGGCGGAGGGTTCCGTAGACGCTGCCAACACACTTAAACCGTATCTTGCCCGGGGCGAAATGCAGGTGATCGGTGCCACCACCCTGGATGAATACCGCAAGCATTTTGAAAAAGACGCAGCGCTTGAGCGCCGTTTCCAGCCGATTACAGTCGGCGAACCGACAGAGGAGGAAGCTATTGAAATTCTGCAAGGGCTCCGAGACAAATATGAGGCGCACCATAAAGTGAAAATAACCGATGCCGCGATTATCGCCGCGGTGAAGATGTCCGCGCGTTACATCGGTGACCGATATCTGCCGGATAAAGCCATTGACTTGGTAGATGAGGCGGCATCACGCGTACGGCTAAAAGAATACACGGCTCCGCCGGATCTAAAGGAACTTGAGGATAAAGTGAAAGCCATCGGGGAGGAAAAATCAGCAGCGGTCAATTCCCAGGAATTTGAGCGCGCCGCCCAGCTGCGCGACGAGGAAAAAGTGCTTGCCGCCAAACTGGAGGAAACGAAAGCCGCCTGGCAGGAAAAAAGCGCGCATGGCGCGGGCGAAGTCGGGGAGCAGGAGATTGCGCAGATTGTGTCCGCATGGACAGGTATCCCCGTTGTTCAGCTCACGCAGGAAGAAAGCGAGCGGCTGCTCCACATGGAAGACGAGCTGCACCGCAGAATTGTCGGACAGGACGAAGCCGTTTCGGCAGTTTCCAAAGCCATCCGCAGGGGCAGGGTCGGGCTCAAAGACCCCAAAAGGCCGACCGGTTCGTTTATTTTCCTCGGCCCCACGGGTGTGGGCAAAACGGAACTGTGCAAAACCCTTGCCGCGGCGATGTTCGGAGACGAAAATGCGATGATTCGCCTGGATATGTCCGAATATATGGAAAAGCATACCGTTTCACGCCTTGTCGGTTCGCCGCCGGGTTATGTCGGCTATGACGAGGGCGGTCAGCTGACCGAAAAAGTACGCCGCAGGCCATATTCCGTTTTACTCTTTGACGAAATCGAAAAAGCGCACCCGGATGTGTTTAACATGCTGCTGCAAATTTTGGAAGACGGACTTTTAACCGATGCCCAGGGGCGGCGTGTGGACTTTAAAAACTGCATCGTCATCATGACATCCAACATCGGCGCGAACCTGATCTCCAAATCCGTCAGTTCACTCGGATTTTCCGCCGCTGAAGAGGGGCAAGACACATTAAGCCATGGTAAAATCAAAGATTCGGTGCTGGGAGAACTGAAAAAAGCTTTCCGGCCGGAGT
>CAYUWQ010000043.1:4406-10431 GCA_964448455.1 uncultured Eubacteriales bacterium | reverse complement strand
AACCGGGTGGACGACATCATTGTTTTCCATCAGCTCAAAAGCGGGGATATCAAGGAAATTGCCCGCCGGCTGCTCAAAGGCCTGGCAAAAAGGGTTGCGGAAATGGATATCACCATCAGTTTTGACGAAGATACCATTGAAAGAATCTCAACCGCCGGTTTCGACCCGGTATACGGGGCAAGGCCGCTGCGCCGTGCGATTCAATCGCAGATTGAAGATAAACTGTCGGAAGAAATGCTGGAAGGCAAGCTCAACGCCGGTAAAAGCTACGAATGCAGGGTAGTGGAAGGTGAGATAGTGTTTGCGGAGATTGATCCGTAGGGACACGGCGTGCCGTGTTCGGCTAACTGTCAAGTTAACCCGAAACAATGAGAACGGAGCACAAGAATGACACGAACGATCATTTCCGCCGCCGCGGTGTTTATTTCGACCAGTATTGATTATCTGCTGATTATAACCGTGATTTTTGCGCAGGTTGGGAGCCGAAAAAGACTGGCGCATGTTGTAGGCGGGCAGTATTTGGGGACTGCAGTTTTAGTTGCTGTCAGCCTGCTTGCGGCTTTTGTCCTGCACTTCATACCCCAGGAATGGATGATTGGGTTCCTCGGGCTTGTTCCGATATCTCTTGGTATTTTGGCAGCATTAAAAAAGGATAAAGACGAAGATGAAGAAGAGGAAGTGCGTGAAAAACTGGAAGCGCGCAAAGCCGCACTGCTGTTTTGGACGGTAACGCTGATAACTATTGCTTCCGGCGGGGATAATGTTGGTATTTATATCCCTTATTTTGCCTCCATGCCGGCAGGACAAATTACAGCGGTTTTAGCTGTGTTCGCGTTGGCAACCGCCTTGCTTTGCTTCTTGGGTTTCAAACTTTCCGCGGTTAGTTTGATTGCCAAAACACTGGAAAAATACGAAAGAATTATCGTCCCTGTTGTGTATATCTGCCTGGGAATTTACATCATGGCTGAAAGCGGGACCATCACGAAAATCGTTGAAATGATTGGGTTCTAAGCGAGAATTGATCCAATATAAACGCCTGTAAAGTATTGTAGCTTTATGGGCGTTTTTGCGTTTCTGCCTCTCAGCTGCTTCACGCCTGCTTTTTCTCCGAAAAGCAGGACAGCAACGCGGTTCGTTTGCGGTGATAGGATTGCTTTTTTATACCTCTCAAGAACCCAATGCGGTATCTTTTCTGACTTCTGACACCAAGGTTCTAAACCTGAAAAGCGGCAGGAACAGCATAACGGAACATATCAGACCGCAATGTATTATCCTATCAATGTGTATAAAATAGACAAAAATAGTAAACAAATGGATGAATAAATGTATTTCTATTGACAAATCAAATAATAAGCGCATAATTTAGGCGTAAAATTGTTTTACAGTTTTACATGCAGGATTTTTATCGTAAATGTTGAATGGTTTGAAAGAAGGGAATTGAAATGAAAAAAGCAATATCTGTTCTTTTGGCAATCACAATGATTTTAACGGTAATTCAAGCAGGCGTTTTTACAGTATCCGCTAACCAGTTTGGCGACTTCGAATACTCACTAACCGGTCCGGGTGGCAGCCAAGCATTTTTAATCAGATATACCGGGACAGCCGGTAATTTAATCATTCCCGATTATTTCGATGGATTAGAGGTTGTTGCCATCGCGTCAGGGGCTTTTGACAACTGCTTTTTGCTTCATTCCGTAACAATTCCAAGGTTTGTTTGGTCCCTCGACGCCAGAGCGTTCAGTAATTGCTTCTTTCTGACAGAGGTGCTTGTTAATCCAAACAATGTGAATTTTTCCAGCAACGGCGGGGTGCTGATGAATTATCAGCAAACCCGGTTGGTTTATTACCCCGGCGGCTTATTTCAGGGTTATACCGTGCCGGAGAGTGTTACCTCAATTATGGATTTTGCGTTTCAAGGTTGTTTTAATTTGCCCCAAATAAACTTTAACGCGGCGTTGATTGCAATCGGTGAATATGCTTTTGATGGCTGCTCCGGACTCCATAGCGTGACCATACCTGCCAATGTTAACAGTATTGCATCAACTGCCTTTTTAGGATGCTCGAATATGTCCGCAATCTATGTTAACCAAGACAACATGACTTATGCGAGCGCCAACGGGGTGATGTTCGGCTATAGTATGCAGCAGCTGCTCAAATATCCCTGCGGTAAATCCGGGGAATATACGGTTCCCCCGGAGGTCACCGGTATCCGGAATTTCGCGTTCATTCATTCGGAGGTGACTTCAATCAGTTTACCCGACAGCCTTGCGTTCATCGGCGCGGAAGCTTTTCACGCATGCCAGGGGCTTAACTCGATTATTATCCCTGCCGGCGTATCAGACATTGGCGACAGTGCTTTTATTGATTGCACGAATCTTTCCGGGGCTTTATTTAAGGGCAATGCGCCCGACATCTTTGGCGATGATGTGTTTGACAATTGCGCGCCGGGCTTTGCCGTCTACTATTTAAGCGGGAATACGGGATTTTCAAATCCCTGGCACGGTTATTCCGCTCTGCCCTTTGAACCGTCTTTTTCCGCAGTGCCTGTCACACCGACGAATGGCAATGTCACCGTTACAATAATCTATCCCGCCATTGCAACCACAATGGAATATAAAATCGGGGCGGGCGCTTGGACAGGGTATTCAGCGCCTATTGTGATGACCGATAACGGAACAGTTTACGCAAGATGCTCGGATGCAAGCGGAAATAACAGTCCCGAACGCTCTTTTGCTGTGACCAACATCGATAAGGTTTCGCCTGCGACGCCAACCCTTGAGGCGGATCAGACGCAACCTACAGAAGACCCGATTATAATAACAATCAGCTATCCGGAAGATGCTGTATTGTGCGAATACAGCATTGGAGATGAGCCTTGGGAGAAATATACACTGCCATTCAAATTAGATCATAACGATACTATTTATGCCAGATGTTTTGACGCTGCCGGTAACTCGAGTGATACTGGCTCAATCGTTATCAATTACATCGGTTTCTATGATTATGTATATACCGTGTTCCAAGGTGAGGCTATAATAACCGCATACCACGGAGCCGGCGGTGATGTTGTGATACCTGATACGCTGGGCACTTTCCCCGTTGCGGCGATAGACGAAGGAGCGTTTCGGGAATGCCTCTCGTTAACCTCGGTGTCAATACCTGACAGCGTTGTCTCAATCGGAGCCGATGCTTTTTACCGCTGCGAAGCGCTGACCTCCGTGACCCTGCCCGCCGGATTGCTGAAAATCTACGGTTCCGCGTTTGCCGGATGCATCGCGCTCAGCTCGATTACCTTCCCCGCCGGGGTTGCCGATATCAGTGATGCCGCGTTCTATCATTGCGATACGCTTGAATGGGCATTTTTTGCCGGCACCGCTCCGGTTATGGGCACGGAAGTATTTGAGCATTGCGCGGATAACTTCATTGTTTATTACCTTGATAAACACGGTTTTGACGACCCTGACCCTTGGTATTACAGGATAGCGCCTTTTGAACCTCAGCTTTACGCGGCACCCCTGACGCAGACCAACGGAAATGTTACGGTTACAATCGAGTATCCCGCTCCGGCGACTGTAAAGGAATACAGAGTCAATGCCGGCGCGTGGACAGACTATATTGCTCCGCTGATTTTGACGGAAAACGCAACCGTTTACGCAAGATGTTCGGATGAATTCGGCAACACAAGCAAGGTCGTTGAACTGTTGGTTACCAATATTGATAAAATTCCGCCGGCAACCCCGGCGATTTCTGCCACGCCGGAATATGAGACGACAGGCTATGTAACCGTTACCGTAACTTTCCCTGCCGACGCAGCGGTTAGGCAATACGCGCTGGATTCGGATGACGGCGGGACTTGGCAAGCGTACACCGGACCGGTTATTTTGACGCAAAACGATATTGTTTACGCCAGGTGTTTTGACACGGTAGGGAATGAGAGCGACGCGGCTTCATTTAAAGTGAAAAACATTATCACGATTACCGAGGGTATCATTGAACAGCATCACTCCACCACCGTTATTAACCGCAAGGCAAATCTCATTTATGGTCTTGCACCGGGATTGACGGTTGAAGAATTCGAGCTGTATTACATTGAAACTGTCGGAGAAGTGAAGGTTGTTTACTCGCCTGAAACACAGACAATAGGTACGGGGACAAGAGTTGATATTTATAACGGGTTTGAAGAGCTGATAGCATCCTATTACATCATTATCTTCGGCGACATCAACGGTGACGGCAGCATAGACAGCTTGGATGCGGGCACGGCGGTCGATTATGAAAACTATATGCTTGCATGGGATCCTCCGTTTGACGAAATTATGCCGTTTGCAGGCGATATCAATGGTGACGGCAGTATCGACAGCCTCGATGCCGGCATCATGGTGGATGCGGAAAACTACATGCTGAATATCAGCCAGGTGACGGGCAGGGTGATTTAGGTATCACCGACCGGTCTTAAACAATGCGGAAGATGCCGTTGACGATGGCTATTCGTCAACGGCATCTTCTTAATACTTTCAATTTTTGGGAAAATAAAATTGAACCCTATTTCATGCCCTTTATATCCGTACATCCGGTAACGGTACAACCCTGTTTTCTAATCAGTTCTTTCACCTGTTCAGCGCATTTGGTCGGACCGCCGCCGCCGGAGCAGAAGATAAGCTCCACTTCTTTGCCCGCTGGCAGCAACTGTACAGCGCTGTTGAAAGGCGGCGCGGGGAAGCCGCCCCAAATCGGCGCCGCGAGGATGATTTTGTCATACGCGGCAAAGTCGCAGGTCAGTGCTTCAATTTCAACGGTTTTTTGTTTGATTGCTGCTGGCGCGCCCCTGAAATACGCGCCCAGTGTTGAATAGGGCTTTTTCTTTTTTACCTCAATAAGGTCGGCACCTTCTTTTTTCGCTCTTTCCGCCGCAACCTTTTTTGTTTTGCCGCCAAGGGAGTAATATACTACCAGTGTCTTCATCATGCTCATCCTTTCAGTATAGTCATTATTTTATTAATTCAGCCAAACTTATTTTGCGGATTCTGAGCCTTGAGAGAATCGAATAATCTTTGACATCATTGCCGGCGCAGTATCCGAGCAGAACATAATCTTTGTTAAAATGGATAGCGGTGTAGCAGTAGCCGGAATCGTCTTCGTCTTCAAGTATCACCGGTTCGCCCCAAGCGGCACCATTGTTTTCGCTAATCGCGTAGACAAGCCGCTTGCGGCTGCTGCCGGGGATATCCGTTTTGATGGTTGCGTAGTTGGATATCGGGTTCCAAACGGCAAGCAGTTTGTCTGTGCCGGGGATTCGTTTCATCGAAAGCGGGGAGCAGGGAGAGGTGAAAAAAGAGGGCTCGGGGTTGCTCCAGGTTAAGCCGAAGTCGCGGGAGAAATACTCATATTGCCTGCCCATGTCGGTCCTCGCCCAGCACCACAAAAACCCCGGCGCCAGCTCCAGTATGCCCGGTTCCTGCAGTCCGACTTTTGTGTGCGGTGAATTGAGTGAAACGGCGCAGTCGTTTTCAACCCAGGTTTTGCCGTCATCATCGGAGGTATAAAAATAATTGACGGCGTACGGAAAAGAAGGATTGCCCGGCTGAATTCTGACGCCGTGGTGCGCGGCAGGGAATAACAGAGAGCCGTTTAACAATAGGACAACTCTGTCGTTGTTGACCACATTAAACCCCAGGCGGTTGATGCAATACTCGGCATCGCTCCAGCTCGCGCCTTCATCCTTTGAGCGGCGCATGACCAGCCTGGTATCATGGAAACCGTGTTTAATCAGGTAAAAAATGCCGATGTCACCGCTGCCCAGCCGCTGTAACGAAACACTCATAATGTTTGCTGTGCCGTGACTTTCGGCTGTGAATAGAATCTGCGGCTCGCTCCAGGTTTCGCCGTCATCTGCGGAGATAATCGACGCGATATCGGCGTTGGATTCATCCCGGAAGCCTTTGCCGCCGTAGCGGCTGTAGGCAAAAAGAATACGGCCGTCAGCAAGGGTGACGAAGGCTCCCTCGCTGTTGCGCATATTCGTTTC
>CAYUWQ010000043.1:0-4306 GCA_964448455.1 uncultured Eubacteriales bacterium | reverse complement strand
TTATTGACCGGTATTAAAGTGTGATTAAACCGGATGCTGCCCGCAATAACATCAACGCGTCCATCGAGCTGATTCTGCCGTCGTGATTTGCATCGGCTGCCAACCGTTGGAGGGCTGATAAAAGATACTCGCCGGTGCTGCCCTGCAGCGCTATTAACGCGTCAACTGAGGTTATACTGCCGTTATTGTCGAGATCGCCCAACAAGCGCCACTGTGCAACGCAGGTTACATCGTCCCCAGGCATTGTTGCCGGAACAGCCGGTGACCAGCCGGCAAAAATGCAGCCTGCTTTGACAGGGTCTGCCGGCAGAGTTATTTGCGCGCCGTAAAGTGTTGGTATGGTTTGGTACAATTGACCGTCAACCATGAATATGGCGTCGTAGGTGTTGATTGTGAACAGTGCCGTGAAGGTTTTATCAGCGTCACTCATTACACCAACTGTCGGAGCCCAGCCTAAAAAAGCATAACCGGCTTTGACAGGGGGCGCCGGTGTTGCAATTTGAGCGCCGTAATTGGTAGGAATGGTTGCATAAACCGATTCATCAACGATGAAGTAGGCGTTGTATTTGTTCAGAATCCATATCGCTGTCAGTGTTATTCCGCATGCGGGCAGGGTTGCCGGAAGCGCGGGACTCCAACCGCCAAACGTGTACCCCCGTTTTGTGGGGGTGGCGGGCGGGAAAATGGGGTCGCCAAAATTGCCGGTTATCGTTGGGATATAGGAACCGCCATCGGAATTAAATATTATTTCGGGTGTGCAAGTGCTGATTTTCCATAGCGCGACACAGGTCACATCGTCCGCAGGCATCGTTGACGGTACTGCCGGCATCCAACCCATAAAGTCAAATCCTGTTTTGACCGGGTCTTCCGGAGGTATGACCTCGGTGCCTTCTTCCTGTGTAATCGGCGCAACTGCGCTGCCACCGTTCGAGTCAAAGGTGATGGTGCTCGTGTACGGTTCCCACTGTGCGACGAAGCACATATCGTAATCAGGCATTGTTGCCGGTAACGGTGGTTCCCAACCTAAAAAACAGTAACCTTCCCGGGTCGGGTCCGGCGGAGAAATCATTAGTTCGCCGGGGTGCACGACAATCGGACCAATTGGTGTACCACCGTTTGAATCAAAACATATGACGGGATCGAAACCGAGTAGCTCCTCCCACTGCGCTGTGTAAGTGGCATCGTTTTCCGCTGCTATGATTACGGCATCCCAGCCAAGGAAGCCATAGCCTTCTCTGGTGACTATCGGAGCTGTCGGCACTACGCCTTCTCCAACTGTCTGTACTTCGCTGCCTATGCCGCCGTTTGCGTCAAAGGTGATTTGAAAACCAACAGGAATGCGTTCCCACTGCGCTACGCATATAATCTCTTCCACTGGGCAATAGTTCGGTATAGGCGGAAACCAACACACAAAGTGATAGCCGTCTCTTACTAAAGTCGGAGGATAAGGTATCCCACCTTCATCAACAACTATAATCGGATCAATGCCATATGGATCAGGGTACCAACGTCCGCCGCCGGGATCAAAAATAATTGAATCACATATTTTGAGGTCCGGTGGGAGCTCTTCCCACAGAGCCAAGCAGGTCATATCATCAGCTGGCATTATGGCCGGTACTGCCGGTGCCCAGCCCAAAAAAGTGTAGCCAGGCTTGACAGGGTCTGCCGGGTTTGTGACCGCTGTACCTTCGTCCTGTGTTAAAGGCGATATAGGTGTGCCGCCGTCTGTATCAAAAATAATTGTAACGGCTGATACTGCCGCGCCGGCAGGCAGAACAAGCATGCCGGCAAAGAGCGCTATGCAGAGAAGGAAGCTGAGAACTGCTTTGGATTTCATCATGCTCACCGCTTTCAAAATCATTGTGGAATCATTCATACAAACGGAACAAAGCTTTTATCACAAAACAATTATAATCTGTTCAATATTGCTTGTCAATATACGAATATCCCAAAAAAATAAATTCAGGCGGATTTGCCGATCCGCCTGAAGAATCCGTATGCAACGGGTTTGTTCCATTCGATTGTGCTTGTTTTCAGCAGTAGCGGGGTCTACAGTGAGAACGAGGACTGAATGACCATAACGGTGAGTTTGATGAAGTTCAGCAGTGTAACAAAAAAGCTTTCCGCCGGGACAGGGTCGGCCGGTACCGTTTTTTCCATCACATACTCATCGTCAATTTTTTCGGATGTATCGGTCCTGTAGGTATTAAGAATTAATTGACCATCCGCAAAACCTAAAACCGTATAGGATGGTATGCGCAGCTGGCTGACATTTGCCGCGTACCACGGTGCTGTTTCCGGCGCGGCGCTGTATTTACTGCCGGAGGCGGAGTTGGCGCAGAGGTAAACCGTCCCTTCGCCGTCATCAACAATTTCATTGTTCTTAATCGGGTAGGTGCGGCAATGCACATGGTCATGGCCGCTTAAAACAAGGTCGACGCTGTACTTGTCAAATATGCCGGCATAAAAACGCCATAAATTCACAGGCCCCGCTACGCCGCCGCCTGCGCCGTAAATGCTGTTGTGCATCATGACAATACGCCACAGTGCATCCGGATTCGCGTCCACCGCCTGCTTGAGCAGCTGTTCCTGGCTGCCGGGCAGCGGTAAGTTGGAATCTAAAACGACAAATACCGCCTGTCCGAAGCAGAACCAAAAACCAGACCCGCCAAGGGAGGGAATCAGTTCACCCTTGAATTCGTTCGGATTATTGAAGTGGTATTTGTACAGCGGAAAAGTAAAATCGTGGTTGCCCATGGCCGCCGCGAAAGGGATATTCCTGAAGATTTTGGGCGCTAGGAGCAAATTGTATTGCGCGTTGACGGTTGCGGTATTGACCTGATCACCGCCGGAGAGGATAAAATTCGTGTCCGGATGCGCATCAACGGCGGATTCAAGCGCGGCATTCCAACCGAATGAATCCCGGAGCAGCACCTCGTCGAGTGTTTCGTCACCGGACCGGCCCATCTGCGGGTCAGAAACAAAGATTGCTTTAAAATCCGGACCGCCGCCGGTTTTGAAATGCTCGGGTTTGCTCCACAATCCTTTTACGGTATAACTGTAATAGTAGACGGTGCCAGGCTCCAGTGCCGAAGCGGTTACTTTGTTCGCGAGGCAGCCGACAAGTGTGAAAGATGTTTTCACCGCAACGAATGAAAAACCGCTCATATCAGCATTTTTGCTGATTTTAAACTTCGGCGCAATGTCTGTGATGCTGCTCAGCCATGCGAAGTTCATTTCGCTTTCATCGCTGCCGGGGGTAAGCGTTATCACACTTGTGTCGGTCTTGAGGCTGTCGTACTGCGCCGTCCACTCCTCAATCGTTGTGCGGCTGCCGGCTGCGGACGCGCCGGAAAAAGAGGAGAGCAACAGGATCAGCGCGAGTAAAAGGGAAACCGGTTTTGCAGTCCTTTTCATATATTGCATCCTTTCAAATCAAATTGGGAAGAGCGGCTGCGCCGCGGGAAGAGATTGGGGGTTTGTGTTTTCGTTCTTCCACTGCTTTTCTACTGCTTTTCTATCGTTCTCAATCGTCCCCCACTTCTTCTCCACTCAAAGGTATTATATCAGCACTTACCGGAAATTACACCCCTTTTATTGAAAAGCGCAAGTTGCTGTGGTATCATATTTTACAAGTGGCAGCTTGGGCTGTAATTCTGCGCCGCAACGGAGGATAAACCATGACAACAACCGTTAACCTGAAGACCTTCGGCAACACCATAAAAGTATTGATTACCCTGCTGACGATGCTGTTCACCATGAATCAAAGTTTTTACAGTATCCGGCTGGATAATTCGGGGATGTTTGACAACACGCTGAAAACGGCGCTGCCCCAGACCATTGTTGCCGACATGGTAAACGACCATTTTAATGCCTCGCTGCCCGCCGGCAAGACGGTAAAAAAATGCTTCATTTTCGGTTATGACGGCGCGCGGGCTGACGGTATCGTCAAACTCAAGGGAATTGAGAACAGCGCAGTGAATTATGTAGCCGAAAGCGGCGGCTTGTATGTTTCCTTTGCCGGGGGTAAAAGCAAATATTTCAACACCCAGGCAACAAGCACCGCCCCTGGCTGGGCATCCATCCTAACCGGTAAATGGGCGAAAGAAACCGGCGTAAAAAATAACGGCTATCTGCTCTCAAGCGACACACCGACTGTTTTGACGAGTCTTGTTGAAAGCGGCAAAGCAGGCAGTTCTTTGTTTTTGTGCAGCTGGGGCGGGCACCTCACTGCCGAAAACGCGACTTACCGGGAAGAAGCGGACTATACGCTGCAAAAAGGGCTCAATGTCCGGTGGGAAACTTA
>CAYUWQ010000042.1:9971-12663 GCA_964448455.1 uncultured Eubacteriales bacterium | reverse complement strand
TGCAGCTGGATGTGGAACACTACTGCGCGGACTCATGGGAGCGGGGCGCGACGCTTGAAACCATTGATTTGCCGGTAACGGACCGCCTGTGGCTGCAAAACAAGCTCAAACAGGCAGAAGCGATGCCGGAGCAGAAAAGAACAGGATTCATCGAAAGAGTGCTGAACAGAACGAAAGTAGACAAAGATGAATTCTACTTTTCACTTGCCGAGCACGGGTTTGATGTGCTTGGCGTGCCGCAGCAAGGCGAGTTTTACATCGATTACCAGGGCGACAGGCCCAATGTGAACAACGGCCATATTCCGATGGCCATGCTCAAGCTGTATGACCATTACTCGTTCAACTGCAAGCTCGGCGGATTCACTGCCGGCACGGACTATAAGCTCAGGATTACTTACAGTTCTAAAAAACAGCCGGCCATAATACACCACCGCATCACAGCGAACGGAACCTTGATTTATGACGGCCCGCAGTACGGCGGCGAAAGGGATGAGCGGTTTGACACCGAACTGCTTGCGCCGGGATTTGAAAGCGCTGCCTATGTTTTACCGGCATCCGTATTTGTAAACGGGTGCATCGATTTGGAAATAACCGAGCCGATAGCCGGTTTTATGATGAGTGAGTTCTGGATTATAAAACGCGAATCAAACTAATCATTGACACCGCTTGCCGTTGCCTGTAGAATCGAAGTAAGGAACAAGTCCAACAAGAGAAAGGCTGACTGTTAATGAATTTTATTCTTACACTCTTTGACCCGAAAACACGGAAAATCATCGCGCAGGTATTGGCATATATCATGATAGCAAGCACATTGCTGGGTTTTGTCAATCCCCCGGCGCCGCCCGCGTATGTCCCGGAGAAAATCATAACACAAACGGACAGCACCGTGAAAATGACGCTCATCAGCGGCGGAGAAAGTCAATATGTTATTGTCAAGGGCTTGAACGCTTCACCGTCCGAAAATACAGCCGCGGCAAAGCTTCAGTCTTATCTTAAGCAAATCAGCGGGGTTGAACTGCCGATTATTCCTGACGCTTCGGCCATTCCGACAGCAAAAGAAATTATTATCGGCAAAACAAACCGCGAGGGTGCCGGCTATACCGTAGACCGCGCTGCACTCGGGGACGACGGGTTTATCATTAAATCCATTGGTCAAAATATTGTTATCGCGGGCGGAGAACTCCGGGGAACACTGTATGGCGTTTTTGATTTTTTTCAAAAGTTTTTGGGCTGCAAGTGGCTGTCGTCAACAGCCGTCATTATTCCGGAAAATCCTGTTGTTGCGGTTCCCGCCGCGATAGATGTGCGGGAAGTGCCGGCATTCAGATTCCGCGCGCCGACCATGGTCTACAACATGACTTCAATCAATGCGGATTACGCGCTGGCCAATAAGATCAACGGTTTGGTACCGTCTGTTCAGTCGCCCGAATACGGCGGTATCATCCGGGATTACCCGGGGCACACCGCGGCGCTCATTGTGCCCCCGGATGTGTACTTTGCCGAACATCCCGAATACTACGCCCTAACGGCGGACGGTGTGAGGATTACCGACAATCCCTGTTTATCCAACGAAGCGGTTATCCAAATCTATATTGACTACGCGAAAAATCAGATTCAGGCAAATCCGAATTTAACATCGATAACCATGGGCTTGAACGACAGCGATGTGACCTGCCATTGTGACGCGTGCGAAGCGATTTACGCTGAGGAAGGCGCGAATGCCGGCACCTTAATCCGGCTGCTTAACAGAGTTGCCGAAGCAATCCGGCCGCTCGATCCGGATGTCAAACTGCTGACATTTGCCTATGCCGGTACGGTGGAAGCGCCGAAAACGGTCTGCGATGAAAACATTATTATCTACTATTGCCCCATTACCATGTGCTACGCGCACCCGCTGCAGGCATGTGATTATGACGCGTCAAAGGATGCGTGCAGGCAACTTGTGGAATGGGGAAAAATTACAAATAATATTTACATCTTTGAGTATCCGATGAATTACAACGAGCAGGCGCTGCCGTATGCTAAGTATGACGCTGTGCAGCCGAACATCCAGTTTTATTACGAGAACAACGCGAGCGGGCTGTTTAACTGTGCCGTTTCCACCTGTGACCCGAACTTCTTCGTGTTGGACAACTATATTTACGCAAAACTGCTGTGGGACCCGTACGCCGACCTTGAAGCGATGATGGCGGAGTTTATGATCGATTATTTCGGCGACGGCTGGCAGTATATCCGCGAATATCTTCGCATGGTATCTGAGGAATGCAACGGCAAATCCTTTTTGGGTGTGCAGATGCACGCGGTTTGTGTGTCCGGCGCGACGGAACCCGGAAACATCTCCATGGGCAAAGACCAGGTAGCCTACTGTGACGCGCTTTGGGCAAACGCGACGGCGCTCGCGCAAGAGGATTGGCAGCTTTGGAACCTGCGGAGCAATGAGATATCCTGGCGGGTGTGGAAGTCCAACAACCTGGCAGGGGAGTTTGCTTTGGTCCGGTTCCCGGCGGCGCGATATAACAACAATAAAAGACTGTTTGCGGATATTTATGAACTCGGTGTAATCCAGCACGATGAGGGAAGCAACTATGTGTCGCCGGAAGATTTCGTCAAATTCGAGTTGTATTACCTTTCACCAACATTTTGGACATGGCGGCGCCTCGGCAGAGAAAAACAGTATACTGCCGACAGCCTG
>CAYUWQ010000042.1:0-9871 GCA_964448455.1 uncultured Eubacteriales bacterium | reverse complement strand
ATTTTGGACATGGCGGCGCCTCGGCAGAGAAAAACAGTATACTGCCGACAGCCTGCTCGATATCATTGCAGGATGGTTTACAGAATAAGACGAAAGTTTATGAAAGGGGTGTTGCATGATGAAAAAAATCATCGCGTTTATACTCTCGATTATCCTGTTTTTTGCAGGTCTGCTGTTTCCTTCGGATATCGCGAACACAAAATGGGAATTGATGGCATGGTCGGTGAGTTCCGTTGAGCCGACGGAATATACAATGACGCTGACCCTTGACAAGGACACCTTCTCCGGCCGGTCTGCGGTCAACCTGTACGGCGGCGGTTACAGCGCAATCGGAGAGCGCTTGATATTAAGCGGAATATGGTCAACCAAGATGGCCGGACCGCCGGAAGCGATGCAGGCGGAGCAGATTTATTTTGAGTTGCTCGGGCAGGTGAAAAAGTACACGGTGACCGCTTCGGCGCTCACGCTGCTGGATGAGAATAGCAATGAACTGCTGATTTTTGAAAAAGCATAGCCGGGCGTATGGTTTAAAAAATCAAAGCAAATCATTAATATGGGCATACCTTGCGAGGGGTGTGCCTTTTTCTTGTCCAACCGCCTCCGACCGGGTAAATAGACTGCACTTTCACTATACAAGCAGGCTTCATCTATGCTATACTTTTACTATTATGATAAGGTGTTCGTCGTAAAACTACCGTGAACAATCCTCTTGCGAAGGGATGCTGCAGATGAAAAAGAACCCGCAATACTGGGAAAATCCGTACATGATCGCCGAAAATAAAGAGGATGCACACAACCTTGCCCTGCCTTATGATACCTTTGACGAGGCAGCCGCGCAAGCGGACAGCCCGTATAAAATGACGCTTAATGGTGTGTGGAAGTTTTACTGGCAGCTGGGGCTCGAGTCCATACGGTGCGACTACCAACGCGCGGATTTTGACGACAGCGGTTGGGATGATGCGGAGGTGCCGTCCCTGTGGCAGCTCAAAGGCTGCGGCAAGCCGATTTATTTGTGCAACTCCTACCCGAAGGCGCTCTCGGTTAAAAAAGACAAAATTCCGCTCATTGACCACAACCAAAACGAGGTAGGCGTTTACCGCCGCAGTTTTGCCGTGCCGGAAGGCTGGGCGGGCAAAGAAATCTTTCTGCATTTCGGCGCGGTGAAAGCGGGCTTTTTTATCTATTTGAACGGTGAAAAAATCGGTTATTCCCAAGGCTCCATGACACCGGCGGAATTCAGAATTACGGATTATCTCAAAACAGGGGATAATCAGATAACGGTTGAAGTGTTCCGCTACACGGACGGTACCTATCTGGAAGATCAGGATATGTGGTTCCTCTCCGGCATTTACCGCGAAGTTTATATTTACGCGGAAAACAAGCTGTGCATCAAAGACTTTTTCGCGCAGGCGACACTTGACGAGGACTATAAAAACGGCTTGCTGACTTTGGAAGTATCGCTGTGTAACACCGGTGAAAGAACCGAAGCCGCCGAAGTCGAAGCCTGGCTGATTGACGGAGAAGAGAAAAAGCTAATCGGTTCGGCGCAGATTGATGCGGCTGCGGGCAAGAGCATCGCGGCGATTAACCATGTTGAGCCGAATGCGCGCCAATGGTCGGCGGAAGCACCGAACTTATATGGGCTCGTGCTCGTTTTAAAACAAGGAGATAAAACACTTGCCTGCAAATACGCAAAAATCGGCTTTAAAAGCGTGGAGATAAAAGGCAATGTGCTTACAGTCAACGGCCGCAGGGTTGTCGTCAAGGGTGTTAACCGCCACGATTTTGACCCGGACAACGGGTGGGCGGTGCCGCGGGAGCGGTATTATCAAGACCTCTATCTGATGAAGCGGGCGAACATCAACGCCGTGCGCACCAGTCACTATCCGAATGATTTATTCTTTTACGACCTGTGCGACGAGCTTGGGTTTTATGTCATGGACGAGTGCGACATGGAAACCCACGGTGTCCGCCGAAAAAATGTGCCGGGCGACAATCCCATTTGGAAAGGCGCGGTGGTTGACCGCATGCAGCGCATGGTCTTGCGCGACCGCAGCCGCGCGTGTGTGTGCTTTTGGTCGCTTGGCAATGAGGCGGGCGACGGCGAGAATTTTTTGCACATGCGCAAAGCCGCCCTCACGCTGGACACTACCCGCCCGATACATTATGAGGGCGACTTTGACCTGACAAAATCGGACTTTATCAGCAGGATGTATCCGCTGGAAAATATTGTCGAAAAGTTCCGCAATCAGCAGGAAGTCAAGGAAAGCCTTTTTGATTCCGTCGCGAACGCATTGGCGGCGGACAACAAGGCGATTGCCGCCGAACATTATAAAACAAAACCGGTCATATACTGCGAGTTTGCCCACGCGATGCAAAACAGTCTGGGCAACTTTCGCGAATATGTGGAGGATTTTGAGAAGTACGAGCATATGTGCGGCGGTTTCATCTGGGATTATGTGGACCAGTCCATCCGTGTTAAAGAAAACGGGCAGGAAAAATGGCTGTACGGCGGAGATTTTGACGAGGGGAAGACCAGTTACTATTTCTGTGCCAACGGTATCATCGGCGCGGACAGGGAACCGCACCCTTCCTATTTTGAAGTAAAAAAAGTTTATGCCAACATCAAGGCGCATGCGGTTGACTTGGCAAAAGGTATCATAACTGTCCAAAACAAAAACCTGTTTGTTTCACTGGCGGACTGGCGGCTCAAGTGGGTTGTTGCTGTTAACGGTGAAACAGCGCAGGAAGGCACGATTGAAAACTTAAATGTCGAGCCGCTGACCGCAAAGGAGTTTATCCTTTCCCTTGATATGGATGCTCTGCCCGCGGGCGAGGCGGTGCTCACCGTGTCCTTCGTGACAAAAAAAGATATGCCATGGGCACCGGCGGGTTACGAGCAGACTTTTGACCAGTATGTTTTAAAGGCCGCCCCGCATAAACCAAAAACCGCCGCGGACGGCAAGATTGACTGTACGCGAAGCGGCGACACAATCAATTTGAGCGGCAGAGGATTCGCCGCGCAGATTAAAAAAGGTGCGCTGATTTCTTTGAAATACTGCGGGCAGGAAATGCTCAATGCCGCGCAGCCGATGCTTCCAAACTTTTTCCGGCCGCTGACGGACAACGACCGGGGCTACCTGAACTTTGTGCCGCAGCTCGTCAGGCTCAATCCGCTGTACCGCTGGCAAAGCGCCAGTGCGCATGTAAAAGCCGCCGGCATAAAAACAACAAGACTCGCCGGCGGTGCGGTTGAAATCAGCGTGAAATGGCTTGCCCCCTTCGCAAGCGGTATCCGTACCGTTTACACCTTCGACCCAACCGGCCATATAACGGTGCGTCACTGCGCGTCGGGCGTTCTCCTGCCGGTGCTGAGAATCGGGTTGAGAACCGGGCTTGCGCTTGCGCTCAACCACGCGAAGTGGTACGGCCGCGGTCCGCAAGAAAGTTATTGCGACCGCTTAACCGGCGCTAAAATAGCGTTGCATGAAATGAAAGTGGAGCAGTTGGAGCATCGTTACATGCGCCCGCAGGAAAACGGCAACCGCACGGATGTGCGAATGCTTGAACTGACGGATGATAACGGCAGGGGAATCCGGATAGAAGCACCGGCAGGGCAAACCTTCAATTTTGGCGCCGGCTATTATTCGCAGGAAAAACTGGAAGCAGCCAAGCATATCCATGAGCTCAAATCCGATGACTTTATCACCCTCAACCTTGATGCGGCGCAGCGGGGCGTGGGCGGGGATTTGCCCGGCAACGCTGTATTGCATGAGCCGTATAAAATGAAAAGCGGCAAGAAATATTGCTTTGAGTTTACCCTATCGCCCAAAACATGAGGATTTTGTTGTGAGCCTGTGTACAGAGAGGTGCCAGCCATGAAACTGACCTCAAACGAGCGCATTATGCGCGTATTCAAAAACGAACCCTACGACCGGCCGGCGCTCAAACTCTGGGGCGCAAAACCCGGCCAGGTGATTCTATGCGACGCGTATAAAGAGGTCGCCGCGCGGGCGGCCGAGGTGACTGATATATTCTCCGGCGCCGGTTCGCCGTTTAACATATATGCAGGGCGGAAATCCGGCAGGCTGATTAAAACCTATACCAGGCGGACCGGCGACCCGCAGTGGGTGGAGCGGTTGACAGCCGTTAAAACACCCGGCGGGCTCCTGCAAAGTATTGAGCGCGTAAGCACAATCGGCGACCCGGGCTATACAATCGAGTATATGCTCAAAGAACCCGGGGACATTAAGAAACTGTTGTCTTTGCCGTATGTGCCCTATGCCATTCAGGTGAAACCGTATTTGAAAGAATGCGCCCGCATCGGTGATAAGGGTATTGCGATGTTCCACATCGACAATCCGGTATACGCATTAGCGCGGCTGACAGGGTCAGAAAATCTTGCCCTGTTTTCATACGACTGCCGTGATTTGGTCAGCGAAGCCGTAGCAATATTTTCGGCCAGGGTGCACGCGCATGTCAAAGCCGTTTTGGCCGCCGGCATCACCCCGGTTTTCGGCTGGGTAGGCCCGGAGCTTTGTATACCTCCGCTGATGGCTCTGCGGGATTTCGAGGAGTTTGTTGTTCAGGCCGAAAAACCGTATTGCGACACCATTCACAACGCCGGCGGCTATGTTTGGCTGCACTGCCACGGCAAGGTAAGTAATTTGATTGACCGCTATATCCACATGGGCATTGATGTGCTAAACCCTCTGGAACCGCCCAAAAACGGCGATGTGGTTTTGAGTAAAGTGGTTGAGAGCTTCGGCAACCGGATTGGGCTGGAAGGCAATATAGAGATACAGGATATTTTGACAGCGGATACAGGTACATTGAAGGCGCTCATGCGTGAATGCGTGGATGCCGGGGCGAAAAGCGGTCGGTTTATCCTGTGCCCTTCGGCCGGGTTTATGGAATACCCGCGCCCGGAGCCGCGCTATATTGAAAACCTGATGACCTACCTCAATTACGGTTATGTGCTGCTGGAAGCCCTGCGCTGACAGCAGGCTTTGCCACGGGAAAGGACCCGGTAAATGAAAAAAGAAGACACAAAAAAAATAACTCAGCAAACCACCGCGGAACAGCCGTCATATGCGCTGACCGACCGGGTGAAAAACCTGCGGGTGAACGCTTTGAACTGGCAGGAAACGCAGGCCGCCTATATCGGTCAGCGGCTGTACGGCGCGCTCAAAGGCCTTGCGTCAACAGGTTCCGACACCCCCTGGATGCAGCGGAAAAGCAGGATGCTCTGCGGGGTGATCGACCATTCAGCCGCGATTATTCAAGCGGATGAGCTGATAGCCGGCTATAACTATTACGGCAGTGACGACGCCATGTGGAATGAAGTCAGCCTTTACCCGAGGATGGAGAAGGGCAGGGCAAAACTTGCCGAACACCTCCGCCGGGGTATTCTAACGCCGGAACAGATCGACTTTTCCTTGAATATGCTTGACAAGTCCGGCAAATACACGGTGCATATGCCGTATGTTGCCCCGCCCGCGCAGGAATATGAGGACGCCTGTACGGAAGGCGCGGTATGGTCCCCCGGCGTGGCGGAAAATCATACGGTTCTCGGTTACGAAAAGGTGCTAAAACTCGGGTTCTCCGGTATTTTGGCAGAAGCGGAAGAATGCCTGGAAAACCTCGACCTGAACGACGGTGCGTCCGTCAAGAAAAAACTGCTGCTGGCGTGTGTCTGTGAGGTTGCCCGAAGCGCCTGCGGGCTGGGTGAACGCTATAAGCGGCAGGCTGAAGAACAATTAAAAACCTGCATGGACTATGTGCGCGCGCAGGAACTGAAAAATATGATTGAGGTATTGGGCAGTGTGCCAAAGAACCCTGCGCGTAACTTTTATGAGGCCGTGCAAAGCCTCTGGTTTGCGCATATCATCAACACCTGGGAAGACGGCATCAACGCCAACTCCATCGGCCGCATTGACCAAATCCTTTACCCCTATTACAAAAAAGACCTGGACGACGGCAGGATAACACGGGAAGAAGCATTTGAACTCTTGTGCTGTTTGTGGATAAAACTCTACAGGGATTACGATGTGCAGCAGGCGATGATCGGCGGAGTGGACAAAAACGGACAGGATGCCGCGAATGAGCTTTCCTTCATGCTTCTTGATGTGACGGACACGCTGGATTTTGTCCGCTGCCTGTCGGTGAGGCTCCACAGCGGCAGCCCGCCGGCGCTGATCAAGCGTGCACTTGAAATTGTCGGCAAGGGCAACGGAATCCCGTTCTTTTTCAACGATGATGTAATGATTCCCGCGCTCGTGAGCAACGGTGTCGCGCTCGAGGACGCGCGCGATTACGCGGCCATCGGCTGTGTGGAAATCACCATCCCCGGCAAAGCCAATCCGCACGCGGTGAGCAATAGAATAAACCTGCTCAAGTGCCTGGAACTCGCGCTCAACGATGGCAGGAGTATCGCGAACGGCGACCAAGTCGGACCGCATACGGGCGATCCCGGCGGGATGAAGACTATCCGGGATGTTGCCGCGGCGTATGAAAAGCAAGCGGCGTATTTTACAAAGATCGCCTGTTTTGAATCCAACCGGCTTGAACTGCAAAACAGCCTCACAGCACCGATGGTTTACAAATCGATGCTGACCGAAGGCTGCCTGGATTCGGGCAGGGATTTTAACGACGGCGGCGCGATGTACAATTATCATGAAAGCATGCCCATGGGCATACCGAACGTGGCGGATTCGCTCGCGGCGCTCGAAAAGCTGGTCTTTAAGGAGAACAAGTATACCCTGCCCCAGGTGGTTCAGATGATGAAGGATGATTTCCCGGATGAATATGTGCGGCAGGAGTTTTTAAACAGAGCGCCCAAGTTCGGCAATGATGACGACGCGGCAGACCGTTTTGCCGCGGATGTACTGGCGCATTTTTGCCGCACGCTCAAAGAGATCAAAGGTGTCAGCGGGCTTGGCTTCTTCGCGCAGCCGTTCACCTTCCTCTGGTTGATCGAATCGGGTATGATGACCGCCGCGACCCCGGACGGACGCAGGCAGGGGGAGAACATCGCGTACAGCATCTCCCCCATGCAGGGCAGGGACGGCAGCGGACTGACCGCGGTACTTAACTCCATCGCTAAACTGCCGGCGAACCTGGCGGCGGGCAGCACCTCCGCGATTATCGAGGTGGACCCGGTGCTGTTTGAACCGGATAAAATCGACCATATGGTGGTATTAATTCGAACGGCTATACAAAAGGGTGTCGGGCAGCTCCAGTTTAATGTCACCAGCGCCGAAACGCTCAAGAAGGCGCAAGCCGAGCCGGAGAAATACCAAAACCTTGCGGTGCGCGTTTCCGGCTTCAGCCAAAAGTTTTGTTTGCTGGACAAAAATCTGCAGGACCATATCATCGCGCGTACAAAACACACCGGCTATTAGCAAAACCTTCGGAGGGCTTGGATGAACGGAACCATCTTTAACATACAGCGTTTTTCGATTGACGACGGACCCGGTATCCGGACAGTGGTTTTTTTGAAAGGCTGCGCTTTGCGTTGCGCGTGGTGCCACAATCCGGAAGGGTTGCAGCAAACGCCGGAAATTATGTTCTTTCCGCAAAAGTGTATCGGTTGCGGCCAATGCTTTGAGGTTTGCCTGAATAACGGGCATGTTATTATTGACGGGGAGCGGCTGTTTGTCCGGGAGGCCTGCGAGCGCTGCGGCAAATGCGCCGCCGTCTGTTATGCCGAGGCGCTGGAAACAACCGGGCGGAGTATATCTTCAGGCGAAGCGGTTGACGAGATTAAAAAGGACGATTTGTTTTATAAAAACTCCGGCGGGGGCGTGACTTTTTCCGGCGGGGAACCGCTCCTGCAGGTTGATTTTATAAAAGAGGTATTCATCGCATGCAAAGCACTCGGTTATCACTGCGCGGTGGAAACAGCCGGACATGTGCCGTGGGGCGCGTTTGAAAAAATTCTGCCCTATACAGACCTGTTCTTGTATGACATCAAAATCATGGACGAGGTACTGCATAAACAATGCACCGGCTCCGGCAACAAGCGCATTATCGGCAATCTGAAAAAGCTGGTGAACGCCGGGGCGGAAGTGATCGTGAGAACGCCGGAGATTCCGGGCATCAACGACACACCGGAAGAAAAGCAGAAACTGGCCGCTCTGCTGGCAGAGCTCGGCGGGTTAAATCATGAGGTGCTCCCGTACCACCGCTTGGGCGAAAATAAGTATGAAAGTTTAGGTTTGGCAAAACCGCAAGACTTCACCTTATATTGATTCGCGATAAGAAGCCCCGGCCTTGTGGCCGGGGCTTCTGTTTAGAAAAGGGGGATTAATTTACCGTAACCTCAATCGATTCGATCGCGTCATACGAGCCATAAGAAACATCGCTTTTCACCAGGACCGATATGGTGTACACACCCGGTTTTCTCGGTGTCCAAATGCAATTCTGATTGACCGAGTAATTCTGTAGGGTGGAAGTGCCCATATACGCATCGCTGACACGGAATTTGTATAGGAGGCTCTCGGTGTTTGTGCTGGTTGCTGACGCTTTAACGGTAATCGGTGCCCTGGCTTTCGCATTGGCATTGAGTTCGGCTCCATTGATCGTGATATTCACGCCGGCTGCGATTTTATCCAAAGGATCCGTTACACTTGCGGCAACAATCATTTTTTCTTCGTAGGAGCCTGCCAGCGCGGTTTTCATACGGACTTCGATTGTGTAGTTACCCACGCGTGCCGGTTTCCATGAAAGGGTGTTGTCGCTGCTCCAGTCCTTGACGAGCACAGTTCCCTTGGCGTCATAGCGCCAGAAGGAGTAAAGCACCGGTCCGGTGAGTGTTGATGTCGCAGTAAAGAGCACCGGAGTGCCTTTTGGTATGTTGCTCAAGCCAACATCCGCAGTAAGGGTCATTGCAGGCGGATCAACAGGTTCTCCGGGTTCGCCCGGTTCGCCAGGTTCGCCAGGTTCACCCGGTTCGCCAGGAATCGGGGCGGCTTGCGGTATAACAATAGTTCTAAAGATACCGTCATCATACAGTCCATCGGTTTGTGTGACAGAATCTCTGTTGACATAGCCGCGGATCTGATATATGCCGGCCTGGGTAAAGGTATAGGTGATGTTATCTTCCGGTCCATACAGCCCGGATGTGTAGGTCGGCGACCTGCCTGACTCGCCTACTTTAAAGTAGAAAGAGCCGTTTGTGAAGGCGGGGTTAATGGTGACTGTTCTGGGGAGAACATCGTCCGGCCCTGCGTCAAAAGACATATCGGTGATATTACCATAAACAATGCTGTCATCCAGCTCGTAAAGTTGGAATTCAATTGTTTGGCTGTCGCTTGTGGCGCCATTGCCTGCGGTAACCTCAACCGTGTAAATGCCTGCTGTTAAAGCGGATATATCCCAAACAAATTCGTTGTAGTTGCTCACGGTCAACGCCGTTGCTGTTTCCTTAACGGTTGCCGTAAAGCCGGTGCCGGCCACATTGTTGGAGACAACCTTGAGCAGTACGGAGGCGCCGCCTTTTATTTCTTTCACTTCGGTACCGGTTGAATACTCACCGTCAACGAGTACTTTGGCAATGACAACCTCCGAAACGCTTTCCGGCGTATAGGAATCTCTGTATTCCTTAACAAAATCGCCGTTCTCATCGGTAACACGCACTGCAATGGTATAGTTCGCGTCCGGCGATACAAACGCGGGAACGGTAAATTCAATATTACCGCCGGCAGCCGGTGTACCCATACTGCCCGGCGTGTAAGCCTGCAGGAGTATCCATTGTTCGGATTGCGTCTCAAGGTTTACAAGGACATCGTCAGTCACGATCTTCTGGTAGCCCCAAATCTGATAGTTGTAATCTGAAGCCCAACCTTCGATATTGACAACCATGTTATCC
>CAYUWQ010000041.1:0-12824 GCA_964448455.1 uncultured Eubacteriales bacterium | reverse complement strand
TTTTGGGGGCTTACGCATGGCAACCGGGTGCCGGCACCAGAAAGAGTGGACTTTGGTGATGGCTCAGTGACCGCGCATTTTGCGGATACTTACGGCGGGCTCAAGACGAAAAACGGCGAACCGGTGAAAGGCTTTAAACTCTGCGGCAGGGATAAAAAATACTACACGGCAGACGCGACTGTTACAGGGGAAAACACAGTGGTGCTAACGGCAAAAGATGTGCCGGAACCTACCGGTGTTTCCTACGCGTTTTGCAATATGAATTTCGAGGCTAATTTAATCAACAGCCGCGGTATCCCCGTGCAGCTGTTCAAAAGAGAAATTGAGCGATATAACGGGTAGGAGTGATTCGATTGAATTTCAGCTTTTTTAAAAAAGGAATCGCGTTGATTACAAGTTTTTTTATGGTAATTGTATCCTTGGGCGCGGGGCTGTTTATTCAGCCGGTTAAATCGACGCCCTTGGACGGCAGAGAGTATACGGACGGTGAGATGATTGTGGAACCCGACACAAACAAATACCTGAATATGACGGTACTCGATGCCGGCAGAAATATTTATGAGCCGACCGAGGGTGGCGCCGGCTACCGTTATGGACCGTCCGTGTTTGTCAATGCGGACAGCAGCCTGGATGCCTGGTTTGCCGCGCCCGGCGGCAAGGGCGAGTGGGATTGGATTACTTACCGGCATTCACCGGACGGGGGTGAAACTTGGACCGGCGAGGAGCGTGCGGTTTATCCGACGCCCGACTCCATGGACTTTTATTCCACTTGCGACCCGGGTGCCGTTAAGTTCGGCGGTTATTATTACATCGGGTACACTTCCACTATTTATGAAGCCGGCATCTGCAACAATGTGTTTGTCGCAAGGTCCAAAACACCGCAAGGTCCCTATGAAAAATGGAACGGTTCGGGCTGGGGCGGGGCACCGAAACCGATTGTTTATTTTGACGAGGATTGGCATGGCTGGGGCTCGGGGGAGCCGAGCTTTGTGGTGAAAGGTGATACACTGTTCATTTATTACACCTGGATGAGCCGGGACGCTTTAGGCAACGGGATCAATCAAACCAGGGTCGCCACAGCCGATGCGAACGACGCGAACTGGCCGGCCACTATGGTTTACAAGGGTGTTGCGATAGACAAAAGCGGTATCCCCGGCAGCGATTCCGCTGATGTAAAGTTCGTTGACGATTACGGCAAGTTCATCGCGTTTATTACAGCCGAAAGGCTGGGCGAAAACAGCTATGTGTCCGTCTATGAATCCAATGACGGCTATACCTTCACCAATGTCAACAAACTGAAGACCAATATCAGCTACTTTTGCCATAATTCCGGGTTATCCTCCAGACCCAACGGACACATCCGGCTGAGTGATAAAAAGTATATCGCTTATGCGTACGGCCCGCAGTGGGGCATTTGGGCAACAAGAATGCAGGCGATTGATATTGACCTTGTGAGTGAACCGGACTTTTCCGACGCGGTCAATCCGAACGCTAAAACCGATGTGATACCCGTGGAAGCAAAAATAATCCCAACCTATCTGGCGTTGACCACATCACCGCACTATTTCGAGAGTAAGGTATCACAGGGTACTTTTGCAATTGACTTCTTTCTGGTAGATACCGATTTCAGGACAAGCCCCCTGCCGTGCGCGGGTCTGCTGAAATATTCCGGTTACGACCCTGCCGTTATTCAAATCAAAGGCAATAAATGCACGCCGCTGTCGGCCGGTAACACGCGTGTGACCGCAACCTTTATCAACGGATTGAGTGTTGATTTTGTTGTTTATGTAAGAAATGAGAATGAGCCGATTCAGGCGGAATCTCCGGCGGTGAAGGCGTGGTCGCCGGTGCAGAATGAGTATTTAATTGTTGGCGCCGCCAATGAGCATAAGCAAATCCGCGGGTTAGCCGTGTATGAGGATAACAGATGGTTTGAACTTTGCGCACCGGCGGACGGCGTTACCTACAGCGGTTATGACGCCGGGCTGATAAATGTGTCGGCAGACGGAATTGTGACAAAAGCGGGAGCGGGCAGGGGAAGCACACAGGTAACGGCTGCCTGCAACGCATTCAATTTTATGGTTGATGTGACAGTTCAATAGGCGATTCAAATGTTAAAGAGCCTCCGGGTGTAGTTTTTTCTGCAGCGGGAGGCTCTTGCATATTTTGTTTGTCTGGCGACCAATTTGTAATGTTAACATAAGACAATTGGTCATTTATACCGACCCTGCAATCTGAACTTTTAATATATTTGTTGTACCGCTGACCCCCAGCGGTACCCCGCCCGTAATGACAACCAGCTCACCGGTTTTTATAAGCCCCGCTGCCAGCGCGCGATCAACTACGTGGTCAAACAATTCGTCCGTTGAGGTCTTCACTTCAGCCATGACCGGGTATACGCCCCAGGAAAGAGCGAGCTGCCGCCAAACAGTCTCATCAATCGCGGCCGCGACGATTGGGCAATCCGGCCGGAATTTTGATACCATCCGCGCTGTGTGACCGGATTTTGTCACGGTGATGATCGCCGCGGCATCAAGGTCGTGCGCGGTGGAACAGGTGGCGTGGCTGATGGCGTCCGTTGTGGTGTTTATGGAAAAGTCAGAGGTGTTGAAACGCTTTCTGTAGTGAATGGCACCTTCTGTTTTTGCCGCAATGCGTACCATGGTGTTGAGGCTCTCCACCGGGTATTTGCCTGCCGCTGTTTCGCCGGAGAGCATGATGGCGCTGGTGCCGTCATAAATCGCGTTTGCCACATCCGTGGTTTCCGCCCTGGTCGGTCTGGGGTTGCGCATCATGGAATCGAGCATCTGCGTTGCGACAATCACGCGTTTTCCTTTGGAATAACACTTTTTGATGAGCGTTTTCTGGATTTCCGGGATGTTTTCAAACGGGATTTCAACCCCCATATCGCCCCGGGCTACCATGATGCCGTCGCTGACATCAATGATGCTGTCAATATTGTCGACACCTTCCTGATTCTCTATTTTGGCGATAATATTGATTTTCTTCCCGCCGTTTTCCGCCAGTAGCGTTCGGATACCCTTTACATCATCAAGGGTTCTGACAAAAGAGGCTGCTATAAAATCAAAGCCGTTTTCTATGCCGAACAGGATATCGGACTCATCCTGGCTGCTGATGTACGGCAAGCGAATGAGCGCGCAGGGGATATTGATACTTTTGTTGTTTGACAGCACACCACCGTTGATAACTGTGCAAATAATATTTTCTTCTTCAATCCGGTCAATGCGCAGTTCGATGAGGCCGTCATCGATTAAAATCGTACAACCGGCGTTTAAATCGGCGGGCAGCCCTTTGTAGGTGACAGAAACAATGGCACTGTTGCCGGGAACATCCGCAGTAGTGAGAATGAACTGCTGACCTTTGACGACTTCCGCCTGACCGTTTTCAAACTTCTTGATTCTGATTTCCGGCCCCTTTGTGTCCAGCATCAGCGCTATCGGGTAGCCGAATTCGTCCCGCAGTTTTTTGAATTTATTAATTCTTTTCAGTTGTTCTTCGTGTGTACCGTGCGAAAAATTGATCCGCGCGACATTCATGCCGTTTTTTATCAGCTGATGCAGCACAGTTTCATCGTCCGTCGCGGGACCCAAAGTGCAGATGATTTTGGTTTTTAACATACAGGTCACTCCTTTTTCGCTAAGAATTATATACCTAACAGAGGTATAATGGCAAACGGAACAAAAAAGCTTAAGAAAATAATAATAATATATTGACAATAGTGTACGGTATACAGTATAATACCGTTGAGGTTACAAAGTAGCGAGAAAAAATCTGACAGCCTTAAGAAAGGATGGTCATTGATATGAGCGAAGAACAGCAGGATTTTGTACAAAATTTGGTATCCGAACTCCGGCGCGGTACCATCACTATCATCGTTCTCAGCCAGCTGATGAGCCCGAAGTACGGCTACGCGCTGGTTGAAAGCCTGGAGGCAAAAGGAATCCCGATAGAGCCCGGCACCTTGTACCCGCTGCTGCGCCGGCTGGAAAAGCAGGAACTGCTCACGAGCGAGTGGGAAACGACCGGCACAAAACCCCGCAAGTATTATGTGCTCAGCGAAAACGGCAAAAATATATATCGGCAAATGTGCCATGAATGGAAAACAATGACAGAGAGTTTGAACAAGCTGATTAATGAAAACATGTAGGGCGCGGCATCCTTGACGCGCCGAAAAAAGGAACGGGAAAATTATTTGTTCCGGTTTAAGAAAGGATGAAATGATATGGAAAACAAGAAAAACGGGAAAGACCTTATCGAGCGTTATTTATACGCGGTAACAAAACGCCTGCCGGCAGCCCAGCGCACAGACATAGAAAAAGAACTCAGGGGATTGATTGAGGACATGCTCGCGGATAAATCACCGGATAGTGAAGCCGCGCAGGGGCAGGTGGAAGCGGTGCTGATAGAACTCGGCAAACCCGCGGATTTGGCCGCCAAGTACAGGGGTGCCACGAATTATCTGATCGGTCCGGACTACTTCAGCCTCTACATCACGGTGCTCAAAATTGTGCTGGCCGCGGTGGCGGGCGGGTTGACCATCGCGCTTTCCATCGGGTTCATCGCCGGTGCGCGGGAAAATATTTTCGCAAGCATCGGCGGCTATTTTTCCACGATCATCTCAGCACTTTTCCAGGCGTTCGGTTGGGTGACGGTGATTTTTGCCGTTATGCAGAAGTACAACGCGAAAATAGATAAAGAAGACATAGACTGGAATCCAAAAGAACTCCCGGAAGTGCCGCAGGAAAAAGCGCGGATCAAAAAAGGCGAGCCGATTGCGGGCATTGTCTTCACGGTTCTGGCTATGCTGCTCTTCAACGCTGTGCCGGAAGTGTTCGGGATCCATTGGTTCGGAGAAGTGCATTCCTATATCCCGGTGTTTGATATGACGGTTTTTATAAGCATGCTGCCGCTCATCAATGTCATTTTTGCCCTTGGTATTGTGAAAGAAATCTTCAGACTTATTATTGAAAAATATAACCTGAAACTCGCGGCGATTATAACGACGGTCAACATCATATCCCTGGTTATAACGCTGTATGTGTTTGCGTCACCCGCGATATGGAATGGGGATTTTATCACGCAGATACAGGCGGTGCAGGGGTTTGAAATGCCGGCGGACTTTGACTTGGCGTATTACTGGAATCGGGTGCCATGGTATTTCGGGTGTATTGCCGTCTTCGGTTTTGTGGTGGATACGCTGACGACGATTGTGAAAGGCATACGGTATAATTTAGGGAAATAGGCGGAGGCTTATTTGCAGTGCTGATGAATAATCACCCCGCAAAGCTGAACAATCCAACTTTTGCGGGGTGATGTTATTTGCAATGTGACTGTATAGGTGCGGGGTACTGTCAACTGAAGCCGGCAATACTCAACAACACCGGCATTTTCACATCGTTATAATAAATATAAATGCCAACAAGTATCAGTATCACGGCGACAAAAACAAAGGCAAGCACCACGGATAAGCGCACGTGCACCACGCCCCTGCCGCCGGTTCGGCGGTAAGATGCATTTGGGTTCTGAGGTCTGTTTGAACGGGCGATAGGAGCACCTCCAAAAATTGATTTGCCGTGGTCAAAAGCTGTTAAAAGTTTTTACGCCTTTTGTCAACAGATAACGGCAGAGCGAGATGTCTGCGATAATCAAAATGAGCAAGGTTATATAAGTGACCAGCCGCGCGTCAAGTGTCTTAACGGTAAAGATGACCACCAGCGGCGCGGCAACGCTCAGCAGACCGATGACAAGCGTGAGCAGAACGGCGGCGCTCTGTTTGATGACGGTAATTTCCGTCGCCCAGTCAAAGTTCGGGTACTGCAGATTAACAGCAAGCCCCGCGAGCGAGATAAAAACAGCATAGACCGCGGGCACAAGGAACATCAGCGCGGTTTGCCCGGCATCAAAGCGGAATACATAGGCGACCGCGCAGGTGTTGACAAAAACAGCCGGCAGCACAAGAGTCAGGTTGACTGCGGCTTTGCTCAAGAAAACACTTTTAACGCTTACCGGGATGCTTTTAATGATCCACAGATGCTTGCCCTCGAGCGAGATTGAGCAGGCTGTCGTACAGGAAAGCACCACAAACACCGAGACAGCCACCGGACCTGCTTTCGCGATAATTTCCGTCATGCCGGGGATGCCCAGCACTGCACCGAGTTTTTCCGAACCCATGAAAACGAGCGCGACCGATGCCATGGTGAACAGAATCAGGCCGACGCCGGTGTTCAGCACATAGTTCGCGGAAGAAAAGTAGCGTTTCAATTCCCTTTTATACAGAGCGCGCGCGGGTGAAGAAACATTCAGGGGCTTTATTCGGTAATCCGATGCAGTGCGGTTCGCCGCAATCAAGGTGTTGAGCGTCTTGAATCTACGGCTTACCATAAACGCAAACAGGGAAAAAACAACAACGGATATCGAAATAAAAAACGCCAAAGCGGCATAGTCGTTTTTGCACACCGCGTTGGTATACATCAGCGCGAGCGGATAGTAGCGGTTAACCGCTTTCATCACGGTCATGCCGATATCCGCGGCGTTGTTGATGAAGGTGGTCGTGTTAAAGGAGAAAAACATAATCCCCATAAAAAAGGACATGGTAATAATCAGGTTGGCAATATTTTTGTGTTTGAAACGCGCTGCCGCGAGATGAATAACTGTGCCGAGAACCGAGGCTGCAGCAATCGGCACAAGCGGAATAAACGGAAAGGTTAACAGAAAAGCAATGTAGAAACCCGGACCCGGCAGCGCGCGGGCGGCATAGACGGCGCCGGCGGGCAGCATCAGAAACAGGCAGAATAAAAAGTTGATGGTGTAAAGCACGGTCATGCGGCTGATGACCACCGTGCTTGTTTTGACGGGCAGGGACATTAAAAGGTCATAGTCCTTGAAACCGAACACCGTGCCTTTAACTTTATAAACGGTTGTGAAAAGCATTATCAGGCAGCTTGCTGTCATCATAAGCCCAGGCAGCAAATAAAGCGCGTCAATCTGCGTGAAGGCGTCCGCCATGATGGCGGAGTACACAAACGCATAAAAAATCATCATCGCGAATGAAAAGAGAATAATGGCATAAAAGGCAGCGGCTTTGCCTTTGCCGGTGCTGCCTTTCGCTGCTTTCGGGTTGAGCGAATGCAGGATGTGCTTTAATTCAACCCGCAGGAGTATTTTAAGTTCACGCATTTTCTGTCAACTCCAAAAACACTTCTTCCAGACTTGCGTCGCCCTTGACCGTCTCCGTGTCGCCGCAGGCGATGAGTTTGCCGTCCCGGATGATCGCTATTTTATCGCAAAGTTTTTCCGCCACATCCAGCACATGGGTGGAAAAGAAAATAGCGTTGCCCCCGTCGCACAGTTCCCGCATGATCCCCTTGAGTGTGTGCGCCGATTTCGGGTCAAGCCCGACGAAAGGTTCATCGAGCACAAGCAGTTTGGGGCTGTGAATCAGCGCGGAAATGATCGCAAGTTTCTGCTTCATGCCGTGCGAATAAGAGGCGATTGTGTTGCCGAGGTTTCCGGTGAGCTCAAGCGCGTCGGCATATTTCTGTATCAGCCGCTCACGCTCAGCCTTTTCAACAGCGAACACATCGCCGATAAAATTGAGGTAACCGATACCGGTAAAATACTCATACAAATCGGGGTTGTCAGGAATATAAGCCGTCATTCTTTTACAGCCGAGCGGGTCGGACTTGACTGACAGGTTGTTGATAAAAATATCGCCCTCGTCAAAATCAAGCACACCCACCGCAGCCTTGATGGTAGTGGTTTTGCCGGCTCCGTTTGGGCCGATAAACCCGAAAATATCCCCCGCGTCAACCTGCAAAGTAAGGTTGTCCACGGCTTTTTTACCGTCCTTATAGGTTTTGGATAACTTGTCGATTTTCAGCATAGCTGCCACCTCGGAATGTAAGTATAATTTCGGAGTCTTTGAAACCCCATTTATTATAAGTGCGCAGGGCTTGATTGTCAACGGTTGCAAACGGCTTAAGCAGTGTAATCCGCGGAAAAGAAGTTCGGCTGAAATATGTCTCGATAAGAATAATAAAGAATGCATAAACAAATGATTAAATGCATTGCGAAGCCGGCGCGCAGGCGCTATAATTCAATCAGAAAAATATACTGTTTTAAAAGACAAATCGGCGGCGAATTTGGCATCGCCCGTGCTAAAGAGGAATAAATTTGATTAAGACAAAATTGGCAGGCGAATACAGGATTTTCAGATCTGAGGTCACTTGGGCTGAGTACGCGCTCTGGTGGGCTGTCAGGCTGATATTGTTGTATGCGCTCATTGACTCTGTCAGACAATCGCGCAGCCAGGTGACGATTTTGCAGCTCGGTTCTGAGTTCGCGTTGTCATTTGCGCTGCCGCTGCTGCATCTGTTGCCGAAAAAAGTATTTTTATCCCGCATCAACTACAGGGTGCAAGACGCTGTCGTCGTGATGTTGCTGACCACTGCCTTTTTTGGGCAGTACAAAGGGTTTTACAGCAATGTGGAATGGTATGACGCCTATCTGCATATCATCGGCTGTTTTGTGTTTGTGTACGCGGGTTATGAACTGACCATGGCGCTCAAGCGTGACGACTTGCCCCTTGCGCCCGTCGTGGCGGCTATGTGCGGTTTCGGGCTTTCGTTTTTCTTCGCTGTGGGATGGGAAATTTTTGAGTTCTTCTGCGACAATTATTTTATCGGCAGCAACTCCCAGAACTGGTCAAACATCAATTCGAATGAACTGATGGCACTTTTACCGCCGATTGACCCGCAGCGTTACGCGCTGCTCGATACAATGACTGATATGATCGCGGGCACTGTCGGTTCTCTCCTGGGGGGGATTACCGTGTTCGCCTATGTATACCGCACAAATAAAAAGGCCTCAAGGCTGACATTGATAAAAAAGAGAGCGGTCGGCAAAACGCAGGAAAAGGAACCTGTTCAGCAGGTCGGTTAATACTTGCCGGTAATATTTTAGGGCGGAAAGGATTTCTGCCCTTTTTTAGCATATCGAGGTCCCGTTTTCGGGGCGGAAGCGATCAACAATGAAAATAAAAAATAAAATCAAAACAGAATACAGCGTATTCCGGAAAGAGGTCACTTGGATTGAGTACGCCTTTTGGTGGATGGCGCGGCTCATAATTATATACGCGCTTGTCAAAACACTCCTCGCGGGCGACCCGGACCGTCTGGCGCTGCGGTTGAGCGCGAAGCTGGCGAGCGCTTTTGCCCTGCCGCTGCTTCACCTTCTGCCGCGCAAAGTATTTCTCGCCCGGCTGTCGTACAGGGTTCAAACCATAGCTGCTACCATGCTGCTGCTGACAGCGGTATTCGGTCAGTATAAGGGCTGGTACAGCACGGTGGAGTGGTATGATGCGTATCTGCATGTGTTGGGCTGTTTCCTGTGTGTATTTGCCGGTTATTATCTGACCATGGCGCTAAAAAGAGATACGCAGCCCCTGCAGCCGATTGTCGCGGCAATCAGCGGGTTCGGATTTTCTTTCTTTTTCGCGGTCGGGTGGGAGATTTTTGAGTTCGTAAGCGATACCATGATTGCTGGGATGAACGCGCAAAACTGGATGTTTATCAATTCAACCGAACTTCTCTCGCGGTTCCCGGATATTGAACCGCAGCGGTATGCGCTGCTTGACACGATGACGGATTTGATCTTCGGAACCGCGGGTTCTTTGGCGGGTGGATTTGCGCTGTTTGCTTATTTGTGTGTCAAATATAAAAAGAATGCGAGCCGTCATAAGAGCGAAGCGGACAACGATGTCCGGTAATCGGGCGGGTAACATGTCGGGAAGGTGCGGATGTTGTTTAAAAAAAAGTTACGATCGGAATATGAACGGTTTCGTGAGGAGTCCACTTGGCTCGAACTGGCTTTTTGGTGCGCGGGCTGGGCATTGCTTATCTACGCGCTGATCGTATCAACCCGGAAGGGGATGCCTCCGCAGACAATCCTGGTAATCAAAGCACAGTCCACGGCTACGGTGCTTATTCCGCTGTTTCATCTGTTCCCCGGTAAAACTTTTCTTAACCGCATATCATACCGCGCCCAGACTTGGGTGATGATACTGGTGTTGGCAGCGTCGTTTGTCGGCAAGTTTATGAATATCTACACCATTATCCCGTGGTATGATTTTTATCTGCACGCTTTTGGTTGTTTTGTTTGTGTTTTTGCCGGGTATGAGGTTGCCCGTTCGATCAAAAGGAGCAGGGAACCGCTGCCGCCGGTGATTGGCGCGATCTGCGGGTTCGGGTTGTCATTTTTTGCCGCGGTAGCGTGGGAAATATTTGAGTTTGTCTGCGACCAGTTTTTTGCCGGCAATACCCAAAACTGGACATTTTCGCCGAGCGAACGGTTTTTGGAATTTTTACCGACAGATCCGGCGCGCTTCCCCTTAATGGACACCATGACCGATATTATCAGCGGAACGGTCGGTTCGTTTGCGGGTGGAATCGTTCTTTTTGCCGTGCTGTGCGTTCAAAGCCGGCGGGTAAAGCTGAAAAATGCCAATAAGCAGGGAACAATCTTTGAGTATGATAGCCGTTCGAGTTAACATTTCATCAAGTATATTTGACGGGAGCAGGCAATAATACCTGCTCCCGTTTTTATGGCTTATTGAATTGATTATGAGAAGAGTCTCAGAATTTTGTATATGACATCCCCGATTCCGGGCAGAAAACTCGCGACGGGGCTGCCAAAGAAGGCGTAAGCAAATTCACCCGCGACACCGGTGCCGAAATAGTCAAAAAAAGTCGGCGTGTAGGTTTCGTAGTTCCAATTGTCGTTTTCATCAAGGATGATCACGCGGAACCCGCGGTTTTCGTTCCCGTAAGTTTGGAAGCCGATGCCGGGTGACTGGATGAAGTCAACACCCATGTAGGTGCCGATGAAATCGTTGACATGGTCATGGCCCGTAACAATACCGAGCACATCACCGCGGTCAACGACCGCCTGGAACTGACCGCCGTTTGTATCCGGCGGGCATGGCCATTCGCCGAGAATCCCTTGCGCTCTTTCCGGATTCAATTCGAACGCCCAGGTTTTGCCGAAACGGGTATTGGCGCCCGGTGTGCCGGCCGGGACTTCCTTGAGCACATCGTAAATTTCCGGTACCGGGATATGCTGGAACATCAGGGACGGCACAAGCCCGCCGTTTGCGTTTGCCAGCTCGGCGCTTTTTGTTTGATACCAGCTTATCTGATCTTCTTTAACCCAGTCATATCCGCCGTTTACGCGGTCATATTCGTTGGAGTCCATCAGCCAGAGGTTAAAGGCGTCTTTGGTGCCGTCGTAACTCTTTATGGGCAGGTTATAGGTGGCACAGCCATAGAGGTCCGGATTCGGGTCACTTGCGAGACAACCGGGATATTTTTGGTATATCTTGAGTTGTGTTTCTTTTGAAACGCCGCCTTCTGCGTCGTGATTGCCGAACACCATCGCAAAGGGGATGCCGCGCGCAACAACGGGAGCAAGAACCGCTTTAATAGCCAGACTTGTCAAAATCTGGCCGGGGTTGCCCCCGCCTGTGATGTTGTCACCCGTGAAAATAACCAGGTCCGGTTTTTCCGCGTCAAGCGCCTTTTCCATTAGTCTGATCATAGCCTGCCTTGGCATGACACTGTCCTGGCAGTCCGCAAACTGCATAATCTTAAACTTGCCCTCGCTGTTGAAACGCAGCTGAGCTTCACGGGTTTCGGGAACGGCATATGCGGGTGAAGCAGCAGTAAAAACAAATGCGAGTATAAGCAGGAGGGCAAAAAGCGCTTTAATCTTTCTTTTCAAGGGTATCTTCCTTTCCTTGTGTAAATATCCGGTCATAAAACCATTATATATTGTATCACAATAAACAATAATTGCAACCGCTGCGCCCAAAATTTTGACCCGGACAGGGGTCTGTTTGCGTTGACACCCAACCCCGTTAATCATATAATAAACTGTACTATTTTTTAAAGTTCACCTTATACGGGTGATGAGAGGCGGATTGTTGTGGTAAGAGCGATAGTCGGAGCAAACTGGGGCGACGAGGGCAAGGGCAAAATAACGGATATGTTTGCGGGACAGGCGGATATTGTTGTGCGTTTTCAAGGCGGCGCGAATGCCGGCCACACCATTATCAACGAATACGGCAAGTTCGCGCTGCACCTGCTGCCGTCGGGCGTATGCCAACCGAACACTGTGAATATCATCGGCAACGGGGTTGCGCTGGATATCCCGAAACTGGACAAGGAAATCAAGGCGCTTGTGGCCGCCGGTGTTCCGGAACCTAAAATCATGGTGTCCGAGCGCACACAAATCATGATGCCATATCATGTGCTGCTGGATACCTACGAAGAAGAACGGCTGCAAGACCGGCAGTTCGGCTCCACGAAAAGCGGAATCGCGCCCTTTTATTCGGACAAATATGCGAAAATCGGGTTTCAGGTTTGCGAACTGTTTGACGAGACATATTTGCGCGCAAAGCTGGAAAGCGTCTGCGAGATAAAAAACCTGATGCTCAAGCATATCTATAATAAACCGGTTATTGATGTAGGAGAACTTTTTGCCGTGATGCTCGGTTACAGGGAAACCGTCGCGCCGTATGTGTGTGATACGGGCGCTTTTTTGCGTCAGGCGGTGAAAGAAAGCAAAAACATTTTGCTGGAAGGGCAGCTGGGTTCGCTGAAGGATCCGGATCTCGGTATTTATCCGATGGTCACATCCTCCTCGACACTCGCGGGTTTTGCCGCGGTAGGCGCGGGTATTGCTCCGCACGAGATCAAGGACATCATTGCCGTTACAAAAGCCTATTCAAGCGCGGTCGGCGCCGGGGA
>CAYUWQ010000040.1:0-12997 GCA_964448455.1 uncultured Eubacteriales bacterium | reverse complement strand
GAAATATTGCCGCTTTCCACCTCGCTGGCCAGCGTCATGGTGATATGCTGCTGCCCGACGACATCGTCGAAAGTTTTTGGTCTCCACTTTCTGTAAAGCGCCTGATACATAAATCTTCCGGCTTTCTATAAAACAAAACAGAGCTGCCCTTTGGTTTGGTCATACGGCGGGCAGGCGGACTGCGGCGCACAGTGCAAACCGATTAATGCTGCTCGGTTCCCCGCCTGACATGATTCACGGCGCCCCGTCGCGCAGGACCCGCTCGCCGCATGACCAACACAAAGCCCCGCTCTGCTAGATTTATAATATTATAAGATATTGTTGAGGTAATATCAAGCGAAATCGGCCGGATAATCATCAAAATTTCAAAATAATACGAAACAGTCTGTCCTTGTGTCAAGCCATTCCGGGCATAAAAAGCGCCGGCGGTTTAAGCCGGCTCCCTGACAGTTCACAATTCGATTGTGCCGCAACCCTTCAGTTTTCCAGTAAGTCTGCAGCTTTTCCGGTTAAATAAGATCATCACAACCGGTATGCATCATGAAAAGGCAACTGCAATAGGGAAAGGTGATGAATAAATACAAAAAGAGCAAAACCCGAGAGGTCCGCTCTTTTTGTGCAATGCTTCATGGCGTCCCCGGCGCGATTCGAACGCACGGCCTTTCGCTTAGGAGGCGAACGCTCTATCCTGCTGAGCTACGGGGACATAACAGCGGCACCGCTCGATGAAACGGTGCTAATTTTAACAAAAAATCAAAGACATGTCAAGCAAAAGGCGAAAGGGATACCCCGGTGCGGCCGGCAAATGCCCGATGTCCGCGCAAAGCGCTAAAAAATATAAAATTACTCTTTAATACCGGCGAACAATATAGTATAATAGAGCGGAGTTAAAATATATGGCATGCGCGCGGCGCGCGCGCACCGGAAAGGTGAAGATATTAATATGGAAAAGAACAAGGCGAGGCTCACCATTTGCGGAGCGGACTATTTCATCACAACGGATGACGATGTCAAGTACATTCAAACCCTTGGCGACGAGCTGGATTTAAAAATAACCAAGCTCATGCGTGAAAACTCGAGGATTTCCGTTACCCAAGCGTCCGTACTGGCCGCATTGGAATATGCCGATACGGCTAAAAAAGCCGAACAGACGGCGGACAATCTCCGCTCGCAGATTCAGGAATACCTCGAAGACGCGGCCAGGGCCAAAACCAACGCCGAGGTATCGCGCCGCGAAGCCGAGCGTCTGGGCAAAGAGCTTTCCACGCTGCGCGCAAGATTCCAGAACAATTGAGTGAGCACGGGCATCCTGAAATTCTCGCGCCCGCGGGCAGTTTTGAAGCACTGAAAGCCGCGGTGCGGTGCGGTGCGGGGGCTGTCTATTTCGGCAGCAAAACGCTTAACGCCCGCCGTTCGGCAGACAATTTTAATGACGGTGAAATACAAGAAGCAATCAAATACTGCCATGCCAGGGGCGTGAAAGCGTATATCACCCTGAACACGCTATTGGCGGACAGCGATTTTGACCGGGCTATTCAAATCACTCAGCGTGCCTGCGCGACCGGCGCAGACGCGCTTATTTTGCAGGATTTGGGGTTGGCCGCACTTGTAAGGCAAGCTGCGCCGGATATGCCGTTGCATGCGTCCACGCAAATGTCGGTGCAGACCCCGGCCGGTCTTAAAATGCTCAAAAAACTCGGATTTTCGCGGGCTATCCTTCCGCGGGAACTCACACGGACTGAAATTGTTAAACTGGCGCAAAACGCGCCCCTTGAGCTGGAAATATTTGTTCACGGCGCGCTTTGCATGAGCGTTTCCGGCCAGTGTTATATGAGCGCGATGCTCGGCTCCCGCAGCGGGAACCGCGGGCTTTGCGCCGGGCCCTGCCGTCTGCCTTTCGGGGCGGAAAACGGTACGGGTTACGACTTGAGTTTAAAAGACCAGTCGCTCATCGACTATGTGAAAGACATGACGAAGCTCGGCATCGCTTCCTTCAAAATCGAAGGCAGGATGAAACGGCCGGAATATGTTGCCGCCGCCGTGACCGCCTGCCGTGAAGCGCAGCGCGGGGAACTGAAACCCGAGATGGTGCAAAACCTGCAGGCGGTGTTTTCACGCTCCGGCTTTACGGATGGTTATTACCGCGGCGAGCGGGGCAGGGCGATGTTCGGCACACGGCAAAAGGATGATGTCACCGCGGCGGCGCCTGTGCTTTCAACCCTCGCGCGGCTCTATGATAACGAAAAACCGCTGGTGCCGGTTGATTTTGCGTTTACCTGTGTTGCGGGTGAGCCGCTTACCCTGGCAGCCGGCGCATGGGGCAGGAGCGTTTTTATTCAATCGGAAACGATACCGCAGACGGCAAAGAACACCCCCCTCGGCAAAGAAACGGTTGAGGAACAGCTGCAAAAATGCGGCGGTACGCAGTTTTATGCCCGCGATATCGATATAGAACTGGACGAGGGACTTTTTGCGTCCGTTTCGGTGATAAACGCGTTGCGCCGCGAGGCACTCGAAGAGTTGAATGCTGCGTTGGAACAGAGAACCCCGGCGGCATTTACGACGCCGGCAAAGGAAGAAACATCTGCCCGCCGCCCGAAAACCTGCGCGCTTTACGCGCGGTTTGCCGACGCGGATCAAATACCCGGGGATCTGCAGGGAATCAAACGAATCATTCTGCCGCTTCATACCGGGGAAAAAGAACTGAAAAAGCTGACGGATATAGGTGTGGATACGGCAGTCGAGCTTCCGCGCGGCATTTTTGGCAGCAGCGAAGAAGTAATCAAGCTTTTACGGCGGGCGAAAACAGCCGGAGTAAGAACAGCCTGCGCCGGCACGCTCGACGGCATAGCCCTCGCAAGGGACGAAGGATTCGCCGTACACGCGGGGTTAGGGACCAATATTTTTAATACACGCGCGATGGCCGCGACAGCGGCCATGGGTGTCACTGAAGCTTCGTTGTCTTTTGAGCTCACGCTTGAACAAGCCGCCGCCATCGGGGGAACGCTCCCGCGCGGGCTTATCGCATACGGGCGGCTCCCGCTCATGCTCACGCGCAACTGCCCCGTTGCCAACGGAATCTCTTGCGCCGCCTGCACAAAACAGGGCTCGATTACGGACAGAATGGGCATTGACTTCCCCGTGGTGTGCGCCAACGGCTTTGCCGAGCTTCTTAATTCCCGCCCGCTGTATATGGCAGACAGGCTGACGGAAATGAAGAACATGGATTTTATCCTGCTGTATTTTACCATGGAAACAAAAGCGGAGTGCGGCCAAATCATCGCCGCGTACCGGGGCGGAAAACCGCCGCAGGGCGAGTTTACAAGAGGACTGTATTACAGGGGTGTGGAATAAACATAAACGCGAGGGGGAAACTTTTATAGACGGCAGCGGCTTAAGAACTTATACGCCAAAAGAGCGGAATATGTATCTGGCGGGCATGGTGGGGCAGAACATTATTTACAGCGTCATCGGCGCTTCGCTTGCCTATTATTTACAGTTCACCATCCTTATCCCCGCCATTGCCGTGAGCGTGATGATGGCGGTCGCGCGGGCGTGGGACGCGGTAAACGACCCGATGATGGGTACCGTTGTGGACAAAACAAGGACAAAAATCGGCAAGTGCCGCCCTTATCTGCTGGCTGTTCCGGTGCCGATATATATTACAGCCGTTTTGTGTTTTTTGAATTTCGGTTTTTTCGATCCCTCACTGGGGACATTTGAAGGCAGAAATGCCCTGATTGTCCTCTGGGCGGCGGGGGCGTATGTCATCTGGGGGATGACCTACACCATCGGGGACATCCCGTTGTGGGGCATCACCGCGCTCATGAGTGAGGATGACCGGGACCGCGCGAAGCTGCTCTCCTACGCCCGTATTGCCTCGGGTGTCGGCGGCGGCATCGCGCTGCTGAGTGTGCAGCCGGTCGCCATCGCCCTTGGGAAAAAGTTTTCGGAATATTATGAATCCACCGATAAGGTGTCAGCCGCGGCGGCGGGGGAGCGCATGGGCTTTATTGTTGCTGCGGCAGGGTTCGGGCTCGTTGCGTGCGTGATGTTTCAGCTGGCCGGCATTTTTGTCCGGGAGCGGATACCGGCCTCCCCAAAAAAACGCACGCTGAAGGAAAACTTTGCACTGATGTGGCAAAACAAACCGTTCCGCCAGATTATGATATCCGGCCTGCTGGGCAGTCCGCGCTATCTGCTGGCATTGGCCGCCATGCCGCTGGTGACCTACTATTATTCCAACAAGGATGCCAATGCCATGGTTTTCTATATGGCGCTGCTCGGCGGCGGCATGTTTTTGGGCCAGTTCGCCGCAATGGGTATCTGCCCGGCGCTGATTAAAAAGTTTTCAAAAAAAGATATCTATAACTACAGCAACCTTTTCAGTGTGATTCCGTTTGCAGCGCTTTTCCTTCTCTACTTGAGCGCGCCGCAAAAACTCGTTGAGCCTGCATATTTGGCGGTCTGCCTGGTCTTGTTCACGGCGGGGGGCGCAGCCAACGGATTTTCATCCGTTCTGCAGTCTTTTATGATAGCGGACACGGTGGACTATGAGGAGCATTTGAGCGGCATCCGTCCGGACGGCATCTTTTTTTCCGGACTTACTTTTATCGGCAAACTGTGCAACGGCATCGCGGTCATCCTCAGTGGAATTGCTTATTCCGTCGTCGGGTTCTCCGACGCGAAGGTGGAAGAAATTAACACTTTTATCGCAAATGGCAACCTGTTGAGAACAGCGCCGCAGTACGCGAAATATGTGATGATTTTATTCTTCCTTGTATCGATACCGCCTGCCATCGGCGGAATTCTCGCGGTCATCCCGACCTGGCGCTACGCGCTCAGCGACGAGGAACATAAAAGAATACTGGGCGAACTCAACACAAGGCGTCATGAGGCCAAAGAAGCGGAAAATCAAAACAATTAAGGGGAAAACGAATGGAGAACCGGCTGAAAACCTATACCGCAAAAGAACGCAACATCTATTTGCTGGGGCTTGCGGGGCAAAACATCCTCTACAACATCATCGGCGCGTCGCTTGCCTATTACCTGCAGTTTACGATTTTAATCCCTGCTATCGCTGTGAGCGCCATTATGGCCATCGCGCGCGTTTGGGACGCCTTCAATGACCCGATGATGGGTACCATTGTGGACAAAACACGCACAAAAATCGGCAAATGCCGCCCGTATCTGCTCGCGGTGCCGGGCCCGATCCTGATTATTACGGTACTGTGTTTTGTCAACTTCGGTTTTTTTGACCCGTCCATGCACATGTTTGAAGGCAACAATGCCCTGATTGTCAGTTGGGCGGCGATTACCTATGTTTTGTGGGGCATGACCTACACCGTCGGAGACATTCCGCTGTGGAGCATTACCGCGCTCATGAGCGAGGACGACAAAGACCGCGCCAAGCTGCTGTCCTTAGCGAGAATTGCCGCGGGCATCGGCGGCGGGGCAGCGCTGCTGACCATACAGCCCCTCGCGCTCGCGTTGGGTGAAAAATTCACGCATCTATTTGAGGCCACGGATACGGTTTCCGCTGCCGCGGCCGGGGAACGAATGGGCTTTATTGCGACAGCGGTTATTTTCGGCGTGGTCGGTTCAGGGCTTTTCCAACTGGTGGGCATCTTCACGCGGGAAAGGATACCCGCCTCCAAGGAATCGCACACCTTAAAAGAAAACTTCGCCCTGATGTGGACCAACAAGCCGTTCCGCCAAATTCTGCTGTCCGGGTTGCTCGGCAGCCCGAAAGCGCTGCTGGGCCTTGCGGCGATGCCGCTGGTATCCTATTATTACGCGAGCAAGGACCCGAAGATGGCTGTCGTTTATATGGTTATGCTCGGGGGAGGTATGTTCGTCGGGCAATTCGCCGCGATGGCTTTCGCGCCGAACTTAATCAAGCGTTTCACTAAAAAAGATATATACAACTACGGCAATCTGCTGGGCACCATCCCCTTTGTGTTGCTGTTCCTGCTGTACCTCAGTTCCCCGAAAGGGCTGACACAACCGTTGTTTTTGGTGCTGTGCTTTGTGATGTTTGCCTTCGGCGGCGCGACAAACGGCGTTACGACAGTTCTGCAGAGTTATATGATTGCAGACGCGGTGGATTATGAGGAGCACCGCAACGGTATCCGGCCGGACGGCGTTTTCTTTTCCGGGCAAACCTTTATTGTTAAACTCACCACCGGTATCGCGACAATTTTAAGCGGCGTTGCTTACTCCGTTGTCGGGTTTTCGGACAAGGCGGTCGGCGAACTCAATGATTTTATCGCCGCGGGCGGCATTCCGCGGCTGGAGGATAAATACGCCCCATATATGATGATACTGTTTTTCCTTGTCTCCATACCGCCGGCCATCGGCGGCGTGCTGTCGGTCATACCGACCTGGAAATACGCGTTGAGCGATGAGGAGCACAAAAGGCTATTAGCGGAACTCAATGAAAGGCGTCATGAGGCGAAGGAGGGTGCGGCGAATGAATAGTATTAAAATCATTAAAACGAGGGACAGCGCGAACATACCGCGGCGGGCAACGCCGGGCAGCGCCGGGCTTGATTTGTGCGCTTGTTTGGACGCGCCGCTGATTGTTCCGGGCAGGGGGCATGCCGTCATTCCGACCGGCATCGCGATAGCGCTGCCGCATGCGGAGTTTGCCGCCTTTGTGTTCGCGCGCAGCGGATTGGCCATCAAGCACGGCTTGGGGCTGACAAACGGCGTGGGGGTTATTGACAGCGACTACCGGGGTGAAATCTGTGTGGGGCTGGTCAACCAGTATGATGAACCGTATAAGGTTATGCCCGGGGAGCGTATCGCGCAGCTTATTGTGATGCCGGTCGCGCTTTTGCCCGTGTTTGAAGCGGACAATCTGGACGAAACCTCACGCGGGGCGGGCGGCTTCGGTTCGACAGGGAGATAATCCGCACAGCGCCGTCAAACTGGCCAAACCCGTTTGTTGCCAGAGACCCATTGACATTTTACGAGAATGTGGTAATATGATTATACTTTTATTATACTAAAGGGGAGTAGCTTGAAAGTTTCGGCAATCCCGAAGCTTGATCCGTCTGTCAACAACCGTCGATTTTATCGGCTGGCACCGGACCCATTGGAAGCAAGACCTTTGGCAGACAACCATCTGCCAAGGGTCTTTTTTACCGCTTGCATGAAGATGAAAACTGCCGCTGCGGCGGCGGAAAAGAGTAGCCGAATGAAATATCACCTGGAAACCGTTGAAAATGTATTCGCGCAGGTAGAGAGTTCCGCGCAGGGGCTGACAACAGCCCGGGCGGAGGAACGCCTCGCGCGCGACGGTAAAAACATACTGGACGCGGCCAAGAAGGATTCCCTGCTCAAACGCTTCGCCATGCAGATGCTCGACCCGATGATCATCATCCTCATTGCCGCCGCCGTTGTTTCGGGCGTTGTCGCGGTGATTGAAAATGAATTTCCGGCTGATGTCATTATTATCCTGTTTGTGGTGGTCATCAATGCCGTGCTTGGCGTTTACCAGGAAAGCAAGGCTGAAAAGGCTATAGAAGCCCTGCAGGAAATGGCAGGCGCGCTCAGCGAGGTGCTTCGCGACGGTAAGATCGTCCAAATCAAAAGCGAGGATCTTGTCACCGGCGATGTGGTGATTTTTGACGCGGGCGATGCCGTCCCCGCCGACTGCCGCATTTTTGAATGCGCGAGTATGCAAATCGAGGAAGCCGCGCTGACGGGGGAATCTGTACCCGTGAACAAACTGATTGACAAACTCACCGGTTCAAACGACGGCGACATCACCCTGGGCGACCGTAAAAATATGATGTATATGGGCAGCACAGTAGTATACGGCAGGGGCAAAGCGGTTGTCGTCGCCACGGGGATGGACACTCAAATGGGCAAAATCGCCCACGCCATCACCCAGGCCGAGCAGGGGCAGACACCCCTGCAGATCAAATTGTCACAGCTGAGCAAAATACTGACCTTTGTGGTTATCGGCATCTGTGTGTTTATTTTCGGATTCAAAATCGCCATACAGATGCTCAACAATGTACCGTTGGATTTTGAACTCGCGCTCGGTGTGTTTATGCTCGCGGTCAGCCTCGCGGTCGCTGCTATCCCGGAAGGGCTCGTCGCGGTTGTCACGGTGGTGCTGTCCATCGGTGTGACGAAAATGTCCAAGAAAAACGCGATTATCCGCAAGCTCACCGCGGTGGAAACCCTCGGCAGCGCGCAGGTGATCTGTTCGGACAAAACCGGTACCCTTACCCAGAACAAAATGACCGTCACCGAGTTTTTCGGCACGGATGAAAAACTGCTGGCTGCCGCGATGGCGCTGTGCTCGGATGCGGAAATAGACAAGGACGGCAAAATAACCGGCGAGCCGACGGAAACGGCGCTTGTGGCTTACGCGGCTAAGCTGGCACTGAATAAAAACGAACTAAAAGAAAAAACCCCCCGCGTCGGGGAAGCACCCTTTGACTCCCTGCGCAAGATGATGTCCACCGTGCATGAAGCGGAGAACGGCTTTATACAATACACAAAGGGCGCGCCCGACGAGGTGCTGAAAAAGTGTGCTTTTGCGCACCGGGACGGCAAAATCGTTCCGATGACACCCGAAATTGCGGACGGAATATTAGCCGAAAACAAGCGTATGGCGGACAAAGCGCTGCGGGTGCTTGCGGCCGCCTACAGAGAGTATGACGCCATGCCGGCATCCACACACCCGGATGACTTGGAAAAAGAACTGGTCTTTATCGGCTTAACGGGTATGATTGACCCGGTGCGTCCGGAGGTGACGGCCGCCATTGAGGAATGCCGTTCGGCGGGTATACAACCCGTGATGATTACCGGTGACCATCGGGATACGGCTGTGGCTATCGCGATGGAACTCGGCATTATTGACGACGCCGCTGAAGCGATTACCGGCGCGCAACTCGAAAAGATGAGTGACAAGGAGTTTGCCGAAAAGGTGGAAAAACTCTATGTCTATGCACGCGTACAACCCGAACACAAAGTGCGCATTGTAAAGGCCTGGCGCGCAGCCGGCTATGTGACCGCCATGACGGGCGACGGCGTCAACGACGCGCCGTCTATCAAAGCCGCGGACATCGGCGTGGGCATGGGTATTACCGGCACGGATGTAACCAAAAATGTGGCGGACATGGTGCTCGCGGACGACAACTTCGCGACCATTGTCTCCGCCGTGGCGGAAGGCCGGCGGATTTATGACAACATCCGCAAAGCTATCCAGTTCCTGCTCGGCTCCAACCTCAGCGAAGTGCTCGCTATTTTTGCCGCCGCTCTGCTGAACTTTACCATTTTATTACCGGTTCACCTGCTGTGGATCAACCTCATTACCGACACCATCCCCGCGCTGGCGCTCGGGCTGGAAAAGGGCGAAAAAGACATCATGCTTCGCCGCCCCCGGGCAGTGAAAGACGGCATATTTGCCCATGGGATGGGCGGGGACATCCTTTACCAGGGCACGCTTGTCGCCTGCCTGACGCTGCTGGCGTATTTTATAGGCGAGCGTATCGAAAACGGTGTCTGGCAGATCGCCCAGAGCAGCGACGGCATCACCATGGCATTCCTCACCCTGTCGATGTGCGAAATTTTCCATTCCTTCAACATGCGTTCCCGCCGGGGCTCGGTACTCGCCATGGGCGCGCGCGGCAGCCACAACCTTTTCCTCTACCTCGGCATGGGCGCCTCCATGCTGCTGACCGCGGCGGTTATCTATGTGCCGTTCCTTAAAACAGCGTTCAGGTTCACCGAGATTTCACCCCTTGAATATGCCGTCGCCATGGGGCTCGCGCTGTCGGTCATCCCGATAGTGGAAGTGATTAAGGTGTTTCAGCGGCTTTGGGAAAAACGCAAGAGCAGCCAATAGTATTGATATAAATCCTATGGCGCGGGCAATTGTCAGCACCGGTTTTGAATACTCTTTCTAATGATTCTAATAATTAGAACTGTTAGTATGCAATTAGTATGCAGAAGAAGAGAAAAATTTTGTATTATCAGGTACAAATCCCAATAAAAACTGTATAAAAAACCGGGCGGACAATTGTCCGCCCGAACCATTTTATATTAACTTACCCGTTCAGCTGCCGTCAATCTTGTTTTTACTGCCGGACACAAGCCCGAACCAGATGAGCGGCGCGGGGGTAATACACTGAAGGAGTACACCAAGAATTGAAAACCCCTGCTGCAGCCTGTTGCCGGTTATTGCCAGAATAAATTCCACCGGCTGCCCGAACAGGCCGACAAGCACGCCGAACAAGGCGGAATCGGAAGAGAACTGAACCGCGTACAGCGAAACGACGGCCCCGAGCATGACGATACTCGGCAGGAGCACATGGGTCAGTTTCTTTTTGCTTGTGTCAAAAGCGCGGAAACGCGCCAGCAGAAAAGCAAACAAAAAGTAAAGCGCGTAAAAAACAACCAGCACAAGCATGGCGGTTATCCGGTTGACAGACTGAAAAATCAGGTTGCCGAAAATATAGAGTACGGCGCCGATGACGGTGTGAATGAGCAGGGCAAGCAAATTGTTGCGGCGCATGGCGGTTTCCATCCTTTCTTGATGATAGTTTCAGGGGCGGGCAACAGCCCGCCCCGTTTGCAATCTTATTTATCTTCTTCTTCGGCTTCGGCCTTATGCGCTTCGATAATTTTTTGCACCGTGGCAGGGGGCGCTTCCTCATACCGTGCGAATTCCAGCGAGAAGAAGCCTCTGCCGGCGGTAACGGAGCGCAGCACGGTGGCGAAATCGCCCATTTCGGCCATCGGAACCTCCGCAATCAGTTCCTGCATTTTCGGTTCTTCCGACGGACCCATGCCGAGCACGCGGCCGCGGCGCTTGGTGATGTCCCCCATGATGTCGCCGAGGTTATCATCCGGCATATAGGCTTTGAGCGTGCCGATGGGCTCCAGGATGGTCGGGGAGGCGTTGGGGATGCCTTCGCGGAAGGCGACGCCGGCGGCGGTCTTAAACGCCATTTCGGACGAGTCCACGGGATGGTAGGAGCCGAAGTAAAGAGTAGCCTTGAGGTTCACCATCGGATAGCCGGCCAAAAAGCCTTTTGAAACGGCCTCGCGCAGGCCTTTTTCCACCGCGGGGAAGTATTGCTTGGGCACGGAACCGCCGACGATTTCTTCACAGAACTCGAGTTCTTCGGAAGTGCCCGGTTCAAAGCGGATATACACATCGCCGAACTGACCGTGGCCGCCGGACTGTTTTTTGTGCCTGCCGTGGGCTTCAAAGGTTTTACGGATGGTTTCGCGGTAAGCGACCTTCGGTACGGCGAGGTCGACTTCCACGCCGAACTTGGATTTGAGTTTGGACACAACAACATCCAAATGCTGCTCACCCAGGCCCGAAAGGACCTGCTCGCGCGTTTCGCTGTTGTTGAAATATTTGATGGTCGGGTCTTCTTCCACAAGCCTTGCGAGGCCGGAGGCAACTTTGTCCTCCTCACCCTTTTTGCGCACTTTTACCGCCATGGACAGGTACGGCGCGGGGAAGGCGACACTGTCAAGGCGGATCACCTTTTTGGGGCTGCAAAGCGTGTCCCCGGTGTTTACGCCGGTCAGCTTCGTTACAACGCCGATGTCACCGGCGGGGATGCAAGTCGCGTCTTCCTGCTTGGAGCCGCGGATGGTGATGATTTTACCCATGCGCTCACTTTCACCCGTGCGGGCGTTGTAGGCGGCGGCATCGGGGGTGATTTTACCGGAAACAACCTTGAAGAAGGACATTTTGCCAACGAACGGGTCGGCAATGGTCTTAAAGCAGACGGCGGCCAAGGGTCCGGCTTCATCGCAGGGGAGGAGTTCACCGTCAACCGTTTCACCCGCGTTTTCAGCGGCATTGGGGGCGGAGGCAACCAAACAATCCATCATCAGGTCAACCGCGTCCATGGTATGGCCGGCGCAGGCGAACACAGGGTAGATATCACCCTTCGCCACGCCTTTGGCAAGCCCCATGGCCACTTCTTCCGGGGTGAAGGTTTCGCCCTCAAAGAATTTTTCCATCAAGGCGTCATCGGCGGAGGCGACAGCTTCGTTGAAGATGTCCTTCATCTCGTCTATTCTGCCGCCGGTGGGCAGGGGAACTTCTTTACCCTTGCCGTCCTTGTATTCGAACGCCTTGTCCGTGGTGAGGTCAATGTAGGCGGCAACTTTGTCGCCCTGCATAAAGGGGATCACAACAGGGCAGATTTTTGCCTCATGCTCCGCCTTGAGCGCGTCAAATGTTTTGTAAAAATCAGTGTTTTCCGCGTCACAGCGGGTAACGGCGAACATCTTGGCGATGCCTCGGTCTTTGGCGGCGCGGAACGCTTTCGCGGCGCCGACATCATAACCCGAGCCGGCCGCGGTGACAATCAATACACTTTCTGCCGCGCGCACGCCTTCGCTGACACCGCCGGCGAAATCAAACAGGCCGGGTGTGTCGATGATATTTAATTTAACATCTTTCCATTCCAACGGGGCAACAGCTGTGGAAACGGACGCTCTGCGGCGTTTTTCCTCCGCGTCGTAATCCAGCACGGAAGTTCCTTCCGCAACCCTGCCCAGGCGGTCCGTCGCTTTGGCAAGGAACAGCATGGCTTCCGCCAGAGTGGTTTTGCCCCGGCCGCCATGGCCGGCGACAGCGATGTTTCTGATATTTTTTGCGTTGTACACTTTCAAAAAAACTTCCTCCTTATGATTAAGACGGCACAGCAACGGCAGCCCGCCCCCCGGCGCGTCTATGTTTAATAGTATGCCAAAGCATAGTATCCGTAGAATTGTAACACAGGTACTATCATAATTCAATCATATTTTACAACTTTTGTTGCATTTACGGGGATTTACTGTATTATATTGTTAGTTGTAATGAAAGGGCTGAAGATATGAAAACAGTAAAACCGCGCGTACTGCAGTACATGATGACAGGGCTGAAAAAGTATATTACATTGGGGAGCATGGACATCCCCCTTTGGCAAACCCGCACAGGCATGTACCTGGGCAACGGAGATTA
>CAYUWQ010000039.1:11443-13040 GCA_964448455.1 uncultured Eubacteriales bacterium | reverse complement strand
TTGACATCCAGCGCAACGCTTTGATTCTGTTCGCTCTTCGCGATGTTATACTTTGTTATCAGCGCATCAACCCCGGCGTAATTCAGCACCAAAAACCACGCGGTGAAAAAGACACAGATAATTTTGACCGCGTTGAATTTGCGCGAAATGATTTTAACAATTGCCAGCAGAAATATCACAGCGGTCAGCACCATAAACCAAGAGGTATACACGCGAAGCTGTGTGAGCCCGTATACTTGCATATACATCACCATTTTTGAAACGGCGGAGGCGATGATGACAACCGTAATGCCGGATAGTGTTAACAAATATCCTCTTAAAAACTTTGCAATCCCGCCGTCTTTCTTTGCGGTGAACAGATAAAAAGCAACCAGCAAACCGAGATTGATTGCCGCAATCGCCACCAGCTCAAAAAATCCGCGCCGGGCGTATTCGGAATAAATAAATCCGCCGGGCAGTTTGCCGCCGAAGGCAAAAAACATATAGTTGAACTGCACAAACAAAAAGAACAGATAAACCGCGCAGACGACGCTCAGCACCGTATAGGCGACCACCCTGTCGAGATTGCCGGCAATGTTCGGCACCCGCACCGCGCCTTTACTCTTCTTATACCGGAAGGCATAAAACGCGCCGAACAGCGGAACAGCGGCAGCAATGCCGAGCATCAGCTTGCCGAAGTATTCCCACACGCTGTCACCGATGAAATCCGCAATTTTTTTCAGCACACTTTCAAAAGCGAAATCGGCACTGGCAAGCAGTGAAAGAATCACCGCAAGCAGCGGGACACAAATGATGACGCCAATCAGAATACGGAACCCCATCCGCTTGCCGTCTTTGCCTTTGGTGCCTTTGGCGGCAATTACAAACAGCTTGTCCAGGTTCATAACAGGCCGGCCCACAAACCCGCCGAAAAAATCAAACACCACGCCTTTTGACAGCTTTTCATGATCCCGCACACCGAACATGGTCATAAACTGCAGCGTGGCGAGGAAGAAGAGGAAAAACAGGTTGAGCACCGCGAGCACGGGGTTGTCAAACAGTATAAAACACAACAACAGCAGCACAATCGGGATGCCCAGCGGTACCCCCTTTTTGATATCCATGCTTTTGCTTTTTATGCCGTAAATCAGCACACCGGTATAAGCGGCGGCAAAGAAAGCGGGCACGCCGAACCCAAGCCCGCCAAAGAGAATCAGTTCAAAAAAGAGAAAACCGATTGCCACCGCCAGCGCGGAAAAAAGGCTGTCCGTTTTGTCAAAAACCACCGGGGTTTTCGGGGCGCGGGGAAACGGCGGTGCGACATAATATTGCGGGGGAACCGGGGCAGGTGTTGGTGCTGCTACAGGCGGGGTTGAAGGCGCGGGCTGCGGCTTTTGGACCGCCGGCAAGCCGCTGTTGCCATTGTTGGTTTCCATTATGTATTCTCCTTCTCGTAAGCCATAATATCCGCAGGCTGGCAGTCGAGCGCTTCACACAGCGCGTCCAGCGTTGAAAAGCGGATGGCTTTGGCCTTGTTGTTTTTTAATATCGAAAGATTGGCGGGGGTGATGCCGATTTTATCCGCCAGCTCGGTCGCCCCGATTTTGCGTATTGCCAT
>CAYUWQ010000039.1:0-11343 GCA_964448455.1 uncultured Eubacteriales bacterium | reverse complement strand
GGGTGATGCCGATTTTATCCGCCAGCTCGGTCGCCCCGATTTTGCGTATTGCCATGATGACATCCAAGTTTATGATAATTGCCATGTTGAGCTCACATCCTTTTTATAATGGGAAGAGGTTGAGAAGTGTGACTGCTTCTCCACCTCGTTAGATCGTCAAATCGACTTCCTCCCGCAACTCAATGCCGCGTATCACAAGTTCCCGAATAATTGCGGAAATTACCGCGATCATAAGCGCTGCGCCTGCCAGAATAAAAAAGGCCATGCGCATATAAATAAATGTCCCGGCAATAAAAATTATAAAGTCAAAAAAGGAGCAGGCACTGATAAGCTTTAAGTTCAGGATGCTGTTTTCACAAAACGGACGGTCGTTGGCTAAATTGCGGCAGAGCCTGAACACGGCCGCCCAGATAACCATGAACGGGAAATAGGTTGTGTACAGCAGCAACAGCATCCATTTCATATTTACGCTCACATGGATAAAGTCCAGATATGCCCGCAGTATCCACGGCAAAGATACCCCGGCGCCAAGGCCGCAGACAATGGCCGTAATCGTTAAGGCAAATAAAAGATTCGGGAACCATTTGCTTTTTTTCATTTGTATCGTCATTCCTTCCTGTGTTCAAAGTGATATGAGTTTATATGGTGAGAAAGCGCGCTGATCGGATTGTCCGGATTGCTGTTCTAAGCCGAGTATAGCACCGGATACTTTGTTTGTCAATAATTATTTGTTGTTATTCGATAATTTTATATTGTTTATCAGTTTACTCGTGCCTGCCGATTGACAATACACAAACTATAATGTTATTCTTTTCGCTGACAGTTCCACCGGTTTACCGCATAATAAAAAGCTTCGCCGGACAAACAAACAACAGGAACGGGAGTATAAATATGAAACATTATAATTCGCTGATTGTCGGCCATATCACCGTGGATAAAGACACGGACTACCTGGGCAATAAAACCAGCATCGAGGGCGGCGCCGTGCTGTATTCCTCCGCTTCCGCTTACGCGCTCGGGCACAAGGTTGCCGCGCTGACAAAGGTTGCCCCGCAAGATGCTGAGCGTATGAAGGCCTTCACCCTGCCCGCGGAGGACATTTACCTGATTTCTTCCAAACGCTCCACCGACATGATGAACCGATACCTGACCCCGGAGAAAGAGCGCCGCACCAGCGCCTGCACAAGCCAGGGCGACCCGTTTACCATTGAAGATGTCCCGGCGGATTTGAGCGCGGATATCTATCATTTCGCCGGGCTTATTTACGGCGATTTCGATAACGAGATGATGAAAGCCCTCTCTCAAAAAGGCGCTGTCGCCGTGGATGTACAAGCCTGCCTGCGCAACCGCAATGACGCCGACGGCTCCCTGTTTTTTAAGGACTGGGCGGATAAAGAGGAAATGCTACCTTTCATCACTTACCTCAAAACCGATGCCGCGGAAGCGGAGATTATGACCGGGCTGACCGACCGCAGGGAAGCGGCTAAATTGCTTTACGGCTGGGGCGCCAAAGAAATTATGATTACACACAACACCGAGGTGTTAATCTACGACGGCAAGGACTTTTACACCTGCCCGATACGCTCGAGGAATTTAAGCGGCAGAACCGGCAGGGGTGACACCACCTTTGCCGCGTATATCAACGAAAGGCTGACACACAACATCAAAGACTCCCTGCTTATTGCCACCGCGACGGTTTCCGTCAAGATGGAAACGCCGGGACCGTATAGAGGAACACGAAAAGAGGTTGAGGCATATATCGCGGAGTTTTACGGGGATTGCATGTAAAACCTGACGGCTTAAATAAATTGTTGCTGAAACCCCGCCGGGCAAGGCGCTGCTGCCGGAACGGAAAGGACTGATAATAAAAAACCTTGACATTGCCGCGTTCTGTGATATAATTCGTCTTGTCGCGTAAAAACCTTACGCAACAAAGGCCGAGTAAAAATGCCCCTCGGACAGGGCTGGCCGACGCCGCGTGTGACGAAAAGCGTCACATTATTGATTGAGCTATAGGCTCAGATTTTATAAGTTGGTATATGAACCGGGCAATCTGTTGCCCCCACTTGTGAAACGGTCAATAAGAGTAGCGGCGCTAATCGCTATCCAAACTCTGAATGAAACGTCCGAAATATTGTTTTACCCTGCGTTTTCACGCATAAACGGGTGGACAACATTTTACAACAGGTGGTTTATTAACCGCCTGTTTATTTTTTTTGCCAACGGAAGAGGAGGGGAACGCCTTGAATTTGCAGCTTCAAAAAAACGCGCCGATTTTGGATGCGCTTTCACACATGCGCAAGCAACGGATTGTACCGTTTGATGTCCCCGGCCACAAGCGGGGCCGCGGCAATCCCGAACTTACTGAGCTTCTTGGTGAAAAATGTGTCGGTATAGATGTGAACTCCATGAAACCGCTGGACAATCTGTGCAACCCTGTCTCGGTCATCAAGGAGGCCGGTGAACTGGCTGCCGACGCATTCGGGGCAGCGCATGCCTTTTTTATGGTGAACGGCACCACCGCAAGCGTACAGAGCATGATATTATCCGTCTGCAAAAGCGGTGATAAAATCATTATGCCGCGCAATGTTCACAAAAGCGCCATCAACGCGCTTGTGTTGTGCGGCGCGGAGCCGGTTTATGTGGACCCGCGTGTTGACAGGAAACTCGGCATCCCGCTCGGCATGGAAATTGCGGATCTTGAGCGGGCAATTGTCCAAAATCCCGACGCCGCAGCGGTGCTTGTAAACAACCCGACCTACTACGGCATCTGTTCCGATATGCGCTCCCTTGTTCGCCTTGCTCACGCGCACGGGATGAAGGTGCTTGCCGACGAAGCACATGGCACACATTTTTATTTTAACGACAACCTTCCTTTGAGCGGAATGGCAGCCGGCGCGGATATGGCGTCCGTATCCATGCACAAGTCCGGCGGAAGCCTGACGCAGAGTTCTTTATTGCTGACAGGCCCGGATATGAACGCAAGGTATGTGGAAAAAATAATCAACCTCACGCAGACAACAAGTGCCTCATACCTGCTGTTGTCAAGCCTTGACATCTCCCGCCGAAACCTTGCGCTTCGCGGCCGGGAATCATTTGAAAAAGTAGCGGACATGGCCTGTTACGCGCGGGAGGAAATCAATGCCATCGGCGGTTACTACGCCTACGGGCGGGAACTGGTCAACGGCGGATGTGTTTTTGATTTTGATGTGACGAAACTTTCCGTGTTCACAAAGGACATTGGCCTGGCGGGCATAGAAGTTTATGATCTGCTGCGCGACGAATACGATATCCAGATTGAATTCGGAGATATCAGCAATATACTCGCCTATATCTCCATAGGCGACCGCATACGGGACATTGAACGGCTCGTCGGTGCGTTGGCTGACATCCGCCGACTTCATGCCAAAGAACCAACCGAGCAGTTTTTGACGGAGTATATTACGCCGGTCGTCGCAAAAACGCCGCAGCAAGCCTTTTACGCCGAAAAGGAGGTCGTTGCGCTTGATGCCGCGATAGGACGCATTTGCAGCGAATTTGTCCTGTGTTATCCGCCCGGCATTCCGATTCTTGCGCCGGGAGAAGTCGTCACCGGCGAAATTGCGGACTATATACGCTACGCCAAAGCCAAAGGCTGTTCGATACAGGGGCCGGAGGACGCCAATATCGAATATCTTCATGTGTTGAAAGGGGGGTGCTGATTTGGAGTGCTGGTTTAATGACCGTCACACACGCAATGTGCAGAATTCTATTCGTGTGGAAAAACAGCTGTTCAGCGGCGAAAGCGACTATCAGCGTATTGACGTTTTCGAATCACCGGAATTCGGGCGCTTTCTCGTGTCCGAAGGCAGTGTCATTTTTTCCGAGAAAGACGAGTTTACTTATGACGAAATGATTGTGCATGTTCCCATGGCGGTTCACCCAAAGGTCAGGCGTGTGCTTGTAATCGGCGGCGGAGACGGCGGGGTCGCGCGCGAATTGGCGCATTATGATGAAATTGAGGCAATCGATGTCGTTGAGCAGGATAAACTCTTTGTTGATGTTTGCCGCGAATTTTTCCCGCTCAACGCCTGCGGGCTTGACGATGCGCGCGTCACGGTATATTACCAGGACGGGCTCCGCTTTCTCCGCTCAAAAAGCAACGAATATGATTTAATCATCAACGACGCGACCGACCCGCTCGGCCATACCGCCGGGCTTTTCACAAAAGAATTTTACGGCAACTGCAACAAGGCCTTAAGGGAAGACGGAATTATGGTTTACCAGCACGGCAGCCCTTTTTTTGATGTGGATGAGGAGCCCTGCCGCGCCATGCACCGCAAAGCATACAGGTGCTTCCCGATCAGCCGGGTTTTTCAGGCGCACATACCAACCTGCCCGGCAGGCTACTGGCTCTTTGGTTTCGCCTCAAAAAAATACCATCCGCTTGAGCATTTTGACCGTGAACGCTGGGAAAAACGCGGAATAAAGACCTGGTATTACACAGCCAATCTGCATACGGGGGCGTTTATGCTGCCGCGTTATGTGGAGGATTTATTGGAAGGGGAAGAAAGCTGATATGAATAAACTGCTTGTAATCGGATGCGGAGGTGTGGCGGGTGTCGCGATCCAAAAATGCTGCCAAAACAGCGAAGTTTTTCCGGAGCTTATACTGGCCAGCCGGACTTTGTCAAAATGCGACGAACTAAAACGCAAGCTGGAGGGGAAAACCAAAACAAAGATATCCACCCGTCAAGTCAATGCAGACAGCGTCGATGAACTTGTCCGTCTGATAAAATCTGTTAAACCCTCGGCGGTGCTGAATGTCGCGCTGCCCTACCAAGATTTGGCCATTATGGACGCTTGCCTTGCCTGCGGCGTTGATTATATTGACACGGCTAATTATGAGCCGGAGGATACCCTCGAACCCCAATGGCGCGAAGCGTATGAAAAAAGGGCAGCGAACAAGGGCTTTTCCGCGCTGTTTGAATACGGGCCGCAGTGGGATTACCATGACCGTTTTAAGGCCGCAGGGATTACCGCACTGCTCGGCACAGGCTTTGACCCCGGGGTTACCAGTGTCTTTGTGGCCTACGCGAAAAAGCACTGTTTTGATCATATTGAGTCGGTCGATATCCTGGACTGCAACGGCGGCGACCACGGCTATCCTTTTGCCACCAACTTCAACCCGGAAATTAACCTGCGGGAAGTGTCTGCACCGGGCAGTTATTGGGAAGACGGCAAGTGGGTGGAAGTTCCGGCGATGAGTATCAAACGCGCGTATGACTTTGCACAGGTCGGCAAAAAGGATATGTACCTGCTCCACCATGAGGAGATTGAAGCCCTTGCCAAAAATTTCCCGGAGATTCGCCGTATCCGTTTTTTCATGACATTCGGGCAAAGCTACCTGACGCATATGAAATGCCTTGAAAATGTGGGGATGCTTTCCACAGCGCCTATTGATTTTAACGGCGCAAAGATCGTGCCCATTCAATTTTTAAAAGCTCTCTTGCCCGACCCCGCATCCCTGGGGTCCCGCACCACCGGCAAAACAAATATCGGCTGTCTGATATCCGGCGTAAAGGGCGGCAAAAAACGCGTGATCTATATTTACAATGTCTGTGACCACCAGGAATGTTTTCGTGAACTGGGTTCCCAGGCCATCAGTTACACCACCGGCGTACCCGCGATGATCGGCACCGCACTGGTTATGCAGGGCGTGTGGAAAAAACCGGGTGTTTACACCACGGATGAATTTGATCCCGACCCGTTTATGGCCATGCTCAATGAGTACGGTCTCCCCTGGCAAATCATAGAAGACCCCGAAACGGTTGAATAGGTATCGGTGCTAAAATGAAAAGACATGAACTGCCTACGCCCTGTTTCGTTGTCAGCGAAACGGCGCTTAAAAAAAACCTGCGCATTCTCCGTCAGGTGCGCGACAACACCGGATGCAGGATTTTACTTGCCCAAAAGGCCTTTTCGATGTTTCGTGTTTATCCGCTCATCGCGCAGTACCTTGACGGAGCGGAGTCGAGCGGCCTATATGAGGCACGGCTCGCGCATGAAGAAATGCGCGGTGAAAATCATGTGTTCGCGCCCGCGTATACCGCGCGGGAGATGCGGGAACTCGCGGGGATTTGCAGCCATATCGTCTTTAACTCCTTCACGCAGCTGGAAGCACACCTCGCTGTGTTAAAAGGTTCGGAGGTAAGTGTTGGCCTCCGCGTGAATCCGGAGTATTCCACGCAGTCCGGGCACGCCATTTATGATCCATGCGCCGATTTTTCACGCCTTGGCGTAACACGGACAAATTTCCGCCCGGATAGGCTGGACTGCGTGGAAGGGCTGCATTTCCATACTTTATGCGAACAGGGCAGCGATGACCTGATTGCCACATTCAACGCTTTTGAAAAATTGTTCGGCGAGTATTTGCCACAGATGAAATGGCTTAATTTAGGCGGCGGTCACCATATAACCAAAGACGGCTATGACATAGCGGCATTGGAACGGTTGATCAAGGGTATACAGGAAAAATGGGGGCTTACGGTCTATCTGGAACCCGGCGAGGCAGTCGCGCTGGATGCGGGTTTTTTATTAACAAAAGTTCTCGATGTGGTGGATAACGGGTTGCCGATACTGATCACAGACACTTCCGCCGCGTGTCACATGCCCGATGTGCTGGAAATGCCTTATCGTCCGCCGCTCCGGGGTGCCGGCGAACCGGGTACTCGCGCGGTCACCTGCCGGGTTGCCGGGCGCACCTGTCTGGCGGGCGATATCATTGGTGATTACGGCTTTGACCGTGTACCGGCTGTCGGCGACACGCTGATATTCGGCGATATGGCAATATACTCCATGGTTAAAACAAACACCTTCAACGGATTGCCTCTGCCGGCCATCGTATATGAACGGGAAAACGGAGACTGTGAAATGGTCATAGAATTCGGCTACAACGAGTTTAAAGGCAGGTTGTCGTAAAATGAAACACCTCACATTACCTGCCGGCGACGGTTTTTATATGCCCGGGGAGTTTTCACCGCAGGAAGGCATTGCGGTCATTTGGCCGACACGCCCCGGCAGTTGGGGCCGTGACCCAAAAGTCGCGCAAGAGGCTTTTCTTTGCGTAATCCGCGCGGCGGCACACAGCGGGCGGGTCTGGCTGCTGGCGGGTAAATCGGATTTTGAACATGCCAAAGAAGCCGCGGGCAATTTAGCGGAGGTCTTGGAAATTGAGAGCGACGATGCCTGGGCAAGGGACATCGCGCCCACCTTCGTCACAAACGGCCATGAGGTGCGCGGCATTTCCTGGCGGTTTAACGCCTGGGGCGGGCAGGCGGACGGGCTTTATACGGATTATAAAAAGGACGATGCCCTTGCTGCGGCGGTTTGCCGGGCGCTCGGATGTTCCTATTACGACAGCGGCGCGTTTGTACTTGAGGGCGGAGCGGTTTGCTCTGACGGTGAAGGCACGCTCCTTGTTACGGAAAGCTGTCTGCTGAGCCCCGGACGCAACCCCTCGCTTCGCAAGGATAGTATTGAACGGACACTGAAGGATTACCTGGGGGCAGAAAAGGTGCTTTGGCTGCCGCGGGGAATTTTGGATGATGAAACCAATGAACATGTCGACAATATCTGCGTTTTTACCGCGCCCGGTGAGGTGGTTCTTGCCTGGACAGACGATGAAAATAACCCGCAATATGCGCTGAGTAAGGCGGATTATGATTATCTGGCCACTCAGACAGACGCGAAAGGTCGCCGTATTACCGTACACAAACTGCCCCTGCCGGATTATCCGGTTGAGGTTGAGAAGCGGGATATGATGAATTTTGTTTTCGCCCCGGGTGAAGTCGAACGAAAACCGGGGGAGCGTTTGGCGGCGAGTTATATCAATTTCCTGTTCACGAACACAGCGATTATTATGCCGCAATTCGGCGGGCGCAACGCCGCATCGGATGACCGCGCACAGCGTATATTAAGCCGTGTGTGCCGGGGGCGCGATATCGTACCGGTTGACGCGCGTGCCATCCTGCTCGGCGGGGGGAATATTCACTGTATCACCCAGCAAATACCGAAAGGAGAATTTATATGGAAACCATAAAAGTTGCCGCCGTGCAGATGGGCTGCGCGGGCAGTACGGGCGAAAACCTTGCAAAAGCCGAGACATTAGCACGCGCCGCTGCGGCGGACGGGGCGAACATTATTCTGCTGCCGGAACTCTTTGAGCGCGAATATTTTTGCCAGCAGCGGCGTTACGATTTTTATGATTTTGCCGTACCTGTCAACGAAAGTCCTGCCGTGCTGCTGATGAGCAGGGTTGCCGCCGAAACCGGCACGGTCATTGTCACGAGTTTTTATGAGCGGGATTTAAATATCACCTATAACAGCGCCGCTGTTGTTGACGCAGACGGAACCCTGACCGGCGTATACCGCAAATCGCATATACCGGATGACCATTACTACCAGGAAAAGTTTTATTTTGCCCCCGGTAATACGGGGTTCGGTGTGTTCGCCACACGATACGGTCGTATCGGCGTCGGCATCTGCTGGGACCAGTGGTTTCCCGAAGCCGCGCGCATCATGGCGCTCTCGGGCGCGGATATCATTTTATATCCCTCCGCTATCGGCAGCGAACCGTTGCTGGGGTGCGACAGCGCCGCGCACTGGCAGCGGGTGATGCAGGGTCACGCGGCGGCGAACATTATACCCATAACCGCCGCCAACCGTATCGGAACCGAAACGGTTGTGCCGTGTGCCGAAAACGGCATGCAGTCAAGTTCCCTGTGTTTTTACGGCTCTTCGTTTTTGACCGGTGAAACCGGCGAAATTTTGGTGCAGGCAGGGCGGGATGAGGAAGGGTTTATTACGGCCGGGTATGATTTTGAAAAAATTCGTGAAACCCGCATGAACTGGGGGTTGTTCCGCGACCGGCGGCCGGATATGTATGAACCGCTGATCAAGTAATAATCTTATTGTGCCTATAAACATGGAGTTGTATCAACCCGCTTAAAGCTAAGCGACAAGATACAACTCCTTTTTATCCGTCTGAACCCGTTCGGATTACTACGCCTATTCTTGTTTCGACAGCGGGTTGCTTTTTATGAACTGGGAAGACCTGCTTCTCTCTATCACATACGCTAAAAACCGACGCCGAGGAAACGGAAATAATAACGGAGATGACGGACCGCAAGGAATTGGCAAAGATTTTTTATACCGGCCCGACTCGCTTCATAAACTTAAGCAGCAGAACCGCTCCCTCTATTTTTGGTTTCTATCGGGACTGGAAAACCATTTCAAACAAAGCTAACCCTTCAATTACTAACTCTACAGTTAGCAAGCTCCATTTTCTCAATATGATAATATTACTAATGCAAAACAGTATTACCGGTTAAAATATTCCTGAATACACGCCCGCTCTGAAAAATATATTTTTTTCCCTTTAATTTTTTGATACAGTTCATGCCCTTTGCCAAGCAAAACGAGAATATCCCCCTCTTCAAGGATGCTCAGCGCGTAATGAACGGCCGCTTCTCTGTCGACGATTTTAACCGCTTTACCGCCGGCATCTTCCACATAATGTGCAATCTCTTCACATATTTTTGCCGGATCCTCATAACCGGGATCGTCGGAAGTGATAATGCTGATGTCCGCGAGCCGTCCGCTTACAGTCCCCATTTCTTTGCGCCGTATCTGTGCTCTGTCACCCACACAACCGTACAGACAAATCAGTCGCTTCGGCTCGTATTCTCTAAGTGTTTCTAAGATGTTCTGAAAACTCACGCCGTTGTGCGCGTAATCAATCAGAACATCGAATTTGCCGCTAACCCGCACCATTTCTGCTCTGCCGCTGACCGAAATATTTTCAAGCGCCTCTTTAATCGCCCAACTTGGCACAGCGAGTGTGTCCAGCACCGCGATTGCGGCAAGCGCGTTGTAAACCGTAAACTTTCCGGTCATATTTGCTTTAACATCTAAACGCTCATTGTTAAAAACACATTCGAATTTGACACCCAAAAAGCCTTGTTCTCTGATAAACGCAATGTTTTTTGCCGAATAATCCGCCCCTTTATCAATACCGAAACGGATGATTTTACCCGATGACGCACGGACCATGTTGCTGCTGTAAGGGTCATCGATATTCACAATACTTAACGCGCAATGCTTGAAAAGCTGTTCCTTCCAAAACACATATTCCTCAAAGCTTTCATGTTCGCCCCCGCCGATATGGTCGTTTGACAGGTTGGTAAAAACGCCGATAGCATAGTCGATTTTATCAACCCTGTGCGTCTTTAACCCAAGTGAGGACACTTCAACACAAACTGCTTTACATTTTTCCTGAATCATGAACCTGAGCAGTTTGTTTAAGTCATAGGATTCCGGGGTTGTGTTCGCTGTCGCATATTTTTTATCACCAACAAATGCGCCGATTGTTCCGATCAAACCCGATTTGTATCCGCTCCTGTCAAGCGCGTATTTAATCATATGGGTGACGGTTGTTTTCCCCTTTGTCCCCGTAACGCCTATTACCTGAATTTCCTGTGAGGGGTGTGAAAAAAAGTTATCACTCATCACCGCAAGCGCCGCGCGGGTGTCGTCAAAAATCAATACCAGCGCGTCCTCCGGCAGGTCCAACATCCTTTCGGCGGCAAAAATACGGCTGCCTGCCTGATAAGCAGCTGTTGCGTAATCATGCCCGTCAGCCTTTGCTCCCTTTAAACAGACAAACAAAACATTTTTCCCCGCTTTGCGGGAGTCGTATGCTATATCCGTTATACAGGCTTCCCGCTGGACGCACCCCTGAAAGCGCAAGGTTGCCAGAACATCAACCAACTTGCGCTCAATAGGGGTGTCAAACTTGATTTCACTGATTTCATTCAAATAAAACGCTCTCCATTATACAAGCATACACAAATGATCGTTATTTATACATCGGCCCGTAAATATTGCAAGCCCTGTAGTCCGCGCTTTCCAAATCCCCGGTGCCGAAAGCGGCCCAGGCATGCGGCCTGTAAACGCCTTCATCCGGCACATTGTGCATCGCGACGGGTATGCGCAGCATGCTCGCGAGCGTGATTAAATCTTTGCCGATGTGGCCATATGTGAGCGAGCCGTGGTTCGCGCCCCAGTTGGCCATCACGGAATAAACATCCTTAAAGGCACATTTTTCGTTGGTGTTCGGCACAAACCAGGTGGTCGGCCAAGTGGGGTCCGTGCGCTTGTCGAGCTTGTCGTGGATTTCATCCGGTAAAATAACCGTGTACCCTTCCGCCAGCTGCAGCACGGGGCCGATGCCGTCAATCAAATTGAACCTTATCATCGTCACGGGCATCTGCGCCCTTGTTTTAAACTGGGAGGAATATCCGC
>CAYUWQ010000038.1:0-13098 GCA_964448455.1 uncultured Eubacteriales bacterium | reverse complement strand
ACGATTTAATCATCGCAGAGGCAGCCCGATTTTTATAATAAACATCCTATTTCGCGATATTCAATTCTTCCTTGAGCGCGTTTTGAAGGACAGATGAAAAATTGATACCTGCTTTTTCCGCTTCGGCATTGAGCCAAGAGGGAATTGTGCAATTCTTTTTGACGGTTCTTGATTCGTACCGTCTCCGGTACTCGTCAAAGTCCACATCCACCAGTGTCACCGTATCGCCCTTGGCGGCTTTTATATCACCCAAAGCGGATGGCGGCGCGATAGCCTGTTTTTCATCCTGCTTATAGCAACCGACCATGCCTATTGCGTCCCTTGCCATTGCCATCGCTTCGGCAATGGTTTCGCCTTGGGTGTTTATTTCGAGGTCGGGTATAGTTACCACATAAAACCCGCCGTCTTTTGTTAGGATTATCGGATAGGCATCTTTCATATATCTTTGCCTCCCAGTACATTAATAGTTACCGCAATTCCACTATCGAAACCCCGTCCTCGCCTTCACCGAAAACACCAAGCCGGTGCGATTTGACATAGGGGCTGTCCTTCAAATACTGTTGGACGGCACGCCGCAGCGCGCCGGTGCCTTTGCCGTGGACGATGGTGAATTCGGAAAGCCCCGTGCGCAGGGACGCGTCAATAAACCGGTCCAGTTCAATGAGGCATTCGTCAACCGTCATGCCCCGCAGGTCAAGCCTGGTGTTCGCCGCCATGGTCAGCCGGCTTTCCATCCCGGCGCGCGAGCGCGGAGCGGAACTGTTATTGGATGGTTTTGTCTGCTCTACAAGCCGCAGACCGCTGAGTTTCACTCTTGTTTTAGCCGTGCCTGCCTGCACCTCGACATTGTTGCTTTTATCGGGCAGACCGAGCACTTTGGCCTCTTTGCCGATTTCGGCAATAATCACCGTATCGCCGATTTTGAGCGGGCGGGGGAGGATATAATCGCCGCCGATGTCCACATAACCGACCACCGGGTCGGACGCGGCGTCAATGGCTTCCACACCGCGTTTGACAGCCGCCCGCGCGCGGCGGGCAAGTTCCGCGGCGTCTTTGGTTTTGTCTTTTTCTTTGCGGAGCTGTTCGAGTTCCATCAACAGGGTATAGGCTTCGCGCTTGGCCTGTTCGGTTATTTTAGCCGCCTGCGCTTTGGCGCGTTCCAGCTCCTTGTCGCGCAGGGTTTGAATTTCATCCTTGGACGCCTTCGCTTCGCTTAAAGCGGATTGCGCCTGGGCGGAAAGCGATTGGGCGTATTCATGCTCTTTTTCCATCTGGCGGCGGCTGAACTCCAGTTTGTCCACCACATCCTCAAAACGCAGGCTTTCTGTGGAGACAAGCTCGCGCGCTCTGTTCACCACATCTTTGGGCATCCCCAAACGCTCCGATATGGCAAAGGCGTTTGAACGCCCCGGTACACCGATTAACAGCCGGTAGGTCGGGCGCAGGGTCGCGACATCAAATTCGCAGCAGCCGTTTTCCACCCGCGGGGTTTGGAGCGCGTACGCTTTGAGTTCCGCGTAATGGGTGGTGGCGGCTATTTTCGCGCCCTTGTAGTGGAGCGCTTCCAGGATGGACATCGCCAGCGCCGCGCCCTCGACAGGGTCTGTGCCGGCGCCGAGTTCGTCGATTAAAACAAGGCTGCGGTCATCTGCCCGCTTAATGATATCGATGATGTTCGTGATATGGCCGGAGAAGGTGGAGAGTGATTGCTCAATGCTCTGCTCGTCGCCGATGTCCGCGAGCACTTCGTTGAATACGGACAAGCGGCTCCTGTCACCCGCGGGAATCAGCAGCCCGCACATGGCCATCAGGGTCAGCAGACCGATGGTTTTGATGGAAACGGTTTTACCGCCGGTGTTCGGGCCGGTGATGACCAGTGTGTCAAAATCCTTGCCGAGCAGGATATCCACGGGCACGACCGTCTTTGGGTCAATCAGGGGGTGGCGCGCCGCGCGCAGGTGGATATCCCCCTCGTCATTGAGTTCCGGCACAGTTGCTTTAATGCTGTAAGCATAGTTCGCCTTGGCAAAAATGATGTTGAGTTCCACGGCGCATTCGTAACTTTCTTTGATACTCACCGCAAAACTGCCCGCCGTGGCGGAAAGCTCCGCGAGGATGCGCTCCATCTCGTCGCGCTCGCGGCTTTTAAGCACCTTGATTTCATTGTTGGCTTCCACCACGGGCATGGGTTCGATGAAAACCGTCGCGCCGCTGGCGGAAGTGTCATGCACCAGACCGGGGATTTCGTTGCGGTATTCGTTTTTAACGGGCACCACATAGCGGCCGTTGCGCATGGTGATGATGTTTTCCTGCAAATATTTGGAATAGGTCTGTGAGCGGGCGTATTTTTCGAGCTGCTCGCGCACCTTGGCTTCCTGCGCCTTGATTTTCCGGCGTATGTCATACAGCAAGGGAGACGCGCTGTCCGCCATTTCATCTTCGGAAAGGATGGCGGCATTGATCGCGTCTTCCAAAAACTTGTTGGGCGCGAGGGCGTTAAAATAAACATCCAAAATGCTTGCCACACCGCTGTTTGAACTGCGCCATTGCGTGAGCCCGCGGATAATGCGCAGCACGGACGCCACATCCAGCAGCTCTTTCATATTCAGCACACTGCCGGCGTCCGCGCGGCTGAGCGCGTTGTTCACATTTTTAAGCCCGCCGAAGGATGGTCCGCCAAAGCGTGCCAGGAGCATATGCGCGTCTTTTGTCTGGCTTATCAGCGCGCGTGCAAGGTGAATGTCGCTTTGCGGCTGAAGATGCAGCACTTCTAAACGGGCGTCATCGCAGGCGGTGAATTCCGCCAAGCGCTCGCGTATTTTATCGAGCTCAAGGGCTTTGTAATGCCTGTTGTTTTTTTCTGTCATGGTGAAGACTCCTGTTTGTTTTGCGTTAATGCGTTATAAAAACTCAGGGTTTTGAACTTTCTGGCGACATGTGTGGCCAGGTACCCTTCGGTGATGAGCGAAAGCTGCTTTAAGGCATCGTCCGGAAGCGTAAAGGCGTATAGCTTTACAGAGTCGGAATAACAGATATGCCGCATGGCTGTCACAACGCCCAAGCCCGCGGGAACGCCCGCGCCGCCGCAGTCCGAACAAAACAGGCGGCCGTTCTCTTTTTCGAAATACATCAGCGTATCCTCAAATTTTCCGCAATTTTCGCAGGCAGTCAGGTCCGGCATATAGCCCGCCAGACACAGCATGCGCAGTTCCGTGAGCGCTTTGAGCAGCAGCTGCGGGCGGGTGCCGTTTGCTAAAAAATGCAGGGAATTGAGCATCAGCTTCAAATAGTCTTCCGCCTCATCCATTTCAGGCGCGAGCTCGCCTGCCAGTTCGCAAAAGTATTGGGCGAGAGAAAGTCTTTCGATATCCTCCCGCAGTTTGAAAAAGATTTCGATGCTTTGCGCTTCGTCTATGATGTAGTTTTCTTTGCTTTTATATATCGAAAAGCGGGAATAGCTCAACAGCTGCGTGGCACATTGCGAGCGGCTTTTAATCCGCCGCGCGCCGTTGGCAAAAGCGCGCACAATACCGTAATCTTTTGTCAGCACGGTAATAATACGGTCGTTTTCGCCCGTCGCGTTTTCTCTTATCACCAAGCCGTCCGTGTTCATTTGCATCTTGTTCCCTCCGGGGGTAACGGCGGACGCGCAATGCGCGCCCCTACAATCGGGTGCGGGTGTCCCGTCTAAAATTATTCATTGGATGTGCGGCAGCACATTCTTTCATCCATTCATCAGATTATTTCAATTCGTCAGTCCAGCCCAAAATTATGTATCAGCCCTTCGCGGTTGCGCCAGTCCACTTTGACCTTGACCCAGCAGTGCAGGTTGACTCGGCACTGGAAAAAGGTTTCCATATCCTCCCTCGCACGCGTAGAGACTCGTTTAAGCATCTCGCCGTTTTTGCCGATGATGATGCCCTTGTGGCTGTCTTTTTCACAAAAGATGTTGGCGTCAATATCCAGCAAATCCGTACCTTCGCGCTCCTGCATTTTTTCAATGCTCACGGCGATGCCGTGCGGAATCTCTTTGTCCAGCAGCCGCAGCAGTTTTTCACGGATGATTTCCGCGGCAATAACCCGCTCCGGTTGGTCGGTGAGCGTGTCCTCCGGGAAAAAATGGCCGGATGGCTGCGCGAGCTTATTGAGTTCCTCCTCCAGTGCTGCCATATTGTCGCCCTTGGTGGCGGAAATCGGCACCACAGCCGCAAAATCGTAAAGCGCAGTGAATTTTACAATCCGCTCAATGAGCGCGTCCCTGTGCTTTAAGGTATCAATTTTATTGATAGCCAGGATGACCGGCATTTTTTGGTTTCTGAACTTGTCAAGCAGTTCCAGTTCCGCGGCGCGCAGTTCCCCGTCGGGTTCGACGACGAAAAGGCAGGCATCCACGCCGGAAATACTTTCCCCGACAGCCTTCACCATTTTTTCACCAAGCTTTGTGCGCGGGCGGTGAAAGCCCGGGGTGTCGGTAAAAACAAGCTGAATGTCATTTTTGGTCAGCACGCCCATGATTTTTGTGCGTGTGGTCTGCGGTTTTTCGGACACAATGGCAACCTTCTGCCCGAGCAGTTTATTGAGGATAGAGGACTTGCCTACATTCGGGCAGCCTACAATGGCGATAAAGGCGGTTTTGGTCATTTGTTAACTTTCCTTTCTTGGGGGCGATGCGGTGCCGTACTCATTTTTATTCGGCTTATACGGTTTGCCGGTAATAAAGCCCCAAACAGTCAGCGGACCGGCAAAAATATAAGTCAGGCTTGCAAGCAGGCTGACAATCAGCCCCGCGAGCATCCCGATATGCTGCTTGTAATAATCCAGCATTTTTTGAAAAGCTTCCGGCTGCCACAGCAAAACCGCGCCGATGAGGACCGAGAAAACAGCGCCGACAAGCACACCGGCCGCTGCGGTATCTTTTGCGACCTTTGCCATCTTGTTGTACTTATTTTCCAGCAGATTGATGGTGTTTTCAATCGCGGTGTTAAGGAGTTCCGCCATCATCACCAGTGCGTTGGCGATAAACAGCAGTGCGAATTCGTGGCTTTCAAGTGTGAAAAAGTCAAAAAACAGCAAAAAAGAGTACATGTATAAAGTGAACGCAAGATGAATCCTCATATTGCGCTCATGATGCAGGCAATATAAAAAGCCGCGGCCGGCGAAGACAAAACTTTTTGCCAAGGCTTTCATAACATAAACCAGCCTTTCAGCGATTGTGCGTAAAATTTATCCGGCGTGATAACCGAAACGGTCATATCTCGTCTTCCATATAGTAGCTGCCGTTCCTTTTGAGCCCGAGCTGCGTGAGCGCGGTTTCTTCTTTTTCGCGCATGCGTACAAGATCCATGCCTCCGCTTTCATGGTCATAACCCAGCAGGTGCAGCATGGAGTGTACGGTCAGGTAGCCGATTTCCCTTTGCAGGGTATGGCCGTACCGTTCTGCTTGTTCAACAGCGTGTTCAACCGAAATCACAATATCCCCGAGCAGCTGCGCGCCCGTGTCGTTGTTGACATCGTATACGCCCTCAATACCCAGCGGAAAAGACAGCACATCCGTGCTGGTGTCTTTTTGGCGGTATTTGAGGTTGAGCCGGCGGATTTCCTCATCGTTGACAAAACGCACGCTGATTTCAGCGGACCCGCTGAAGTTTTCGTTGACCAAAATAGCCGTGCAGCAGCGGCGCACAAGCATACGCACACCCGTTGGGATTTTAACTTCTTTTTGGTCGTTTGTAATGACGACCTTGACTTTTTCTATCATTTTCTTTTCTTTGCCTCCTCGTTCTTCTCATACGCCTTGACGATATCCTGCACCAATTTGTGGCGGACAACATCTTTTTCACTCAGCTTCACTGTGGCAATGCTGTCAATGCCCTTTAATATTCTGACGGCCTCGATAAGACCCGATCGTTTGCCTTCCGGCAGGTCGATTTGTGTTACATCGCCGGTGACAACCATCCTGGAATTAAAACCCAAACGGGTTAAAAACATTTTCATCTGTTCCGCGGTGGTGTTCTGCGCCTCGTCCAGAATAATGAAACTGTCGTCCAGCGTACGCCCGCGCATATAAGCCAGCGGGGCAACCTCAATATTGCCGCGTTCCTGATGCTTTAAAAAATTCTCTGCCCCGAGCATATCAAACAAGGCGTCATAGAGGGGACGAAGGTACGGGTCCACCTTGTGCTGTAAATCGCCTGGCAGAAAACCGAGCTTTTCACCCGCTTCCACCGCGGGCCGGGTCAGGATAATGCGGCTGACATCTTTGCCGCGCAGCGCCGTAACAGCCATGGCAACGGCGAGATAGGTTTTACCTGTGCCCGCGGGACCGACGCCCAGGACGATGGTATTGGCCTTCATCGCCTCAACATATTTTTTTTGCCCGAGTGTTTTTGCTTTTACCGGTCGTCCGCGCGAGGTAATGCACACACAGTCGGCTGTCATTTCCGACAGCTTGTCCTCATTGTTTTCATTCACGAGGGAGAGCACATAGCGCACATTCAGGTCACTTAGGGTTTCTCCGCGGCTGATGAGCAGCAAAAGACCGTTAATGGCGCGGATGCCTTTGGCGACATTTTCTTCCTCCCCGGTTACTTTAAGTTCGGAACCCCGGCTGACAACGGCGATATTAAACTCGCTTTCAATCAGCTTGATGTTTTCGTCAAAACTGCCGAACAGGCTGACGGCTTCTTCGATTCTGTCAATATTGATGATTTGTTCGAACATACTTCACTCCCGGTTTATGGCAAAAACAATAGTTTTTTCAAAATATTTTGTTAGATTATAACATATTCTGTGGGGGTTGTCATCCATTTTTCTAAATAAATTTAACAAAAACTGTTAAAATACGGATATTCACACAAAAAATGTTGTGAATATCCGCAAAACGCGTTGAGTTGAATTGTCCGGTTCAGCCGATCTCCCGGTGAAGGTTGCCGCCGAGGATTTTTTCTTTGGCGGTTTCGCTGATGTTCAGTGACTTGATGCGCTTGATCGATTCGAGAATATAATCAGTCTTTTTAAAAGGAAAATCAAGCCCGAAAATGCTTTTATCCTCTCCGGTCTGGGCAATGACTGTTTCAAGCTGGGCATCGGTGAGCGTCCAGGCGCCGCCGTCGACACTGTCGATACTGGTCCAACCGGCAAAAACACGCGGTTGGCGTCCGCCGCGCTTGTTGTTGGCAATCACCGCGAGCGCGTCATTGAAAAAACTGTAGCCGCCGATATGCTCCATGCTGAAACGCAAATCGGGGAATTGATATGCCACCTCGTCATAAGAGATGGGCAGATTGTCTTTCAAACGCGACCAGTGCAGGCCGGTATGGAAGCAGAGGAACAGGTTATGGCTTTGCGCGCGTTCATAAACCCGCAGCGACCTCTCTTCTAAAATCGCGAATTCCTGCGCAGGGGGGTGCAGTTTAATGCCTTTGAAGCCGAGTGAGGCTACCAGGTCAACCTGCTCCTCGAGATTATCTTTTTCAAAATCAATTGTGCCGAAACCGGTGAACGCGGCATCGTTCTTGATTTGCTCATGGAGCCATACATTGTTGTTGATGCCGAGCCCGAGTTCGGCAAATCTGTCCGGAAAAGTCGCGAATGCAACGCAGCGGTCAATGCCGCATTCATCCATCAGCCGTTTGAGCGTATCCAAATCGCCGTCTGCCCTGAGTTGGGCGGGATATATATGCGCGTGATTGGCAAAAATCATTGTCGTACCACCCTTGTTCTATTCGCACTGCGCGGCGAGATAACGCCCCGTTTCCAGCATAAATTTGCAGGCAGGTTCGATGAGTTCCGCCGGGAAGGGTTTCAGGAAACTGTCCGCTTCAAAGGTAAAGTCGCCGGTATAGCGGATTTCTTTGAGCGCTGCCGTAATCGCCTGCCAGTTGAGGCTCTGTGTGAAGGGGAGCGTGTGCAGGTCACTGAGGTGGTTGTTGTCGTGTACATGCAGCGCTTTCAGGCGGTCATGTCCGAGGGCTCTGACCATGTTTTCCGCCGTTTCACCCACCAGCCCCGCGTGGCCGATGTCCAGGCACGCGGTGAAGTACCGCGGGTCCAGCGCGTCGATGTATTCGGCGAATTCTTTGCCGGTGCTGCAGACATTCGGGATGATTTGAAAGTTGTTCGGGTTGGAGCCGAACATGTTTTCAAGCGCGACCAAAACATTATATTCTTTGCAAGTTGGAATCAGGGAGTTGAAAAAATCAATGTTGTATTCCTTTTTATTCGCCGGAATGGCGGTTGGGTGGACGATGACGATTTTCGCGCCGAGGATGGAGGTGACAGCGATTGCCCGGTGAATCAGCGGCTTGATTTTTTGGTTATAGGCATCGTCGTTGGCTTTGAGAGAGGGGAACGGCGCATGGGTCTGGTTAAAACAAATACCGCATTCTTCCGCGATGTGTTTAAGCTGCCGCGCGTAGTTTTCGTAATCGTCACCGAAAACCGGCGAATCCGATTTGCTCGCGCCGAACATCGAATAGTCAATCGCGTCAAAACCGGCCCCGGCCAAAATCCGGATAGCCTTTTCATCGCCGAACATTTTACTCAGAACACTGGTCTGTGTGGATACGCGCATGGAAATCAGGCTCCTTCTTATTGTTTGTTGACAAAATTTTAACATAAAACCGGCACCGTTTCAAGCCAAAGAAATGCCGCCTTTGCTCCTCACGCGGCATTAGCGCCTTGCAAAAAAAAGTATCTGCCTGTATAATTCAAGGAAGAATGACGGCAGCGGTCCGCCGGCGGCAAAGGGGATTGTTTATGCGGATTTTGGTGGTTTCCGACTCCCACAACGATGTGTCGGGTTTGCGCTGCGCTATTGATGCGCAGCCGGCGGCGCGGATGATTATCCATCTGGGCGACGGCGAGCGGGATATGGACGCTCTCAACGGTATCTTTGGTGAAAAGAAAATTGTGCAGGTCAGAGGCAACGGGGATTTCAACCCGCTTACCCCTTATAATTGTGTGGAAATGGCTGAGGGCAAACGCATCTTCTGTACCCATGGTCAGCGGGAAGATGTGAAACACGGCACCGGCGAACTGAAAAGCATCGCAAGGAGCGAACAAGCAGACCTCGCGCTGTTCGGCCATACGCACATGCCCGAAATTGAATATGATGAAGGGCTTTATCTCTTCAATCCCGGCAGTATCAAAGAAGGCGACTACGGCGTGGTGGATATTACCGGAGCGGGAATCGTGTGTGTTAAGATGAGGCTCGATTTTTAACGAACAATAAGCATAGATTAACTTTTGCTGAACAATGGGCGAGCGATTGGTGAGCAATAGGTTAGCGATTGTTTAGGCGGGGTCAACAACTGCTCAGCGACTGCTCAGCCACTTCTCGGCCATCGCTCAGCCATTGCTCAACAACTGCTCAGCAATCACTCGGCAGAGTCATCAAATTGCAAAGGGGATATAAAATGTACCAACCCAAACTCGTTCTTTTCGACTTCGGCGGGACGCTGATTGTGGACAGCCCGTTTTCCGCTTATGACGGGCTGGAAGCGCTGCGTCTGGCGGCGGACAATCCGGAGGTCACCACAACAGAGAATCTATGCGATATTTGGCGTTCGCTGGATGAACGGTATTCACAGCGAACCAGGAGCGCGGCCGGCTATGTGCTGGAAATTCAACTCTCCGGCATCCTGCGCAATTTATTTGCTTTGGCAGGCTTGCAGTATTCTATCAGCATGACTGAATGCGAAGTGATTTTCGACCGCTATAACGCGACCAGGAAAGCTACGCCCTTTATGGCGGAGCTTTTGCAGGCGCTCAATGCTGCGGGGATCAAAACCGCTGTCATCAGCAACACGGTTCTGTCGGGCGCGGCGATGGACATCGCCATCAAAGAACAGCTGCCCCGGAGTCAAATGGAATTTATCTTTACCAGTGCCGACTTCCTCTTTTGCAAACCCGCGCCCGATATGTTTCTGGCCGCGGCGAAAACGGCAGGCGTTGCGCCGGAGGAGTGCTGGTACTGCGGGGACAGTTTCGGCGCGGATGTTTGCGGCGCGCACAACAGCGGCATGCTGCCTGTTTTATATGAGAGCGGCTCGGATATCCCGTTTGAGCAGAGAGATAATGAAGGCAAAATATATTATGTTTTCAACAGCTGGGCGGAGCTCATAAAGAGGATAAAGTAACCGGAAAAACAGCGCGAAAACGCCCCTCCCGCCGCAATGGCCGGAGGGGCTGAAAAATACCTGATTATGCTTCCGCCTTGCCCACAATCTTTTCTAAATCAATCATATCAATGGCCTTGGTCGGGCAGACCTCAACGCACTTGCCGCAGGCAGTGCATTTGTCATATTCCACCTTCGCGCAGCCGTCAACGATGGTGACCGCGCCAAACTCGCAGGCTTTTACGCAGCGTGTGCAGCTGATGCAGCCGGTTTTGCACTGCTTGCGGGTAACGGCGCCTTTTTCTTTGTTCGCGCACAGCACCGCCGCTTTTGCCTCGTGCAGGGGCATCATTTCAATCAGCCCTTTCGGGCAGGCGGCAACACATTTTTTGCAGGCGCGGCACGCTAAGGGATTGATGCGGGCAATGCCGTCACAGATATGAATCGCCCCGTAATCGCAAACCTCAACGCAGTCGCCGAAGCCCAGGCAGCCGTAGTTGCAGCTTTTGGGTCCGCTGAACAGCTGGGTCGCCATTTTGCAGCTTTTTACGCCGGAGTAAACGAGTTTATCGGTCGTATTGTGGTTGTTTCCCTGGCAGAGCACCACCGCTGCTGACGGCAGCACTTCCCCTGCAGACAGACCTGTCAGCACGGCAATCTCTTTGGAAACATCGGTGCCGCCGGGCGCGCACAACGCCGTATTGGTTATTGTGCCTTCGGCCAAAGCTTTCGCATACCCGGAGCAGCCGGAAAAACCGCAGGCACCGCAATTGATGCCGGGTAAAACTCCTTCGATCTCTTCCGCTTTTTTATCAACGGGCACGGCCATAATAATGGACGCAACCGCGAGCCCTAAGCCAGATATCAGCCCGATGGCGGATACAATTACAATTGCAAGTACGATTGGATTCATTTTATATCTATTCCTTCCATCGTTTAAAAGTCAGTACTTTCAAACTTCCGAATTCTATTTGAAGATGCCCTCGATAACCCCGCCGAAACCCAAAAACGAAACAGACACCAGTGAAGCGGCTATCAGGGTGATGGGCAGGCCTTGCAAGAACTTCGGGATATCGCAGCTTTCCATTCGCTCCCGCACACCGGCGAACATAAACATCGCCAGCATAAAGCCGACACCGGCGCCGAACGAGTTGACAAGCGACTGCGAGTAAGTGAGGGATTTGTCAAGATTCAGGAAGACAACACCCAGCACCGCGCAGTTTGTGGTGATCAGCGGCAGGTAAATACCCAGCGCGTTATACAGCGGTTTCATATATTTCTTTAGGATTGTTTCAACCAGCTGCACCAGTGCCGCGATAACCAGGATAAATACGATGGTCTGCAGATATTCGAGGTCGTACTTGACGAGCAGCGCGCTGTTGATCGGGTAGGTTACCGCTGTGGAGAGCACCATAACAAAGATAACCGCCGCGGACATGCCCATTGCTGTGTTGAGTTTTTTGGAAACACCCAAGAACGGGCAGATGCCGAGGAATTTGGCAAGCACGAAGTTTTCGGTCAAAATACCGGTGAAAATAATCGCCATAAAAATTTTCATGATACACTCACCTCGCTCTGTTCACATTTGTCCGCTTTATCTTCGGGTTTAATGGCGCAGGAACCTGCCATCGGGCAATACTCACAGCCTTTGAGTTCCGCTTTGGGCATGCCCTTCTTTTCCGCCACTTTATTGGCAAGTGCCATGAGCAACCCGTATACAAAGAATCCGCCCGGCGGCAGTATAAAGATAGCCATGGGCGAAATGGCCGCCGGCATCAGTGCCACGCCGGCGAGAGTGCCGGCACCCAAAAACTCCCGGATGATACTCATCAACAGTATGGCTGCGGTAAAACCGATGCCCATTCCGATGCCGTCAATGGTGGAAGCCAGCACCGAATTCTTACCGGCGAACGCTTCCGCCCTGCCTAAAATAATGCAGTTCACCACAATCAGCGGCAGATAGATACCAAGCTGTTCGTCAATCGCGGGGGCATATGCCTTGACAATCATCTGTACAATTGAAACAAAGGAGGCGATGACAATGACATAAGCGGGGATACGCACTTTGTCGGGGATCACCTTGCGCAGCATCGAAATAACCATGTTGGAACCGATTAAAACGAGGGTTGCCGAAATGCCCATGCCAAGGGACCCAGTTACCGAGGTGGAAATGGCCAGTGTGGGGCAAGTGCCGAGCACCAGGCGCAAAACCGGATTTTCTTTAATAAAGCCTTTGGTGAGCTCTTGCCGGAGTGTCTTTTTTTCAGCCATTACGGTGTACCTCCCGCTAATGATTTATAAAGGTCAAGTGCCTTGTTTACGGCGTTAGTCACGCCGCTTGATGAAATAGTCGCGCCGGTGACGGCTTGAACCTGATTTGTGCCCGCCGTGCCTGTTGTCACCGTGACTTTGCCGCTTAAGCCCTTATATTGATTTAAAAATGCCGTATCCTGAACATTTGTGCCAAGGCCGGGTGTGTCGTTGACGGCAAGTATTTTGACACCTGTAATAATGCCCTTGCTGTCAACAGCCGTATTGACAAGAATAACACTGCTGTATCCGGTTGCCTCGGCGGTAAAAATGTAACCCGCCACGGAACCGTCCGCGTTCTTGCCGGTATAATACTCGTACTGCATACCGTCCGCTTTTACCGGCGGGTCAAAGCTTGCCGCTTGCGGGAGCAGCTGCTTGCGGACGGCCTCGTCCGCGTTTGCCGCCGATGTATCGGTTGATGACTCGGTTTTTCCGGTAACGGCGTCATACAGTTTCAGCGCGATATTGACAGCCCCTGTAACGGCGTTTGAAGTGATTGTCGCGCCGGTCATCGCTTTTATCTGTTTTTCGCCCGCCGTGTTTTTTACAACCGAGATGCTGTCTTTCTTGCCGAAAAACTGTTTTAAAAACGCGTCGTCATACGCCTTCATACCAAGGCCCGGGGTTTCCGTCAGCTGCAGAATTTCAATGCCGACAACAACGCCCT
>CAYUWQ010000037.1:0-13137 GCA_964448455.1 uncultured Eubacteriales bacterium | reverse complement strand
GGGGCAGCACGGGCGCCAATTTCTTCCAGGCAAAGCAGGGGCATATGGGCAGGCATCTGCATGAATCCTACAACCTCATCATGCCTTACTGGCTTGCCAGGTACAACAAGCTGATTGTTGAAAACGGCAAGGACAGCGGCATCCCGTTTGAGGAACTGTTTAAGGTGCTTGACCAGGAATAAACCCATGAAAGTCTGAATAGATTGACCGGAAAAGAGCCATTGGCAGGGACAACACCCTTCTAAGGCTTTTTTATTTTTATCGGCTATTCAAACTGATTGACAAAGCAAAAAAGGTTGGATACAATAGCATAAAAGAAAAAATGAACGAAGATTATTATGCTGTCAATAAAAGGATGGTTGAATGAAAAGGTTAGTCGCCGTTACATTGTCTGTTTTTGTTTTTATCGCTGTTTTTTCGGGCTGCGGTTTCAAGATTTCCGACCTGGTAAAAATTACACCGATCACAACCGCCGAAACAAGTACAAATGCGGCGGAAAATGAGCCGGCAGCAACAACCGAAGTCACGCATACATCGGCGGTGTATTCACAACCAACCGCAAACATTACACAAACGATAACCGCGAGCGCCGCGCAGACCACCACAAAACCTGTTCGTACTACCGCAAAACCCGGTATTCAAAAAGACGGCGCTTATACCACCAAAGAAGATGTTTCATTATATATTCATACCTATGGCAAGCTGCCCAATAATTTTATTACCAAAGAACAAGCCAGAGCCCTCGGTTGGCCGGGCGGCGACCTGGAACCATATGCACCCGGCAAATGCATCGGCGGGAGTCATTTCGGCAATTATCCAGATGATAATGGTGTTAAACCGTTTCCCGAAGCAAGCGGCCGCAAATTTTTCGAATGTGACATTGATACCTTAGGCATGCATGACAGAGGCCCGAAACGCCTGGTTTACTCGAATGACGGCCTGATTTATTACACCCCGGACCATTATGAAACCTTCATTCAGCTGTATTAAAAAGTGAGCACAAATGAAAAAAATTGCACTCGATGCCCGAAAAATGAATACCCGCGAAAATGCGCACGATTATCTTGCAAAAAAGTGTGCATTCCCCACTTATTATGGCAAAAACCTGAATGCTTTGTATGACTGCCTGACCTCCATGGCGGACACCGAGATTACGGTAAAAGATGCGCAGTCGCTGGAAGAAAAATTGGGCGAATACGGCAAAACTATTTTGTCCGTTTTTTTCGACGCAGCCGACAATAATTCCGGGCTGCACGTTATCGTTAAATAGAAAATGCGGACCCGGCTTTTTATGCCGTTCAACAGATGAAAATTCAACCGTTATGAAAGAAGGATTTAAAATGATAAACATTACCGTATGGAACGAAAGCACCCACAAAGGCAAGGCATACCCCGAAAGTATGAATGCTGCGATTAAAGAGATTTTCGCCGGCAAAGGGGAATACACCGTTACAACCGCGCTGCTCGATGACCCGGACCAGGGGCTGCCGGATGAGGTGCTGAATAAAACCGATGTCATTATGTGGTGGGGGCACTGCAGGCACGGGGAAGTAAAAGACGAGCTTGTCGAAAAGGTCTGTAAAAGAGTCGAAGACGGCATGGGAATCATCGTCCTGCATTCCGGTCATTACTCCAAAGTGTTTCAAAAGCTGATGGGTACGCTCTGCTCCCTGCGCTGGCGCGAAAAAGAGGGCGAGGCGGAAAGAATATGGACAACGGACCCGTATCACCCGATTGCGAAGGGCGTCCCGCAGGGATTCAGGCTGGACGGAGAAGAAATGTACGGCGAGTATTTTGACATCCCGAAGCCGGATTCAGTCGTCTTCACCGGCTGGTTTTCGGGCGGTGAGGTTTTCCGCAGCGGCTGCACCTTCACGCGTGGGGCGGGCAGGGTCTTTTATTTTCAGCCCGGGCATGAGTCCTTCCCGATTTATTATAACGAAAATATCCGGAAGATTATCGAAAACGCGGTTTTGTGGGTAACAAAGCATGACAGCGGCGAAAGCGGCTATAAACCGGACGGTGACTGCATTCACGCGAAGGTTCCGTTTGAGACTATCCCGACGAAGCAAAAAAAGAAACTTTTCGGCAAATAAAACCGACACACAAATTAAACGGACGGCGGTGAGTAAAATCACAGCCGTCTTTTTTTGCGGATTCAATTAAATCCCCGGATCAGGGGAGCGTTTCGACCGGGTTCTCTTTTTTCAGCCCGTCAAGCTTGCTGTTCCGGTAAAACAGGCATAAATCAATCGCGACCATCACAAAATTCAACACATAAAAAACAAAAACATAAGTAAGGTTGCCTTTTAACAGCTTTGAGGTAATTCCGCAGGCGTACCCAAACAGGACAAACAGCATAAATATAACGCTTTTGCCCTTCGCTGTCCGCGACCTGATTGATTTTGAAATGGATACAGGCCAGGAAATTCCAAAGCTGACAATCATAAATGTTTCAAACAGTTCTGACATAATTCACCTCTTCATAGTATAAAAGAGACGGGATTGCAGACACGCTCACATTCTGCGTTTTGACCCGCTGCTGCATTGTAAAACTATCCCGCGCATATGCTGTTCAGGCGGTTAACTCCACCGTCTCCCCGTCGTTCTTGTCTTTTCCAAACAGTATGAATACCGCTGTTCCGGCTGCGCCAAACAAGGCTGCTGTGACAAAGTTTGTCGCCGGCGACACATTCCATAAGAACGCGCTGGACAAGGCGGCAATCGAAACGATAACATCCCTTATGAGGTAATAGGTGCCAAACACACACGCTTTGTTTCCTTCCGGTGCCAGTTTAACAATCAGCGCTTTTCTTGTCGGCTCCCCGAATTCTTTCAGCCCTCTGATTATAAAAGCGAATATCAGTGTGGGTATCGTTTTTGAAAATAATAAGACCAGCGGAAACAATGTGAAAAATACAAAAGTGATGGAGATACTCAATTTGCTGGAAGTTTTTTCGGACAAATAGGCCACCGGGATATAAATCAGCATCGCTGTCACCATTTCAACAACGGTGAGCATGCTGAAGGTTGCCGCTGAAGCACCGATGTTTTGCATAACCCATATCACGACAAAAGCATACGGTATCTGCTCGGCAAAGCGGATGAGAATGTCACTGACGAGCAGTATTCTAAGCGCTTTAGACATTTTCACAAAGGAGTCTCTTAACCTGGGCGGTTTGCATTTTTCCTTTGGCTTTTCTTCAATAAACTTATGGATGAACCACAAAGCGAATATGCCAAGGACAAAGGCTATCGCAAAAGATATTCTCGCACCGTTTTTAATGCCGAAGAGGGTGATGAAAACACTGCCGATTACGGGTCCGAGCGCCATCGGAATCCTTCTTGTCAGGGAATGCAGCGAGACGCCCATTGTCTGCTTTTCTTTTTTTACGGTTGATGATATCAAGGACAGTATCGCGGGCAGGGAAAGCGCGGTCCATGAAATGAAGAAGACGGCTCCGATTAAGACCGCCTGCCAAACAGGAAACGCGATGATAATCGAATACCCGAACATGGCAACACAGGTGTAGGCGAACAAGGCTTTTTTATAACCCAGCCAATCAGAGATGTATCCGCCGATGTAGGAGTAAATGGCACTGAGAAAATTGTCCATTGAGTTCAGGAACCCTACCGCGAAAGTTGTCCCTCCGATTGCCAGAATATATACAGGCAAAAATCGTTCACCCATTTTTTCGCCCAAGCCCAAAATAATTGCCATCAGCAGCATGGTAATCATGCTTTTGTTAATTCCGAAAAAGGCTTTGGTTTTATTAAGATTTATGTGTTTGCTTTCCAAAATTTTACCTCGCGATTTGATTGCTTTTAAAAGTTCCGCCCAATAAGCTTATCAACCGTGGATTTAAACCCTGCAAACGGCGCGCTGCCATTGCGTAAGTGCAGCCTTGCGGCAACGAACAGGTCCCGCGGCAGCACTTGTTATTTTGTCACAACATCCATTGCGATATTTGCCCATTCGGTCAGACGCTCCGGCTTGTATTGAACGGTGGAAATATCCTTGAGTATAAACTCAAGGTTGACGCCGTTTCTTTTGGCGGCGGCCATCGTCAGTTCCAAATCTTTACGGACAGCTTCCGGTTCAAAGGAGTCACCGGCGACCAGTGCGGGGGTCGGCTTGTTGGACATCACAAGCGCCGGTCCGATTTTTTCCGCAAAAACATCGCGGTTGCTCCACGGGCTGCAGGATACCTTTTTGATGTGGGGTATTTTTTTCACTACATCCAGCCGGTCATCCAGCCGGTCGCAGCAGCCGTAATAAATCATGCCGAAGTATTCCGCCATGCGTGTAATATACGGAAGCTCAAACTCTTCCGTAACAGCGGGGCTGACGGAGGTGAAAAGCTGCGCAAGCCCGAACGCCCAGCCGTTTTGCGTCGTCGTTCCCTTGCCCGCGCCGAAGTCCGGCAGCAGTTCGTCGGTATAAACATAGGAACAATGGCAGGTGTTGGAGTTGTCGTTATAAATCTTGAGCTTGTTTGTCTGCTCAATGCCCGCAATGACGGAGGCTGTGATGCGCTCCATCGCTTTGTGGATAAACGCCGGCCGGTCAACCAAATCAAAATAAATGTTTTCGACACCCATAAGCATCGACAGCGTGTCCCAAACGCCCAGATGAAACTGTAAACCGCCGCTTTGCCTCACCGGCGCGATGCCGTTGAAAATATCCTGTGCCTGGTCCATAAAACATTTGCTTGTGTCTTCATTATGGATGATAACCATATCTTTGATTTTATCGATATCCTCTTCGGTTTTTATCTGGTTGTTGTAGTGATGGGAAACTACGCCGCTGGTTTCGTCCGAACGCAGAATTTCCTCATCGGCACCGATGCCGTAACCGGTGTTGATGATGGATTTAGGGATGGTGATAAAGGGTTCCACGACCATATCGACGGGGAAATGCTCCCACTTGTATATGGTCGAACGCAAATCCCATTCAAGCCCCCGGCAAAAAGAATTCTGCGCGTGGCAGGTCAGTTCCCCTTCGTTGTTCAGCTCGTTCCAGGGCAGCTGGTCGAGCACCACCATGGGGCGCTGCATGTTGCCGCGGTTAAGCGCTTTCCAAAGCGCCATTTTTTCCCGCTGAACGGGTAGCGAGGCAATTTCCATATACTTCGAGGCAAGCTTGCGCAGGATTTCCTTGTCGTGCTGTGTAATATCCATACTGCATTTTCCTTTCTTATACGGTAAATACCTTTCAAATCTGAGTGGTCATGCCGCTGTTTAGATTTCGGTATAAGGCTCAGCGATTATTTTCAATTCGGTATCCAACGGCGTGAAGCCGGTAAAAAACACACAAAACGAATTCTGCGGTATCGGGTCGCTCCCGCGCATATTGGGCGCGTATTCATGCCGGTTAAAGCCGCCGTCAACCGTCAGCTTTTCGCCAAAACGCTCGTAGGTAAAACGCTCGCCCGAAATCGCGTATCCGCCCGATGTGCCGGGCAGGGTTGTGCCGGCGGTGCGCAGCACGCCGTCAGGCTCAAAGATGAATTCAACTTTTAGGGGAATATCCGGCGTGCCGGCCGCATCTAACTTAAGCGTGACGGAATTGCCGGATGGGAACACATCAACCTGATATGAAAGGTACTGCACATTAATTATTTCCCGCATGCTGTGGTCAATCTTGAACCAGTTTTTTTCATGGAGATTTTCAACCGGGCGATAATAACCCTTTTCGGTTTTATACAAGCAACGGTAACCGCCCTCAATTTTTTCGATTGACTGCGCGCACAACTTTCCTTTTCCGAAAAAGCTTGCGGCAAGCCTGATGTATGTTTTCAAATGACCGTTTTGGATTTTTATCAATGCCGGATTGTCCCGGATAAGCGTTAAGGTGAAGTCTTCATGCCTGTAACGCGCAATGCCCGCGAGGTCAAATGCCTTTTCATAGCGGGTGCGGATACCGTCATCCGCCGGCAGAGGCGCAGCAATGCCGGGGCTTAACAGGAAGCGGGCCAGCAGATTTTGATGGTTGAGTGAACCGAATCTTTTCATCGGGGGTACGGCTTTGAGCTCAAGCGCGTCCATTTGTCTCAGCAACGCATTTGCTAAAACAAGCGCGTTCTTGTCCCCTGTTTTACGGTAAAGCAAAAGCGCCGGCAAAAAATTTCGTACCGGTATAACATCTTTGCCGTAGTCTTGCCGTCTGCTTGCCATGGTCAGCACGGTGAAATCCGGCTCCATATAATAAACGGTCATTTCCAGGTTGTGTTCCACATAACCGTATAATTCAGGCATGTTCAGTTCTTCCGCAATGATGCAGAGCGATTCATTGCATACCGCGTCATATACGCCCGCGGAGCGTTCGGTGTAGTCACCGTCTCCGTTTTGGTCCACATCCTCGGAAAGATAGATTTTTGCCATCTCCGCGCAGCGTTCATCCTTCAGAATGTTAGCGCAAAGCGAAAGCGCGGATGCCATCACCCAGCGGTGATTCGGTGTGTGAAACCCGCCGTTCATTATGGCTTTTGCGGAAGTTTGTAAAAATGTCCGAACAAGGTCTTTGGCTTTCAGCTCAAGCGCGGTATCGGCTTCTTTTTCAAGCAAACGGTATGTAAAGCCAAGCGTCTGCACACAAAAGGCGTTGCAGGTGCCGTCGTGAAAATTGGTTTCCATCAAATCGATGGTGCCGTCCTCATGGCAGCGGGCCAGCAGAAATTCCAGCGAACCGACGGCGGCTGTCATTATGGCTTCATTTTTATGGTATTTTGAGTTGGGGCAGAAATACGCGGCAATGAATGTCGCAGCCGCCGAGTTCGCCGCGCCGGGCTCCGCAAAGCCTTTGCCGGGCGATATTTGCCCGTTATAATCCCGGTGCGCCGGGTCTTTTTGCCGCATGGCAAGCATACCGGGAATCGCGGCATCGGTCAGCCGGAGAACAGTTTCAAAAATATCCAACAAGGTAACCTCCCGTTAATGAAAGCAGGGTCCTTTACAGAACTGCCTTTGCAGTGTACAACATCAGCTTAGAACGATATTAAACCGCGAAGGCTTCAATGTCAAGGAAAACCACACGATATTGGTGTATTGATTATTGTCAGTGAAAAAGGTAAAATGAAAATACAACTAATATTAGGATCAAATCTCTGCCGGAGGAGAAACAGATGAACACAGGCAAAAATGCATTTACAACAACTGATGAATACATCGCGCAGTTCCCGCCTGATGTCCGTGTGAAACTCCAACAGCTGCGAGCGGTTATGAAAGAAGCTGCGCCGGACGCCGTGGAAAAAATCAGTTACCAAATGCCGACATTATACCTGAACGGCAACCTGGTGCATTTTGCCGCTTATGCGCGTCACATAGGGTTTTATCCGGCGCCGAGCGGGATTGAAGCCTTTAAAGAAGAGCTGTCGCAATTTAAAGGCGCCAAAGGGTCCGTGCAGTTTCCGCTTGATCAGCCGCTGCCGATGGATTTAATCAGCAGAATTGTCCGGTTCAGGGTAACCGAAAACATGAAGAAGGGCAGGAAATGACGATGATTGGTACAGGTCAGGTAATCAGTGCCATGGTCAGCTATTTTGCCGGCGACACCCGGCGGATCAATCATTTTCTTAAAGTCTACGGTTTAGCCAAGACCATCGGCGAGATGGAGGATTTGGATGAGAAGACCCTTCGGATTTTGGAAGTCGCCGCTGTTACGCATGATATCGGCATCAAAAACAGTGAGCTGAAGTATAACAGTTCCGCAGGCTGTTACCAACAGACGGAAGGTCCGCCGGAGGCGAAAAAACTGTTGGAAGACCTATGGTTTGGCGATCAATTAATTGAGCGCGTGTGCTGGCTGATTGCGCACCATCATACCTATGATGACATTACCGACATGGACTGTCAAATTTTAATCGAAGCGGATTTTCTTGTAAATGCATATGAAGATGAGCTTTCGTTGAGCGCGATTCAAAATGTTGAAAAAACGATTTTCAGGACAAAAACAGGTAAAAGGCTGTTGGGAGAGCTATACAAATTAAAACAGGAAGGGATGTGACTGCCATGAAGAATTATATGCGCTGCAAGGTCTGCGGCTTTGTCGGCGATGAAAAGGAGATGAAAGATTTTTGCCCGGCTTGCGGCGTGCCGAAAGCGGCATTTGAAAACTATCAATATAACATCAGCGACAAGCGGGTCAAGATTCTCGGTTTTCATCTGCACCCCATTCTGGTCCATTTTCCGCAAAGTATTGCGTTTCTCTCGCTTATCTTTATTATCATTGCCTTTACAACAAAAGGGGCGCTCAACGCCAATATGATAACAATTGAAAAACTTTTATCCGCCATTCTTCCTGTTTCGGTTCTGATTTCCGCAGCAGCCGGCTTTTTTGACGCAAAGTTACGCTTTAAAAAGAAGTTCGGCCCGCGTATCAAGCAAAAAATCATCATCGGCGCCGTATTTTTCGTTTTATCCGCTGCGCTGGCCGTCATGATAAACACCGAGGCCTTCGATGCCGGCGGCAAAGTATTAATCATTGGCCTGAGTGTAATGTGTTTTGGCTGCAGCGGCTTGTTGGGCAAACTCGGCGGGACACTGCTTGACGCAAAGCTGCCCGGTTAACCAATGCAATAGTGTGCGAAAGGAGCAAAAATGATGAAACAGTTTCTTTGCCTTGGTCTGTGCGCCTTACTCACGCTGAGCCTTTTCGGCTGTGCGTCGGTCAGCGACGGCAGCGGCGAGTCACTGAGCAGTCTGGCGGCAGCTCAAATCACGGAATATAACGGCGCAAAGTTAGGTTCCATTGAGGATTTTCGGGAGAATTCTATCAAAGGTCCGCAGTATGTTGATATTACAACTTATAAGCTTACGGTTGACGGTTTGGTTGAAAAACCGGCTGCCTATACCTATGACGAAGTTTTGGCCAACCCGAAATATACCAAGGTTGTCACACTCTACTGCGTGGAGGGCTGGGATGTCACCATCCTGTGGGAGGGTGTGTTGCTGAAAGATCTTTTTGACAAGTCGACGCTCTCGGGCAATGCGAACACCGTGATTTTTCACTCGACGGACGGATACACCACATCCTTGCCACTGCAGACCATCTTGGATAAAAATTTGATACTGGCTTATAAAATGAACGAAGTCGTTCTCCCGCCGGAGCGGGGTTACCCCTTCCAGCTGGTTGCGGAAGATAAGCTGGGTTATAAATGGGCAAAATGGATTGATCGGATTGAGTTGTCCGATGACGCGGAATACAAGGGCTATTGGGAAAAGCGCGGGTATGACAACGAGGCTGATTTGCGCAATTGAGCACAAGACGGTACAACCGTTTTCCGCTGTGAAACCGGTTGCATTCATCGTGTTTTTCATGTAATCTATTAGCAACGGTAACTCGTTCAAAATTTAATAGGAGTGTGACGCGTCTGAAGACGACCCAAAAGAGTAAGCACGCCAAATTCCAAAGACGATTTTATTATATAAGGGCTTCCCGGCTTTCGGAATTATCCGATGCCGCGATTCCTGCCGGGAATGCCTTGCCGCGGTTTGAGCCGGTTGCGGTTCCGGAAAAGGTAAAGGTTTGTTTTTTAGTGCTGTTCGGGCTGGTGCTGATTGCGCTCGCCTTTTGTTTCAACACACCCCGTGAGTTGTGGGCGGGCAGTATTAAAATTTTGACTTCCCCCGCTAACCTGCTGACAGACTATATTGAACTGACCAATATAGGCTCAACTTTGCTCAATGCCGGGTTAATGACGCTGCTGAGCGTTGCCACAATAAAAAGAGCCCGCTCCGAAGTGACAGGCGTCCTTACAGCGGGCGTATTTACCGTTACCGGCTTTTCATTTTTCGGGAAGAATTTACTCAATTCAATTCCGATTGTTTTGGGTGTCATCCTCTATTCAAAAATATCACGCACACCTTTTAAGAAGAACCTGCCTCAGGCAATATTCGGCACCGCGCTGGGGCCGTTGGTGAGTGAAATCACCTTTAACCTGGGGCTGTCCATCGTCCCTGCTGTTATACTCGGGTTTGCCGCGGGTGTTTTTGTCGGGCTTGTTTTGCACCCGCTGTCGAGCCATTTGAGAAGTTTTCATATGGGGTTCAATCTGTACAATGTCGGGTTTGCCACCGGCATTATCGGCATGGTGTTTTTGGCGGTGCTCAGGAGTATGGGGGTTGAGGTTCTGCCGGTGTCGGTGCTTTCCTCCGGCAACAACAGGCATCTTTCCATCATACTGTTTTCAATATTTGCCGTCATATTCATAGTCGGGTTGATTTACAACAAGTTCAGTCTCCGCGGGTACACAGAAATCCTGTCAATCCCGGGCAAACACGGCACGGACCTGTTCGAGTCCGCCGGGTTCGGGATATCGCTGATCAATATGTCCCTGTTAGGGTGCTTGATGACGGCGTATGTACTGGCAATAAAGGGCGAAATCAACGGCCCGGTCATCGGCGGAATTTTTACGGTGGTTGGCTTTGGCGCGGCGGGTAAAAACCTGAAAAATGTGCTGCCGATCATATGCGGTGTTTTCATTGCCAACTTATTTAACATACACGAGGCATCGTCCACTGTCGGCATTCTGGCCGCGCTTTTCGGCACAACCCTCGCGCCGATAGCGGGCTATTACGGTGTAGGTTGGGGCGTGCTTGCAGGGTTTTTGCATATGGCCATCACCATGAACATCGGCTACCTGCACGGTGGAATGAACCTTTACAACAACGGTTTCTCGGGCGGTTTTGTTGCCGCGGCGCTGGTGCCGTTGATTAACACTTTTATAGAACTCAGAGCAAACCGTACAAAAAAGAGGGCGAGAAACAGTAGCGGGTGTTACTAATATTTTGAGGGATAATTTAAAAATAATGAGAACAGGGGATTCTTCTGTGTTTGCACTTCTTACCAAGTTCGTAATATATCTGCTGAGTGTCTGCATCAGTTTGGTCGGCACCTGGCTGAATGATTTTAATGTAAAACAGCGCAGCAATATGATTTTTCCCGAGGTGTACGAAGGGGACTTTATACAAGACATTCCGTATGATGAATACCTGGATTTTGACGCCGAGATTTCACAGGGGATGGTGTATGATATCCGGGATTACGGCGCAGTGCCGGATGATGATGCGATTTTGAATCATGGCGCAATCAATGCGGCCATTCAAGCCTGCACGCAAAACGGCGGAGGAACCGTGCTTGTCAGCGGCGGCAGTTACCGCACCGGTTCCATCGCCATGAAAAGCAATGTAACGCTCAAAATAGCAAAAGATGCCGCGCTTGTTGCCTCACGCAACAGAGTGGACATGAACTTAGGCTGCGTTATTTATGCCAATGGCTGTGATAATATCAAAATAACCGGCCCCGGCAAGGTGTGCGGGGAAGGGAATTATTACTCACTCAAACCGCTCAAAAAACCGCTGTTAACGCCGCTTGATTATTCCGACACGGTCATCATGCGCTATGAGTACATGAGCCGCGTGCGTTTTCCGCATGCCAGCAAGTACGGCGGAATATCGAGCATCTACAACAGCACAAATGTGACGGTCGAAAATGTTGTTTTTGAAAACTCTGCGCACTGGACACTTAAATTTGACAATTGCAGCGGGGTGAAGGTTGACCGTTTTATCATCAACAATAACCGGCATATCGCCAACGCGGACGGCATCGATGTGCTGTACAGCAGCAATGTGGACATCGGCCGCTCTTTTATCAGCACAGCGGATGACGGCATCGTGCTGAAAAATTGGTCCGCAAACGGGATTGTTGAAAATGTAACTGTGCATGACTGCGAGGTTATCTCTTGCACCAACGCATTTAAAATCGGAACCGAAACAAGGGGAATTATCAGGAATATTCTGGTCGAAAACTGCAAGTTTTACATGCCTGATTTATACCCCGGTACCGTGTCCGGTATCGCGATAGAATCAATGGACGGCACAAAGCTGACTAATGTCACGGTTCGCAAAATTGCAATGGACCATGTCACCTGCCCGTTGTTTATCAGGTTGGGCAACCGGAACCGATATGCCGACGATACCTCCGATTTTTCCGGCACCATACAGGGTGTTACCATAGAAAACATCAAGGCGGACAATATTGAGCTGCCGGTACTCATCACCGGCGTGAGAAACCCGCAAAAAGGCACGAATTATGTGAAAGACATTACGCTGAAAAACTTTTCGCTTACATACACAACCGCGTCAAAAGAAGCGCCGCTCTACCTGCCCCTTACACCGGAATTTGAAAAAGAGTATCCTGAATGCTGGCGGTTTTATAATCTGCCCGCATACGGCATATGGGCCAGACATGTCGACGGTTTAACGGCTGAAAACTTCTCTGTTGAACCGCCGGAAAACACGAACAGGCGGGAATTTGTCTTCCGGGATGTCAAAACTTGACGGTGGAATAAAGGAAAATTTATAATTAGGACACAATTTTGGTATTGAACTATTTGGAATGCAAGCATAAAATATATTTGTAAGGGTAATTTAGCTGTTTAAAGTACAAAACCATGCGGATAGACAATTGAATAGTTGGCTGGCGGGGAGGGCTGTAAAATGGCAAATCAAACCGGTAAATTCGTTTATTGGACGCCAAGAATTTTGTCCATCCTCTTTATCCTGTTCCTTGCATTGTTTTCACTGGATGTGTTTGACACCCCGAATCAAAGCGCGGGCGAAATTGCCTTGGGACTATTCATGCACAATATACCTGCATTGGTGCTGCTCATCGTTTTAATTATTTCATGGAAGTTCGAAATTGTCGGCGGCATTGTGTTTATTCTGGCAGGAGTGGCATATATCGCGGTAAGTATCTATAACAATCTGGATTGGTATTTAGCCTTATCGTGGAGTTTACAGATTGCCGGGCCTGCTTTTTTAATCGGTATTTTGTTTTTGATCAACTGGCGGCGCAGAAAACAACACAAGACACAGGAAAACGAGTCTTCTTTTCCGGTTGATGAACCGCCGAAAACCATGTGATTGGGTGTACATTTGATTTTTTTGCAAAAATTGTTTAAAATAAAATATAAAACTGGAAAGCACACCGCTGAAGTGTGCTTTTTTGATAGCGGTTTCTGCAGGTGAATGACGGGTAGGATGGTTGGTATGAAATCAAGAACGAAAGCCTCTGTTGATCAGAATACTGTCCGGGCAATGATGCGCGATGCCGGAATAGAAAATATTATCGATATC
>CAYUWQ010000036.1:0-13226 GCA_964448455.1 uncultured Eubacteriales bacterium | reverse complement strand
GGTTGTGTGCAGATGCGTGTCGCCTTTAAGCCATTTTCTCTGTTGATCCATCCCGTTCTCCCTGTTCAATAATAATCTGCCTGTTACAACAGTTTGATGTTGTTGTTCAAGCAATCCGTTCGCATTTGTTCTGGCCACACGGACGCGTGCACTTCGCCGATGTGAGCTTTGTTAAGCAACAGCATACAAAGCCTCGACTGACCGATACCGCCGCCGATTGTCAGCGGGAGTGTATCGTCCATGAGCATTTTATGGAAAGGTAAAGAAAGCCGTTCTTCCATGTTCTCCTCTTTTAACTGGCTGAGCAAAGCAGTTTTATCAACCCGGATACCCATAGATGAGAGTTCAAACGCGCAGTCTAGAACAGGATTGTACACCACGATATCCCCGTTGAGCGACCAGTCGTCATAATCGGGCGCTCTGCCGCCGTGTTTGATACCGGACTTCATTTTTGCGCCGATTCGCATCACAAAAACCGCGCCGCATTTTTTAACGGCGTTATACTCACGCTGCTCCGGTGTCAAGGCCGGATACTCGTCCTCAAGCTCCTGAGTGGTTATAAAGGCTATTTCCTCCGGAAGAAACGATTCAAGTGAAGGGTAGAAAAGCCGCACCCGGTTTGCGGTATCTAATATCGCGGTGTATATTTTTTTTACGATGTTTTGCAGAAAATCAACCGTTCTGTCCTCAGCCCTGATGACCCTTTCCCAGTCCCACTGGTCCACATATAGCGAATGAAGGGCATCGCAAATTTCGTCCCTGCGTATCGCATTCATATCCGTATATAGGCCTTTGCCCGGTTCAAAGCCATACATGCCCAGCGCATACCGTTTCCATTTAGCAAGGCTTTGAACGACCTCAACAATTTCCCCCGTTTCAAGTATATCAAATGCCACCGGGCGTTCAACACCATTGAGGTTGTCGTTAAGACCTTGTGATTTCAGCACAAATAGCGGGGCGGAAACCCGTGTAAGAAAGAGCTCCCCGCTCAAAAAAGTCTCAAACGTGTCTTTTACAAGTTTGATGGCCGCTTCTGTTTCCAGCAAACTCAGTTTAGATTGATACATAATAATACCCCGATTCTATTTCTTCGAATCTCTGATTCGCAAAGGATAAGCGGGATCATAGGCCGAGTTGATTCGCGTTGCGAAAGATGTTCTTTTCGCTATATCGTCGTCAGTCACAAAATGAACATCCAGCAGACCGTCTGATTTATAACCGGTTCTCAAATAATTTGTTTCGGACAAGGCCATGCTCCACCCGGACAGCCAGTCGTCAAGCATATGCTTTTGCGTCGGATTACCGTCGAAATGAATTAGTAGATCGATATCGCTGTTAAGTCGGGCAGAGCAGCTGTTCGTGCTGCCGAACAAGTAAATTCCTTTCACCCCGAATTGCTCCATATCCATTCTGGCCGCAATTTGATCTGCCATATAGTGCCGCCATTTCCAGCCATCTTCATCGGATGCGGCGTTGTAATTCTCGTTGTCTGCTATTACTTCCGCATCCGGCGCACTATGCCGGAAAGAATCCTCCAAATAAGCAACCGCTGTGTCAAGATCAGCATTCATCAGAACAACAAGTTCTTTGCCGGAGTAGTTATCTTCGATAATAATAACTTTTAGAACATCTTCTAAATCGGCATATGACGGCAACATATCACGAAGAGCATTTTTATTCAGATTGAAAAACGAACTGTTGAAAAGGTTCTCTTTTTGCTCCGGATACAGTGGAAGATACTTGATGTTTTCCTCAACAAGATCCTGAAAAAAATGTGTACCAAAGGATAAGTCCGGCTGAAATTCTGATTGTTTATTTGCTATTTCAATCAGCATCGCCGTATTGTTAATATCAGAGTATGATACCGAAACGCCTAGTTTGATGTCGCCTCGGCTCCCCCATCTTCCCGGACCAAGCAGTATAAAGCTTTTCTTAGGCATTATTCTGTTCAATTCGCTAACCGCCGTACCGACTCTTTTCAAATCTTCATAATTAACGACTTTTGCATACTCAAGCGGGTCAACATATATCAGCGTCTTTATTCCGTCTACTCTGCCGTTGGTTATATAACGATTTGCCGAAAACACTTTGTTTTTTACCGGGATGTTGTCCGGTATTGCAGCGGGCTTGTTTTCAATGCCCATGCTTTGCGGACGGCATTGCAGCACATAAAGATTGGTCCCGTCATAAGCAAACTCAATATCTACAGCATAGCCAAGCTTTTCTTTGAGCAGTAGAAGTATGCTTTCAATTTGTTTAACAAATGGCGTTCGTTCAATGATACCTTTAAATGTAATAACAAAATTATCTGTTTTATAGTCTGTTGTAATCCTGTTGAAATCTTTGATCAAGTCATTTTTATAAACAGATGCCAGATTTTCAATTTGCGGGATAATATCACCGTAATCTTTTATTAAGCGGTTAATCGGCAATGTTAAAAATCTCTTGCTCTCAAGGTCAATCACATCAATCATCTGCGGTGAATACCGCTGAATTTCCTGTGGTAATTGATTGATTCTGAGTGTCGGCTGCCCCGGAGAAATCAATATCGGAAAATCATCGCCGACTCTGTCAACCGCTCTTGTCCCGAGCCCCATCACCATTCGCACAAGGCCATCGCCGCGTTTAATTCGGGGGGACCAGAGAAGTTCATTGTTGTTGAAAGCAACCCCGGATAAAAGCGGAAAGTAGTAACGGCCGACATTGCACCCGACAACTTCCTGTATCATTACCCCCATTTGCTCATTGCAATCGAGCAGGCTGTGTTCTTTTCTGTATTGGATCGAATCAGGGCTGAAAAGTGACGCATACACTTCCAAAATACCGTCTACAAGGTTTTTTAGGCGTTCATTTTTCGAGCCAGTATTCGCCAAAAAAAGACTTTTATATTTACCGGAAAAAGAAGACCCCACCTGATCTTCAAGCAGACTGGAAGACCGGACAATAAGCGGTAACCGCTCGCTCTGCTCAAGAACCCCGTTGAGTTCGCTGATTGTTTTGGCGGATAACTGGGCGGAGCGAATTGTTTGTATTATTTTAGGATAACTTGTTCTGATTTCAAAAATATCAAGATACTTGTGTTTGTTCAAATCGTCCAACCCGTTGTCAAGCACTATGTTGGCGAATTCATCGGATGCTATAAACCATGTTTTGGGAATTTTAATGTTTTGAAGATGGGAGTTCGTCTCCGACTCAGCCTTAATAATCTGATTGGCAATAACGAATCCCGCGGCTTTTCCGCCAATGCTTCCAGTGCCTTTGCTTGAAGAAATATAGGTTTCCAACAGCTCGCTGAACGCCTCAACAGAAACATACTTCCTGGCATTTTCTATCAGTTTCGGGTTGTCGGTTAAAAACCGCCGAATCAACTCCACAGACAACCACCTTTGTGTCGCCTCGCTGGATTTTCCGTTATACTGTACCGACCTGGTATATTGTTTTAAAGCTTTTGCAATGCTTGCGGCATCGATATCCCTTTTATCAACAAGTTTTATCAGTTCATAAGTCTTGTTTTGATAGATCCAGAGGTTTAAATAGTCCAGTATTTGGGCGTCACTCAAACATTCCCCCGCTGTGGTAAAAAGCCGATTGCTCAGACGCACGGCATCAACCTCCGGCAGTTCCTCAAGCGGATAGTTTTCCTGATGCTGCGGGTTGTATTTTGCCCAACCCAATTCATCAAAAATTTCGTTTGCCGCTCTCGGCTTCATCTCTGTTAAGACGGATATCATTTTCTCACAAACATACAGCAGCAAACGGTGGTCTGTTTTCTGGAGCAGACTCATAATTGTTTTCCAGTTGCTTTTTGAGGTGGCTGCATCATCCGTGTTTGCGTGGTATACCGTTTGCGCAATTCTGTTGGCAATTGTTTTTATAAGTCTTTCTTCCTGTGCTAAAAATGGGTTCTCGCCCTGCGGAAATATGCCCGGAGGATATGCCGCCGTTACGGCCCCCCGCGTTATACCGTTCACAACGATATCTGCTGTTATTTCGCTGTTGTTTTCAGCGATGTTTTTCGCGGAATAGATTTGTCCGTCAAGGCGGATGGATACGACACAGGCATCCACCCGACGAAAGCCGCGCGGACATACGAGTGAAACATCATGAAGCATATCGGAAACAGAACCTTTGGACAGCGCTTCATCTACCAAGTAGAGGCACTCCAGTTCTTTGGCACGCTCTTTTAGACTGTCAACCGATACATCTTGAATATCGTCCACACACTGCTCCTTTAATCGTACCTTACACCCAACCGCGAAGTTTTACGGCTTCAACGACACGGTGTATTGCTATCACATATGCAGCGTCACGCATATAGAGGCCTTTATCACGGGAAATCTTGTTCACCTGAACAAACGCCTCCGTCATTTTGTCGTTAAGTTTCTCCAAAAACTCTTCTTTAGACCAATAATAATTCATATTGCACTGTACTTGTTCAAAATAACTGCCTGTTACCCCGCCCGCATTGCACAAAAAGTCAGGGACCAAGAAAATGTTTCTATCTTGAATCATTTTATCGCATTCGGTGGTTGTTGGTCCGTTGGCACCCTCGCAAATGATTTTGACTTTATCACTTATTCTGGAAAAGTTGGAAGCAGTCAGTTGGTTTTCCATTGCGCAAGGCAATAGTATGTCAACATCTTGTGCGAGCCATTCTTCCCCATCGATCACTTCACAGCCAAGCTCTTGGGCTAACTTTTTATCGATTGTACCAAAGGTGTCTTTAATCCTCACCATCTCTTTGATATCAATACCGTTTTTATTGCGAAATGTATATGCTTTAGCGTCTTTGTTATCCCAACTTGAAATAGCAATGACCTTTCCGCCCAGTTCAGAATAAAGGAGAGAAGCGTATTCAGCAACATTACCGAAGCCTTGAAAACTGGCGGTAGTAGCAGTGATATCCATACCCATTGATTTTAGTGCTTCTCTCAATGTATATACCACACCATAGCCGGTGGCCTCTGTTCGCCCAAGTGATCCGCCCATCCCAACCGGCTTTCCGGTAATAAATCCGGGGAAATGCCCGCCCGTTATCGCTTCATATTCATCCAGCATCCAAAGCATGTGCTGTCCATTGGTCATAACATCCGGTGCAGGAACATCAGTTACCTGTCCGACATTTTTCACAATTTGCCGAATATAACCTCTGCATAGACGCTCTTGTTCTGCAGCGGAAAGGTTATGCGGGTCACAAATTATTCCGCCTTTCGCGCCACCGAGCGGTATATCCACCACAGCGCATTTCCAGGTCATCCACATTGAAAGTGCCCGGATGGTGTCTATGGTTTCAAGCGGATGAAACCGTATGCCGCCTTTTGCCGGGCCGCGGGCATCATTGTGCTGAACCCGATAACCATTAAAAACCTTAGTTGTCCCATCATCCATTTTAACTGGTATGGTGAAGTGATATTCTCTGCTGGGTTGTCTTAACAGGTCTCGAGTTGCTTGATCCAAGTTGATAAGATCCGCAACTTTGTCAAACTGTGTTTGTGCTGTTGTGTAAGGATTATATGCCGAATTGTGCATTTCCATTTCTCCCATCTCGTATTATTATAATAACTAATAGATATTATTATATCTTGAAACGAACTAATTTAAATGATTAAATAATATTTTACAAACATTTTTTCAGATGTGCAATCCTTTGAACAGAAGCGTAAAATGTTAATACTCAATCTTCACCGGCAGACCCGTTTCCATGGACTGATTGCAGCTGAGGGTGAATATCAAGGACTTCAGCGCGTCTTCATAAGGTGAGCGTATTTTGGATGCGTCTCCGCTGATGACCGCCTCCACAAAGGTGCGGTCGCACGGAACACCGGCGTCGCCTTCCTGCTTGTAAGAGGTAACACCGGAGGTTTTGCTTAAAGCGCCGTCGCCCTTAATAACATAGCTCTCTTCGCCTTCTTCGATAACCCGCTGTTTTTCAAAAACCTCAAATGAGTTTATTATTTTATGAACACCTCGCTTGTCCTTCGCGCTGAAGGTGATTCTGCTTTCAAAACTCGCGCCCTCGGTCGCGTAACAGCCGGAGGAGAGAACCCCCAGCGCGCCGCCGCGGAACTTAATAACCGTTGTTGTCAAATCATCCATATCGTAGCCGTCCCTTTGGACAAAGCCGCTGGTCGCGAGACTGAAAACAAGCTCCGGCTCATCAAAAAGATAACGGATAATATCGCATTGATGAATAGTAGACTCAACAAGCATGCCGCCCGAAGTTTCTTTTTTGGGCCACCAGGAGATGTCCGGTATACCCCCGATGCGGGAAGCCTCCACCAGCACAACCTCGTTTTCACGCATAAATTCCATCGACGGTTCGACAATTGTGCCGTAACGGCACTGGAAACCGACGGCGGTAATCAGCCCCGCTTCTTTTACCCGTTTGGCAATATCCTTTGAAAACTCAATGTCAAGCGACATCGGTTTTTCAACAAAAAAGTGAATACCCCTGCTGATCGTCTCATACTCGATTTCGCCGTGGCAGTAGGGCGGAATGCAGATAAAAACCATATCGGGCTTTATCTCGTCATACATCGCTTTGTAGTCGGTATATGCTTTGCCGCGCCCTGCGATCTCACAGAATTTTTCCGCTTTTTCGGGAATCAGATCGCAAAAGCCCGCCAGTTCGACAATATCCTTGAACTGGACAAGGTGTTCCAGATGGTATCCCCCGATGCCGCCGCAACCGATCATGGCAAGTTTTTTCATAATATATTGTTCCTTTCCCGGTAAGATATTACTCAGGCTTTCAGCTGTTAATATTTATTATGCTGTCCAGCTGCGCCGAAACCATCGCGTAAAATTCGGGATAGCTTTGTTCGGGATTGGTTTTACCGACCTCAGCGGTCAGATAACCGTCAAAACCGGCTGTTTTTAACGCCGGAATCACTTTTGACCAGTTGATACTGCCGGCCAGCAGGTCTGCCCACTCCCCGCCCGAATTCATGCCGCCTTTTCGTTTAAAATCCTTCACATGCACCAATTTGATTCGTCCGGCGAGAATCTCAACCCAATGTTCCGGCTCCGAGTAGGCGGTTACATTACCGACATCAAAGTAAGCGCCAATAAATCCCGAGTCAAGTGTATCAATGAAGCTGACCATATCAAAGGGCGAAGTGAAAAACTGATTCCATACATTTTCCACCCCGACAAAGAGCTTGGTTTTTTCAATATCATGTTTCATAGCAGCAAGCGTTTCCAGCGAGTTCTCCCAAGCGGTTTTGAGTGTTACACTGTTTGTCATCCCGCCGGGAACAATAAGAATGCCCGCGGCGCCAAGCGCTTTGGCGCATTCAAGCTGCTTAAGCAAGACGCTTGCCGCAAACGCGCGTTCCTCCGCTTGAGGGCTGCCCATACTCGTACCGTAAAGCGAGCAGGAAATGCTGACAACGGGGAGCTTGTATCGAGCTGAAATTGCTTTAATTCCGGCTAGTTCATCGGAGGATGTTGAAAATGTCAGGGAATGTGCCAGGCTGCCTTCTTTATCCAGATTGAGTTCAACACCGTCGAAACCGGCCGATTTAATCTGAGCGAACATTTCCTCAAAACCGGTGGTGCTGTCAACAGACCATGCATTAATAGATTTCTTCACACAATCCCCTCCCGTACAACCTGCGTCTGCCCGCCGGGCTCTACCCATGTTACAAAGATAATAAACCATCCCCCCGCATGTTGCAAGAAAAAACATAAATATTTTATTTTTTAGCCAAATCGTCCTGCAGGTAAAGAATTAATGTGATATAATGATTTCAAGCTCCGTATAGAGCAAAAAGCTATGACTCCGGAGGTACTGATATGTGCGGACGGTATTTCATTGAAACGGATGCCGAAGAAATTGTTATAAAAGAAATTCTTGACCGGGTCAATGAACAATACAAAGATACCCCCGAGCTGGGCGAAATGCGGACCGGTGAAATATTCCCGACCAATATTGTACCGGTTATAACCCCGAAAGACCCGGCACTGATGAAGTGGGGATTCCCCCGTTTTGACGGCAAAGGGCAGGTTATCAACGCCCGTTTGGAAACAGCCGCCGAAAAACCGATGTTCAAAAAATCCTTTGACGCCATGCGCTGCCTTGTGCCCGCGAGTTATTATTTTGAGTGGGAAACGGTTGGCACAAAAAAGCAGAAGTATGCCATTGGAACAAATGAGCCCATATTCATGGCAGGGCTTTATAAATATGACAGCCTGCTGCAACTCCCGCTGTTTGTCATCCTGACCCGCCCGGCGGCAGAGGGAATCGCCTTTATCCATGAGCGCATGCCGGTCATAATAAACAAAGAGTTGCACGAAAGGTGGCTGATTAACGATATAGACACAAAGGAAGCCGAAAATCTCACCCAAGCAGCGTTAAGCTGCATAATTGCCAAATAAATCTCGAGGAAAAAGCCTTGCGCCGTACACGGGTGTTTATCTTGATTATTGAAGGGGCTGATGCCGGCATGAATAAAAAATGGCTGCTGAATGAAATAGAGCTGTGGCGCAATGAAAACATCATTAACACAGAAAGCGCAGAAATACTGAAAACCAGATATTCGGGAAAAACCAATGCCAACACATTAACGATTATCTTTTCAATCTTAGGTTCCCTGTTGATCGGCACGGGGATTATCTTGATTCTTGCGAAAAACTGGTATTTCATGCCAACAACGCTGAAAGTTATTCTGTCCGTTTTGCCATTGATTACCGGGCAGGGTTTGGCCGTCTTCACCGTACTGAAAAAATATGATAGCCTTGCCGTTCGTGAGGGTGTTGCGATTTTTTACACGGCCGGTGTGTTTTCATCTTTGGCCATGATCAGCCAGAGTTTCCACCTTGCCTATGATTTTGAAGCGTATATCTTAGCTTGCGGACTGCTTGTTTTGCCGATTATTTATATTCTTGACGCTGTTTCACCGCTCGCTGTGTATTTTTATGCCATCATCAACTGGGGCGGTGTGGCGGCAACACAGTCAAGCCAGCTGCTTTATGCCGCATGCCTGTTACTGTTTTTCGGCTTGGGTCTGCTTTATGTTATCCTTCACCGTAAAAACCCAAAAGACATTCGTCACATCTATACGATTTGGGTCAGCGTAATAGCCGGGTTTGCGCTGATAACGGTTATTGCTGTTCTTATGAACCTTGATCAGTTGGATTTTTACATTCTGTACTTGACCTATTTTGCGTTCTTATTTGCTTTCGACAAAAATCGCGACGGTCCTTTGCTGCCCTACAAACTGTTTGGGGTGCTTGGCGGGCTTGCAATCATGATGATAATGTCTTTCTCCTGGGAAGGTTATTATTTTTTCGCGAGTGATAACATCATCATCGCGGTTGTTCCGATTGCGGGCATCCTGCTTTTAGGCGTACGGAACTATAAAGAAGACCTCCAAAAGCTGTTGTTTTTATCCGCATTACTTTTGTTCGCTTTGATTTTGATTATTTCGTCCTATACCGGCGGCGGGTACTTTGTTGCGATTGCCGCGAACCTGATCGCTGGTGCAATCGGTGTCGGCTTTATTCTGACAGGTGCGAGGGAAGCGGATTTGCCGATTACCAACCTGGGCATGCTGGTCACCTGCGGTTTGATTTTAATGCGCTTTTTTGATGAGAATATTGACTTCCTGTACCGCGGTGTCGCGTTTCTTGTTCTGGGCGGTCTCTTTTTGCTCATCAACTTCAGAATGATGAAAAAAAGAAAGTCGGCTCAAAAAGACAAGGAGGTGAAGTTGAATTGAAGAAATATTTATTACCGGTATTAATCCTTACCATCCTTGTTCAGTTGTTTGTTCCTGCTTACTTTGTCTTTGAAAAATATGACACCTTGAAAACCGGCGGGGAATATAAGTTTGAAGTTTCTCTTTACGACCCGTATGACGCTTTCAGGGGGCGTTATGTATCCATTCAGACCGCTACACAACTAAATTTATATGAAAAGTACAATTCATCCGCTTTGTTTCAAGGCAGCAAATACGGGCTGATAAGCGTTGGTGACGACGGATTTGCCTTCATCAACACCGTTACCGATGCCAAACCGAAAACCGGCGATTATGTCAAGAGCTCAAAAAGCAACTATTTCATTATGCCTGTTGAAAGGTACTATACAGACGAGGATATCGCGCCGCAGCTTGAGCAATTCCTGTTATACAACAGAAAAGAAGTGAAACCGTATATCATTCTCCGGGTTAAAGACGGCAATGCGGTTATCCAGGGTTTATATGTCGACGGCATGCGAATCGAGGATTATCTGCTTGATAACCAAGGTCAAGACAAGACGCGTTAACCGTTTGTTTTGATAAAAGACAGCGGCTGTATCTTCTTGCCGGTTTATCAGCATGTTGATACAGCCGCTTATTCTATAAGCTCAGATCAGTTTGTGTGCTCCGCGAGAAATTTCCTTAGCTTTTCGGCATCCTTTATCTCCAAATCTTTCTCACCCGCGAGCGACTCCAGGTGGTGCGTGAGTTCGTGATACAGGGTCTTTTTTAATTGTTCTTTGAACCCTTCCGGGGACAACCGGCCGTGTATCCGCACAAAAGAACCGTAGTAGATCAGGATATAACGGCCGAGCATTTTGCTTGTGCAATACTCCCCGAGGATAAATAAATTATTAGCCGTTGCATGAGGGCTCAGTTTTTCTTCCGGTCGAAGAATAACCCCGCCGTTTAAACTGTTGAATATTTCATCCGGCAGATTGTCCGATATTTCGTTGAGCATTGCTTCCGCTTCGTCAATGGTTACCATGATTCTCCTTCAATCACCAGGGCTTGTCTGACATAATACTCTTCCAAGGTATCCAGGCATAACGCTGCGAGCCGTCCGCCGTATATCGCCCCGCAGTCGATAGCGAAATGATTGTTTTCTTTATAAATCCTGCTGCTGCCACTTTTATTGATATGCGAAGTCGGCGTATGGCCGGTAACCAAAAACCGGTCTGAAAAATACACCTTCGAATAATCTGTTCGTTCGAATATCCGTTCATATAGCGCGTAATCTTTCAAATCCCGCTCTTTTGAAAAATTCATCAGCCCGGCATGAACGAGTATAAACTGCCGCCCGTTCACCTCAACCTGAGCGTACGGTAAAAAATCGGACAGGTAATCGAGCACTTTCGCCCTCTGCCCGCGCGGAAGCTGTTTGAAAGAAGTCAGTGTAGGATTGCCGCCGTCGGCAATCCACATGGTGTAAACTTTCATAAACTCCGCGTCCAAATAGTTGTCCGCGTTCTCTTGTGTAATCTCAACACACAGCTGTTCAAGTATTACGGATGCCAGATAATCGTGGTTGCCTGCTATCGGGATGACATTCGGCCGGCTCATCATATCGAGTAATACCTTTATACCGTCTCTCCCCCTGTCGACAACATCGCCGAGTACATAAAGGGCATCTCCATCCCGCAGGTTCATGAGTTCAAGCAGCTCCCTGTATTCCTCATAACAGCCGTGGATGTCAGAGACAACAAAAATCATATCCGGCTCCTTCCGTTGGACCATATGATACAGTATCTAAAACCAAATCCTGACTTTCATCCCGTGGCCGCATTTCGGGCAGGCAAATTCGCGTTTGCCTCTTTTTTTCGTCAGGCGGAGGAACTTTTTGCAGTTCGGGCAGGTTCGGAAACGGTGTGTTTTGAAATACCGGATACGAAAACCAAGATTTTTAGCACTGTTAACGATCCTTGATACCAGCCTGTCCAGATACAGCAGTTTGAGCAGGTTTTCGAACTTGAAGTTTTCGAGCCGTCTTTTTTGTATGTTTTTTGAAAATGTTCTAAACACCGCAAACGCCAAAAGTATTAAGGACAAGGCTGAAAGCAGCAGCGACGGCTGCCACGCCCGGATGAACGAATTGACCATGTTGATGATCAGGCTGAGGACAAACAGGAATATCGACAGTTTGTCGGTCCCGTTCCTGCCGGCCAACAATCGTGATATTCCAAAGAAGGCATCTCTGAACCGCTGCTGCATATCACTGTGTCCTGTCATAAAAAATCGTTCAATCAACCCTGCCGTTTACACCGAAAAGCATTCAGCGGCGTCGCGGTAGCCTGACTGGTATAAGCGCTTAATGTTGTCAATATTACGGCTGGCGGTATTCACTTCAAATGTTTCGCGCGGGGCGATAATCGTCACCTTATCCGCCTTTGCCATTTGGATGAGTTCTTTGATTGAATCGTTGTACATCGCTGACCGACGGTCAAGCGCTTTGACAATCTCCGGATACCTGCGCAAAAGCAGGCGGTAAAGCGGCTTGAACTTTTCCGGTCCCATCAAGATATGCAGCGGTTTTGTCAGGATTACATAAACCTTTTCGCAGCCATCCTCGAAAGCTTTTTTCACCGGAATGGGTTCCGATACGCCGCCGTCAAAGAAAAACCGGCCGTTGACCTTGACAGGCCTGCACGCCACCGGAATGGCGGAAGACGCCTTCAGTGCGGAACAGTTTTTGGTTGAAAAGTCTGATGTTGAAAAGTAGTGCGGTTTGCCGCTGTCCGCATGGGTAGCCTGCACCTTAAAAATGCTTTTGGATGCCAAAATAGTTTCATAATCAATGGGGTCGATTTCGTTTGTAAGAGTCGAATAGATATAATCGAGGTTGAAAAAAGAATTGCCCCTGATAAACGCAGACATACCCATGAAGCCGCGGTGTAAAATATGCTCGGTATAAAAGCGGTAATTCCGTTCTTTTTGCCGCGCGACAAATGACGCGATATTGGCGCTGCCCGAGGAAACCCCCAGGCAGTAATCAAAGTGGACATCCTGATCCAAAAAATAATCCAAAACGCCGGCGCCGTAAACACCCCGCATGCCGCCGCCGACATCGATAATACCTATCATTCAATACTCCTGTTTTCTATCATTTCATATATAGTTTATACCACATTTCGAACTTTAAAACAAGCAAACGGGGAGAAGAAAAAACACGGGACAAAAAAACGCGGAACCGAAATCATCATCCTGACTCCTTTTCCGCGCTTTCTTTCTGTTATACGCCTTGGGTTCGGGCGGTTTCCGGGTAACCGGGTTGAGGCTTCCCCAGGATTTCCGCCTGCGCCTGTCCGCCTCGCGCTTTAAGCGCTTGGGCAGTTTGGCATACGGTATGAACTTTTCCATAATGCTTGTTCTCCTTTCATCGATTGATATAATTATACCATATCAAGCGGTAAAAGGCAATCAAACACACCTTACAATGCCCTCTGCTCGAGGGTCGGATTAAAAGTCCTGTTTTCCTGGAACATCGCC
>CAYUWQ010000035.1:0-13740 GCA_964448455.1 uncultured Eubacteriales bacterium | reverse complement strand
TACCCCGCCAAGCCGGATACGGCTGATAAGAACCTGCATAAGCAGGTGGGTGCCGCCCAACGGTTTCACGCTCCCAACTTCCGGTAAAAACCGGGAGGTCTGCAATCTGCCGCCGGAGAGTGGGCTCCCGAAAAATAAATGTTGGATCATTATGAGCCGTATTTATCGCACAAGGCAGGGGACAATGTGCGTTTTTTTAATCTTCTTCTTCTTTTTCTTCTTCAGCATCTCCTGCGACCGATTCATCTTCATCTTCAAAGTCATAGAGCTCGCTCAAACGCTTCTCAAAAAGTTCGCCAATTTCAGTGAACTCATTCTCGTCTTCAATCTGGGTAAGATATATTTCTCCGTGCTCTTCCTGAACCTTTAAGATAATCAGTTCTCCGTCATCTTCAAGCAGTTGCTCGGCTTCATCATACAACGGCACAAGGGCTACAAATTTACCATTGTCCGTTTCAATACGGTCAAGTTCTTCAAAAATATGCTCTTTGCCGTCTTCGTCAACGACGCTGACAATATCCGGATTATAGTCGTCCTGCATTTGTATACTCCTAACCTTTTCTCTTGATATTATTTTACTCAGAAGGGAACAATTAGTCAATAGATAAAAAGCATAAGTGCAAAATCATTAAAAAATAAGTGATTAGTTGAAGAATACTATTGACAATGCATCACATATCGCTTATAATAAAAGCGAACAGAAGAGAATGATTGTTATGAAGAGTTCTCAGAAAGTTCTGAGTGCGTTCCGAAAAGAACGCAAATAAAACAAAGGAGGCGGTTCCGTTGGACAAAGAAAGCGCGCCGTTCAATTTCTCAGCCCGCCTAATCATTCACGGTATTTAGAACCGGTATCAGCACAGAGCAGGGATATTGTTTTGCCGAAGACTCTGTTACGGCCGAAATCAATCGGATTCAGCTTTCCGTTCATGTGACGGTGGGTAATGAACAGGCAAAAAAATTAAATAGACAATTTACGCCCCGCGGTTTAAAGCCGCGGGGTATGTTTTTCCTGCAAGGTAAAATGAGATTGTAACTCAAACAAATATTTGCTATAATCTACTTGGTATGTTTATATAATTAAAAACGGAATTACAGGGTGATTATATATGAACGACTTCGCGTATTACAGGGAACGCGCAGCGGAATTGCGCAAGATGATCAGTCATCACAGCACCAAATACTACGAAGATGACAATCCCGAAATTGAAGATTATGAGTATGATATGCTTGTGCGTGAGTTGGCAGGGATTGAGAAGGATTATCCGCAACTGGCCGAAGAAAACTCCCCAACACAAAGGGTCGGCGGCAAAGCGGATAAACGGTTTCAACCGGTTAGCCATACAGTACCGATGGAAAGTCTGCAGGATGCATTTGGCATAAGTGAGGTATTGGCATTTGATACCCGTGTAAGAGAAAAAGCGCCGGAAGCAACTTACATAGTCGAACCGAAGATTGACGGTCTTTCCGTTTCGCTTGAATATGAAAACGGTGTTTTCACCAGAGGTTCCACACGCGGCGATGGTCTTGTCGGGGAAGATGTTACCGCTAACCTCAGAACGATAAAATCGATACCCGACACTCTAATATCGGCAGTTCCTTATATCGAGGTGCGCGGAGAGGTTTATATGCCCCGCAGCGTTTTTGCGGAGATAGTCGAATCACAGGAACTCAATGAGGAAAAACCGTTTAAAAACCCGAGGAATGCGGCGGCCGGTTCCTTAAGGCAAAAGAATTCTGACATTACGGCTCAACGGCAACTGGATATTTTTATATTTAATATTCAGCAAATTAATGGCGCGCAACCTTTTAATCACAAAGAATCGCTTGACTTCATCAAACAGCTCGGGTTAAAAACGATTCCGTTTTATAATGAATTCCGTTCGATAGATGAAGTTGTTGAGGAGCTTGAGCGGATTAACAAAATGAGAGATACTTTTGAGTTCGACATTGACGGCGCAGTCATAAAAGTGAACCGTTTTGAGCATCGCAGCTTGTTGGGCAGCACATCAAAATTCCCGAAATGGGCGTTGGCCTACAAGTACCCGCCGGAGGAAAAGCAAACAAAACTGCTCGATATCGAAATCAATGTCGGCCGGACCGGTGTGCTGACACCGACCGCAATACTTGAACCGGTTCTTGTTGCGGGCTCTACCGTTAGTCGCGCTACGCTGCACAACCAGGATTTCATTACCGAAAAAGACATTAGGGTCGGGGACACCGTTATCATCCGAAAGGCGGGTGACATCATTCCGGAGGTGCTGTCGGTTGTCAAGCACACGGAAAACTCGGCTCCTTATTTTTTGCCGCAAGCTTGCCCGTCCTGCGGCGCTGCTGTTTTCAGAGAACCGGAAGAATCTGCTGTACGCTGCCTGAATCCGGAATGTTCCGCTCAACTGCTTCGCCTGTTGGTTCATTTTTGTTCACGTGACGCCATGGACATTGAAGGTCTTGGTGACAGCATTTTGGAAAGATTTGTACAGGAAGGGTTGCTTAGAACTGTTGCGGATATTTACAAACTCAAAGAAGAACAGCTCGTATCACTTGAAAGATTTGCTCAAAAATCTGCGTTCAATCTGATTACGGCAATTGAAGTGTCAAAACAAAATGATCTTTCCAAACTTATTTTTGCGCTGGGTATTCATCACATCGGTCAAAAGGCCGCAAAGCTGTTGGCTGAACGCTTCATCACGCTGGACGAAATAATGACAGCGCGGGAAGAAGATGTTTCGTCAATAGAAGGTTTTGGCGGGATCATGGCGAAAAGTACTGTGGATTATTTTGCTTTGCCGCAGACGAAAACACTTATCGAAGAGTTAAAAGAAAACGGCTTGAATATGAGGTCGAAAAAGGAAATTAAAGACACCCGATTTTCCGGCAAAACCTTCGTGCTGACAGGAACCTTGCCGACCTATTCCCGCAGTGATGCGACAGCTGTTATTGAGAGTTTTAACGGCAAGGTCGCCTCCTCCGTGTCTAAAAAAACAAACTTCGTGCTTGCGGGTGAAGACGCGGGCAGCAAGCTCCAAAAAGCAAACGAGCTTGGTGTAACCGTAATCAGCGAAGACGAGTTTAGAAAAATGATTAGATAGTTTTTAACCAATAAATATTTGACAGCAGGCTTTGCATGTAATGCACTGCCTGCTGTCAGCTGTTATCAAATGTATTTTCAGTCCAGTGTATAATCAAATACTGCAAAAATAAATCCAATAAGTTTTACAATACTGTAGAGTGATATTTTTGCAGGCTCATTAAATGGTTTCGATGTCATTGCGGTTTTAATAATTGTATATTCGTCGCGCAGTTCACCGGCCGGCGAAAAAGCCTTGTAGATCAGTTTATCGTCGGAAACATCGAAAGTGGAGTAAACCGCCGCGCTGCCGTAAACGCGTTTAATAGTCCAGATATTTTTGAAAGGGAAGGTTGATACCTCCTCATTTTGAAAAGCGTTCATAGAAATATAGGTTGTTCCCTTCGGGTCGCTAATACTTTGCCCGTAAGCCGGGCTTGCAATTCTGCCGCCTTGCATGAAATGTGAGCGTCCGTATATATGACTATGCCCTCTGAGAAAGACATCAAGACCGGCCATATCCGCTATTGGGGTAAAAACGACATGCGCTGGCAAAATCAGCGGATAAGCGGGGGTATAAATATCGTGGTGCAGCATACCGATACGCCACTTTGCGTCGAGATTCTTATTGACAGCGTCTTTTGCGAACCGAATGTGCTCTGCCGCATTGCCGTTGGTGCTGTCAAAAACTATAAATAAAGCGCTTCCGTAACGGAACCAATAATCTTTGCCTGTTTCACTTGGCAGGAAGAAGTCGAATTCATTCGGGTTGTTAATATAGTTGCGCATCATGTTACCGGTTTTATCATGGTTGCCAACAGCAAAGGCAACAGGCAGGCTCCTGAACACCGGGGATGCGAGTAAAGCGTTCCATTCGCCCGGCACATAACCGCTGCGTACCGTATCTCCTCCGGAGAGCATGAAGCTGATATCGGGGTTTTTCGTCAGCGCGGTATTCAATACTTGATGTATTTTATATGATGTGTCCCTGCCATATGCAATATTGTTGGAATCGTAGCCTTGATGGATATCGTTGCCATAAAGGAATTTGAAATGTTCGGGGTCTAAAGTTCTGTAAACAAAAGGGCCGAAAACAAGGTTGCCCGTTCCGTATGTGTAATAATAAACGGTGTTAGGGTCAATGCCGCCCGCGGTGACGCGGCAGGTATTATATCCTTCGTCGGCAGTCGTAAGAAAGCCTGTAAAGACAGTTGCGTTGCTCATATCTGCATTTTTGCTCATTTTTACTGCCGGATTTGTCTCATTCAGCCCGGCATGCCATGCAAAGTTCAATTCGGTCTCATTGCTGCCGGGGGACAGGCAAACATTGGTGTTAACATTCCCTGTTTCGTTCCAGTTTGCGTTCCAGTCTTCTTGTGATACAGTGAAGTCCGGTAAGCCGTTCAAAGCAGAAGCGGATGTTGTGAAACAACTGAAAAACAAACAAATGCAGCAAATAGAAGCGGTGGTTCTTTTTAACATAAAATCGCACCCTTTCATCACCAAATTAAACAGTTAATTAAGTAAATCAATAACCGTATAAATGAATCCGCCCAGTTTGACAATACCGTAAAAATCAATTCCTTTCGGTTCTTTAAACGGTTCGGAGCGGTTTTGTGTTTTGGTTATGGTATACTCGTCGCATTGTTCGCCGGTATCATAAAAAGCTTTAAATTGCAGACTGTCGCCGGTAAACGCTACGGTTGAATAAGTTGTTATATCATCTCTGCATCTTTTTGCGGTCCAAATATTTTGCCAGGGCAGTGTTTGCCCGGCGACATTGTTAACCGCGCTCATGGAAATGTAAACCGTCCCATCGGGATCTGTTGTTTCTCTGCCAAAACCCCAGTCAACTATTTTCCCGCCTTGCAGGTGGTGCGACCGCCCGTAAATATGGCTGTGACCGGTGAGAACAACATCAAGCCCTGCCCTGTCAAAGATGGTCGTGTAAATAATTCTGATAAGATTGTTGTCAAGGTCAAGGAAACCGAAGGATGGGCCGTTCATGTCATTGTGCAAAACACCGATGCGCCATTTCGCGTCAAGGTTTTTGTTCACTGCCTGCTTGGCAAAACGGATGTGGTCCATAGCGTTGCCGTTTGTACTGTCGAACATCAGGAATAAGACGTCCCCGTACCGGAACCAGTTGGATTTTCCGACAGGGCTCGGCAGCAAAGCGTTGAATTCGTTCGGGTTATTGATATAATGCTTTTGCGTAACACCCTTTTTGTCGTGATTGCCGATGGCAAACGCAACGGGCAAAGACCTGAAAATCGGCGAGGCCAGCAAACCGTTCCATTCCGCGGGCGTTTGACCGCTGTCTGTCTGGTCACCGCCTGCAACCATAAAACTGATGTCAGGGTTTGCCTGAAGCGCGGTATTGACAGTGTCATGTATTTTAAATGATTTGTTCCTTGCAACGGTATCGTCATCCGCGTTGTATCCGGCATGCATATCGTTTACATACAAGAATTTAAAACTTGAAGATGCGAGTGTTCTGTAAACATATGGCCCGAATGTTCTGCTGCCGTTGCCATATGTATAGTAATACACGGTGTTCGGTTCCAAGCCCGTTGCGGTGACGCGGCTTGTACTGTATCCATCGTCAGCCGGCGTTCCTGCACCGGTAAAAGACTGCGCATTATCCATGCCGGCGCTTTTACTGACTTTTACTATTGGCACTTCGTCATCAAGATTGCAGTGCCAGGCAAAGTTGAGCTGCGAATCATCGCTTCCTGGTGTCAGGCAGACATTGGTGTTAACATTGCCAATCATCGGCCATGCGTTGTTCCACTCATCACCGGTGATTGTAAAATCAGGCAGACCGGATGACGCGGAAACGAAAAAAGAAAAACAGGAAATAATAACACAGCAGCACATAACGAACGAGATGATTCGCTTGAACATAAAATCCCCCCAAAATACTTTATTTTTTAACAAGCACACCGGTGAATGCTTGCATTTGAACCGGGTATGTATTAAAATTATGGGAGTAAATTATAAAAAAAGGAGAATTATGTCAATGGATAAGTACTTAATAATCAATGCCGATGATTTCGGTATGTGCCGCGCCGCCAACCTTGCGACATTTGACCTGTTGAAATGCGGGGGGATTACATCCGCAACGATTATGGTGCCGTGCGGTTGGGCACCCGAAGCGTGTAAGTTCGCGCAGGAAAACCCGGAATACGCTATCGGTGTTCATTTAACCTTTACAAGCGAGTGGAGCAAATATCGCTGGGCGCCTGTTGCGGCGGCCAATACCGACAGTCTGCGGGATGAAGACGGCTATATGCACCATGAGAGCAAACAAGTTGAGGAGCAGGTGGATATTGATGAGGTGGAGGCTGAAATAAGGGCTCAAATCGAAAGGGCAAAGAAACTCGGGCTCAACCCCTCGCATTTGGATAACCATATGGGGTCGCTTTATGGTATAGAAACGGGCAGATTTGAGTTGCTCAATTTAACCTTTGACATCGCGTCGGATTACAACTTGCCTTTCCGCTTCCCGTCCACCTATACCGAGGAGCAGATCGCTCGCTTCGGTCCGAAAATCGATGCCAAACTTCTTGGTATGCTGTTTTCAAAATTCAGCGCGTACGCGACGGAAAAAAAAGTCCCGATTCCGGATTACCTTATTACCCATGAATGGGCAGGTCCCCAAAGCGACAGTTACGAAAATTTCCGCGAATATATGTTTGAGCACTTTAAAACATTCCCGGATGGCGTGACTGAAACATTTATCCATCCTTCGCTTGAATGTGACGAACTCAAAGGCACAAGCAGCGTTTGGTTCCGCAGGGTGTGGGAGTACCGTCTCTTTGCCGACCCGGAGACAAGAACTTATCTTGAGGGATTGGGTATAAAATATATCAACTATCGCGACCTTGCGAAAATGAAAAGCTGACCTTGATTTTCCGGACTGCTGTTTTATGACGGCAGTCTTTTTTAGATAGTGGCTAAGTTATCTATATCTTATGGCATTATGTTCCGGCTGTCAACAAAGATATTATATATCGGGGATCATTTCCATCTTCTTTATTGTGCAGCCATATGCGTTGTGATATCATTGTATAAATGAAATGGGAAGGATGATTATCGTGTTTACAGAAATATTGGCTTTTTTTGTTTCGATCGCTCAAATACTGTCAGGGTTTTCACTGGGTATGATATTTACCGACCGTTCGCCGATAGATTACGGCGGAATTGCATATGTCGAACCGGTTGTGGATGAGTGGCTAACCATTGTCAATAACGGCGAGAGTGATTATGTGATTATCAGAGGCGCGGAATGTGCGGCATCGGAAATGACTGCTGCTTCGGAACTACAGAAGTATATTTTTCAAATTAGTGGTAAAATGCTCGAACTGACAACGGATATGAGCCGTGTTCGCGAACATGAGATTCTGGTTGGCAAAACCAATCGGGAAAACGGCGGCAATTATATCATCGATCGCAAAACGCTCGGCGATGAAGGATTTACGGTAATGGTGACTGATGAAAAACTTGTCATTGCCGGCGGTGAGCTCAGAGGAACGCTATATGGCGTTTATAATTTTTTGGAGCAAAACCTTGGCTGCCGCTGGTTCATGCCGGGGCTTGAAGTTATACCGGCAGAAAGTATCGTAAAAATTGACGCAAAACTCAAATATACCCAGAAAGCCTATTTTGAATACCGTGATGATTATTGGAATTCCGCCTTTGACGCGGATTGGAAAGTAAAACATAAAATCAACAGCAACAACGGCGGTTTTTTGGGTACTCACTATGGCGGCGGTATATCCTATGCGGATTTTTGCCATTCGATGGATAGAATGGTTCCTGTTTCATACTTTGAAGAACATCCCGAGTACTTTTCATATAGAGAAGATGTCGGCAAATGGACGACGCATCAGCGTTGTCTGACCAATCCGGATGTTTTGGCACTCACAATTACCAACGCCAAGGCCGCGTTGCTTGCCAACCCGCACGCGAAAATTATGTCAATTACGCAAAACGACAATGGAGAGTATTGCCAGTGCGCGTCATGTAAAGCTATAGATGAAATGTACGGCGGACCATCGGGCACCAATATTTGGTTTGTTAATCAGGTTGCTCAGGCTCTCGAACCGGAGTTTCCGGATGTCGGTTTTGATACATTTGCCTATCAGTACACCAGAAAGCCTCCTGTCAATATTGTCCCGCGGGATAATGTCATCGTTCGGTTGTGCTCCATAGAATGCTGCTTTGCTCATCCGCTTGAGGATTGCGGTCATGAGAGAAACGAACCTTTATCACAACGCTTCTGCGATGTTGAATCGTCTTTCGCTGCAGATATCAAAGGCTGGTCAGAGATTTGTGACAGGTTATATATATGGGATTACACGACGAATTTTAACTTATACTTAAGCATGTTCCCGAATTTCCAAGTGTTATCACCGAACATGCAGTTTTTCGTTGATAACAATGTAAAGGGTGTCTTTGAACAGGGTAATTATACCGGCGGAAAGAGCGGGGAGTTCGGCGAGTTAAGAGCGTACATTCTTGCTAAACTGCTTTGGGATCCATACTGTGATGTTGAATACCATATGATGGATTTTATGAATGCGTATTATGGTAAAAACTCGGCACAATATATCAAGGAATACCTTGATATCATAACAAACAAGACAATCAAAACCGATCATCTGTTCATTTTCGATTGGCATTATCAAGGAACGTATTATACAGCGAAAGAGAGAAAACTCATGGATGAGCTTTGGGACGCTGCGGAAGACAACGCCGGTAGTCCGGAGCAGCTTGAAAATATTCAACGTTCAAGATTATCCTACAGGTTTTACAAAGCAAATATTCTAATGGACGAATTCTTGGCGATTAAGCTTTCCAGAGTAAAGGAAAACGAAAGGCTGTATAACGACCTTGGTCGGCTCGGCATTACACGGATGACCGAACACGGACCTTATACGGACACACCGAATTTTTGGCTAACACCGGTTGATTGGAAATAGAAAATTGCTGTTTAGAAAGAAAGGACTAATATAAAATGAAAACCGAGCTTCATAAGTATCGCATTACGCCGGGCATTGTACAGACTCAAAAACAAACAACGATCAGAATAAGCGCTTTAGAAACGCAACTTGTTTTTTCGGATGATACCGCGTACCGGGTTGAGGTGTGTGGGCTGACCAGACTTCCTTGGGGGGATTTCAAACCGAAAAACAATACATTCCATATGAAGGCTGAAAACGGCGAACTTGTCTTTGCTTATACATTTGAGCTTGAAGAGGAGTATTATGTCCGCGTTTTTAACGGCACCGAAAAGAAATGCTTTCTGCAAATGTCCGTATATGCGCTTGAAGAAGACCTTTACACGCTGCGCCCGTTGAAAGGCGATTTCCATGTGCATTCCTGCCGTTCCGACGGCAAAGAAAGCCCGGCAATTGTTGCGGCAAACTACAGAGAAGCCGGTTTTGATTTTATGGCTGTTACTGACCATCACCGTTATTTTCCTTCTGTGGAAGCGCAGGAAGCCTATAAGGGTGTGCCGCTTGGGATGCTTTTACTCAACGGCGAAGAAGTCCACTCGCCGGACAATTATGTGCATGTTATCCATTTCGGGGGGGACAGCAGTGTAAATGCGCTTTTTGAACATGATCAGGATAAATACTATGATGAAGTTCAAGCAATCATTGAAACAAACGATTTACCGCATTTTGATAAATTTGCCTATGCGGCAAATATGTGGGTTGCGGCGAAAATTCGTGAAACGAACGGTTTGGCTGTATTCTGCCATCCGCATTGGATTAATGACACTTATAATGTGCCGGATTCACTTTCAAGAGCATTTTTAGAAAACGGTGTTTTCGATGCGTTTGAACTCATTGGCGGACAAACCGCGCATGAAAATAACATGCAAACCGCTTTCTATTATCAACTTCGTTCAGAAGGGGTTAAAATACCGGTAACAGGCGCGAGCGATTCCCATGGGACAATAAACAGAGGGCTGTTTAACAAGATGTTTACAATCGTTTTTGCTGCGGCCAATGCGAGAGATGACATTTTAGATGCCGTAAAGAACTGCTTGAGTGTTGCTGTTGAAGTGTATGAAGATTCGGTTAATTACAGTGTTCACGGCAGCTACCGGCTGGTTTCATATGTACGGTTCCTGATAGAGCACTACTTTTCGCTCACGGAGAGAATCTGCAGGGAGGAAGGAATATTGATGCGGGCTCATCTTTGCGGCGATCACCAAGCAACACAACGCCTTGAACAGTTAAAGGAAAAAACAGACGCGTTTTACAAATTATATGCCGGCAAATAATGGAGGTGTTTGAAATGATATATTGGATCGCGGGTATCTTATTGTTCTTGGCGGTTGCCTTTATAACCGCCGGGTTTGTTTCTTTCAACATTGCAATTGCCAGACCAAAGAAAACGAAGCCGCCGCAAAGCGAATATAAAAAAGCCCGTGAGCAAATCAGAGCAAAAAACAACGCATATCTTTTTTCGCTGAACCCGGAGGATGTTTCCATTCAATCAGCGGATGGTTTAGCGCTTAAAGCCTGGTTTTTGCCTGCGAAAAGCGAAAAGCGCAGGTTTGTCATCTGTGTGCATGGCTACCACTGCAACGGCCCCGATGAATTCAGCCATATGGTTCCTTTCTATCATGACGAGCTGGATTACAACTACTTGTTGCCGGACGATAGAGCGCACGGCAGGAGCGAAGGTAAATATATCGGTTTCGGTGCACTTGACCACAAGGATATTCTGCTGTGGGTGGATTATTTAATTGACCGTTTCGGCAAAGATATTGAGATTATTCTGCACGGAATATCGATGGGTGCCGCAACCGTTATGCTCGCGAATTCAAGCAGTCCGCCGGAGCAGGTCAAACTTATTATAGAGGATTGCGGCTTTACAAACGCCCGGGAGGAAATATGCAATACGCTCAAAGGAATGATAAAATTCAATTTTTCACCGCTTGTCTATATGGCAAGCTTGATTTGCAAACTGAAAGCCGGTTACTTTTTCGGTGAAGCCGATTGTATAGGCCGGTTAAAATATGCAAAGAACCCGGTTTTATTCATTCACGGCTCTGCCGATACATTTGTGCCGACCTGGATGGGGCTTCATCTTCATGAAGCCTGTCCGGTGCCGAAGGATCTATTGATTGTCGACGGTGCGGTTCACGCTTACAGTTATTACGACGCGCCACAAGATTATCAGCATAAAGTCAAGGGATTTATAGCAAAATATATGGATGGTAAGGCTGATTAGTTTTGCTTAAACTTTGAAGCTGTGGAGGCACTCATGGAGAAGCTGAAGTTCAGAGATAAAAATCTTTCGCTTAATGAGCGAATCGAGGATCTGATTGCCCGGCTGACGGTTGAAGAAAAGATTTCGCAGCTGTCAAACACATCCGAAGCGATTCCCGCATTGGGCATACCGGACTATAACTGGTGGAACGAAGCGCTGCACGGTGTTGCGCGGGCGGGATTTGCCACGGTTTTCCCGCAGGCGATTGCCATGGCCGCCTCATTTAACGCGCAACTGGTTTATGATATTGCCTGCGCAATTTCCGAAGAGGCGAGAGCCAAATACAATGAAGCACAGCGTAAGAATGAAAACGGTATTTATCAAGGGCTGACCTTTTGGAGCCCGAATATTAATATATTCAGAGATCCACGCTGGGGCAGGGGGCATGAAACTTACGGGGAAGACCCTTATCTGTCCGGAACATTGGGCGTCGCTTTTATAAAAGGTTTACAGCAGTTTGACGGAACACATATGAAAGCTGCCGCCTGCGCGAAGCATTTTGCGGCGCACAGCGGTCCGGAAGGCGGAAGGCACTCTTTTAACGCGGCAGTATCAAAAAAGGATTTGTTCGAAACCTATCTGCCGGCTTTTGAAATGTGCGTCAAAGAAGGACAGGTTGAAGCTGTTATGGGCGCTTACAACCGCTTAAACGGCTCGCCTTGCTGCGCGAACAGAAAATTGCTCATAGAAATACTGAGGGAACAATGGGGCTTTGAGGGCCATGTTGTATCGGACTGCGGCGCGATAATGGATATCAGCGCCGGTCATCAGGTAACCGAAGATGTCGAGGAATCATCTGCGCTTGCGCTGAAGAACGGCTGTGACTTGAGCTGCGGTTCCGAATATTGGTCATTGAACGATGCTTATGAGGATGATTTGATAACCGAGGATGATATTGATGTTGCTTTACGCAGATTGCTTAGAACCCGTTTCAAACTCGGGATGTTTGACAACAAAGAAGATGTCGGTTATTCGAATATTTCAGCCGATCATGTTGCCTGCCCAGAGCATAAGGCGTTGAGCCTTGAAGCGGCACGCCAGAGCATGGTGCTGTTGAAAAACGACGGCCTGCTGCCGCTGGATAAAAGCAAGTCGAAAAAGATTGCCGTTATCGGTCCGAATGCGGACAGTGAAACGGTCCTTTTGGGCAACTACAACGGCGCACCAACGAGCAGCTATACAATACTTGGGGGCATGAAGGATTATTTAGGTGACAATGAAAGCGTGGCTTATGCAAAAGGCAGTGAGCTGTTCAGTCTAAACGACACAAAAGAATCAATAGAAGCATCACAAAATCTGCTGAACGAAGCGATTGAAGCAGCCGGTCAATGCGATGTGATTATTGCCTGCGTCGGCCTTGATTCCAGTCTGGAGGGCGAGGAAGGCGACGCTTATAATGCCTTTGCAAGCGGCGATAAACTGGATTTAGAGCTGCCTGAAGTGCAGAAAGATTTGCTGGCAGCGCTGTATCAAACCGGGAAACCGCTCATAGTCGTGCTATGCGCCGGCAGCGCCATCAACTTGAGTCCGGCGCATGAAAATGCTAATGCCGTCATTGATGCCTGGTATCCGGGTGAAGCGGGCGGCAAAGCTTTTGCCCAGCTGGTTTTTGGGGATTATTCGCCGAGCGGGCGGTTGCCTGTAACATTTTATAAAACCAGTGAGGAACTGCCCGATTTTTCGGATTATTCCATGCAAGGCAGAACTTACCGGTATATGGAAAACGAACCGCTTTATCCGTTCGGATACGGTCTGTCCTACACAACCTTCCGGTATTCAGCATTAAACGCTGACGCATCACCAGTTAATGAAAAGACAATTATTAATCTCAACTTTGTTCTTGCTAATTCCGGCAGTTTTGATGGGTATGAAAAAGTTCAGGTTTATGTATCACCGCTTCATCCAAGTGCCAGGACACCCCGCTGGCAGCTAAAGGCATTTCGCGCGATATATTTAAAATCGGGGGAAACGACAAATGTTACGATAAACTTAGCGCGGGACGCATTTTCAATAGTGGATGAAGAAGGCAACCGGTTTGTTCAAAGCGGGAAATACAGAGTTTATATCGGCGGCAGCCAGCCGGATAAGCGCAGCGAATACCTCACAAAATCGACTGCAGCCTATATTGATGTTTCACTATGATAAAAAAACAGTTGCCGGCTGTTAAGCTGACAACTGTTTTTTGGTGCCGGTGGCCGGGGTCGAACCGGCACGGTGTCGCCACCACTGGATTTTGAGTCCAGCACGTCTGCCAATTCCATCACACCGGCAAGTGCAGAAACAAGTATAATCGATGATACCCGAAAAATCAAGCATTTGAACAAATAAATTTGTTGTGAAAAAGCAAATATATTTTCCCGATACGGGGTGTGGAA
>CAYUWQ010000034.1:0-13874 GCA_964448455.1 uncultured Eubacteriales bacterium | reverse complement strand
CCGGCTTTTCAAATATTTTACCAGTCGCGAAAAGGTTGAACAGCTGCATCAGCACAAGCGCCATGGGTAAAAGCGGCTTTAAAAACTGTAATATCGCGTTAAGCATAATTTTCTTCCTTCCGTTTTGCCGTGGTGCGTCAGGGATGCCGCGCCCTACATCGTTAATATTTTTTCAAACAAAACCAGCTCCGAGCACTGTGCCTGCGCCAAAGAAATCCTTATCCCGCTGTTTCGAAGTTTAAACCCGCCGATTTCAACGCTTTCGCCGGTGGTGTCAAATGTCACCCGGTATATTGCCCCGCGGTCAATACCTCTCGGGTAAATCACATGTTCACCCGCACCTTCGCCGTTACCGCTGAAGGCTGCAATCAGTCCCTTCATGTTATCAGTCGACGCATATTCCAGCACCGTCAGTGCTGCGGGAACCAAAACCGGCTGAAACGGCGTATGGTGGTAAACCAGGCAGTTTTCCATTAGCGGGCGGATAAAACTTTTGAACAACCATGTATGGCGCTCCATCATGTCTTTCAGGTACGGACTCCAGCTCTCAAGCGACGGCGCGATTCCGCGGAATATCGGCCGGCATATCATACATCCGCGCAGCTGGGCGGCTAAGTCCCCGTCGCACATCATGTCGCCCGTTTCCGTGCCGAAGGTGCGCAGCAGAATTTCCGGCGGCAGCGACATGGTTATCCCGCTGAGGGTCCGCATGCCGCGGGGCAGGCGCATCCAGTCCGACAGTTCGGTGTTGTGGAACAAACCCATGGTTCCCCAGTCCAGCCGTCCGCCGCCGCTCGCGCAGTTCTGCAGCACCAAAGCAGGATAATTCGCGCGCAGTTTTTTAAAAACGCGCTTGAACGCTTCATAGTAACGCCAGCTTGTGTTCTCCGTAAAACCGGCAACTTCCCGTGTGCCGCCAAGCCCTGTGTTGTGATTATGGTCAAGCCGGTACATGTCGAGCGAATACTGCTCCGCCATGCGGCTGATTTCGTTATAGCAGAAGTCTTCGACTTCAGGGTTTGCCAAATCGAGCGCGCGACCGTCGTTGAAGGTTTCACCGTGCCGTGTGATGCTCCAACCGGGGTGGTCACAGTGCAGCTTGGAAAGCTTCCCGCAGGCCTCGATTTCCGCCCACAGCCCGAAACGCATGCCGTTGTCGTGCGCGTGCCGCGATATCGGCTCCAAGCCGTTTTTTAGCCACGGCCCCGCCTGCCAGTCCCCGGTGACTTCCCACCAGCGGTTCACCTCGCCCCAGCCGTACCAGCCTGCGTCCACCACATAAAGCTCGCAGCCCGCCTGTTTGGCAACATCAATATCGGCTTTGATGCCTTCCTCGCTCTCCCTGTCGCACAGGTAGCCGCGGTGGTTCGCCTCGATTTCCATCACCGGCACCCCGGCGGGCAGCGGCGGCAGAATGGTATTCCTTACATAAGCGTGCGTTGCCTGCACGATTTCGTCATCGCTCCCGCGGAACAAACCGAAATGAACCGCCGGGCTTTCAATGCTTTCCCCAGGCATCAGCACCCAAAGCGCCTCGTCCGGCAAAACAAGCATACCGATATCCATGCTCAGCACCGCACGGGCGCTTTCCGGCTTTGTTTCCGTGTTCAGTTCCCAGTTGCCGCTGTACGCGTATTCGCAGACGAGCGTTTCTCCGTTTGTCCGGTTCCTCAGCCATGCCGCCGGCCTGCCCCAGCCGGACTTGCCGAAGTCGCTGAAAACGCGCGTGATGCCGTCCGCATATTCAAAATAAAAGTCGCCCTCGTGCAGCTGAACTTTGATATGATTATAAGCAATGGCGAACTCCTCGTGCGGATTCGGCACCGCCTCCGGCACATGCCTGTGGTTCCAAATCACACCGGCGTAGGGCGCAAGCCGTGTCAGCGCTGCCGGGGCAGTGCCGCTGTTCTCTATTTTCAGCCAGCGGGCGATGAAATCGGAACCGTCAAGCCGGGTATAAACCGTTGCGCGAATTTGCGCAGTGCTGTCATACAGCCGGAGCGCGTATAATTCTGCGTCCCCCTGCAGGCCGCTTTCGTCCGCAACCTGTTCAAAACTTTCCGCCTCCCAGTTGCCGGTGAGCGTTTCCCCGTTTATCTCCAGTAAAAAAACGGTTTGATCCGGCGGTGATTGAGCCTCGTTCACAAGGTGGCCTTCGGGCGTTATCTGCCCCATGCAGTTGCGGCCGCGGCTGATATAAGTACCGTCAAAAATGCCCTCGTCCAGCACCTGCCTGCCGGAAATGTAGCAATAGGTTTTGTTAAAATCAAACCCGCCTTCGGCTGCTTTTATATAGGGTTTTGTTTGATTCATATAAAACTCCATTCCGCCGCCAAAGGTGGCGGCAAAAGCGTGAAGCGAAGTTCACGCTATCTTCATTTCGGGTTAGTGTTATTTATTTATTTTATCATATCACGGCGCAAAGGGTATTGTCATCTTTATATTCCTCTTTGCCTCCGAATGCAACGCCTTTTTCTGCGCACAGGAAACCGGGACAGCCAGCCTTCCGTTTCGCTTGCTATAGACTGCCGCAAATGTTAATATAGGCTCAACAGCATACTGTGAAAGGATGATTATTAGCCATGACAGCCGCCCTTAAAAAAGTATTTTCTTGCCTGATGGCATTCATCACGCTGATTTCAAATCTGTTCGGGCTCCTTTTTCCGCAAATCACCGTGATGACCGATTTGAGTTACGGCTCCGGCGACGCGCAAAAGGTTGACCTTTATCTGCCCAAGACGAAAGCCGCCGGATGCACAGCCATCATGGTATATATACACGGCGGCGCTTGGAGCGGCGGGGATAAGGGTGATTACGCGGGTTCCTGCGAACGCCGGGCAAAAGCCGGTTACGCGGCGGCGTCAATCAACTACAGGATGCTCGGCGAAGGCGCTACCTGGGTGGAAATGCTGGAAGATATTACCTCGGCGCTGGAACTCGTTAAAACAACCGCGGCGGAAAAAGGAATCACCCTGCAAAAAGCCGGACTGACGGGTGGCTCCGCCGGTGCGCATTTGGCGATGCTTTATTCCTACAAGAACCGGTCGGTTTCGCCGATTGAAATCGTGTTCTGCGCGGACCAGTGCGGACCGTCCAACTTCAATGACAACCAGTTTTATGAAGGGTGTGCTGACCCAACCTGGGTTTATTCAATCATATCCGGGCTGATTGGCAGCCCATTTGAAAAAAGCACCATCGGCGATGTTGCGGCTCAGCTGCGCGACGCTTCTCCGGTTACATATATCACAAAGGATTCCCCGCCCACCATTGTCGCGCACGGAATGAAAGACGATGTCGTGGTGTATTCCCAGGGCACCGATGTGTACAACGCTTTCCTCGCCGCCGGCGGCGTTTGCGAGCTGATTGTGTACCCGAACTCCGGCCACGGGCTGGATAAAGACACCGACAGCACCAAGCAGTATGACAAACTGCTTAAGGAATATCAGCTGAAGTATTTCGGGTATTAAATACAAGATAATATATATTAAGCGGCTCCGTAAAACGGGCCGCTTTTTAAATCTACCTCTCAGTCACTTCCAAGGCGGTATCGTATTCTCTAGCGTCCCTTGTTAAAGGGCAATGAACGCGCAGCGTTCTATGGGACATGCAGCAAGGCGGTAATGTCATTTGCCAATGACATGGGGATTGCGTTCTTGTCCCTTTAATCGTACTCAAAACAGCAAAACGATATTTTTATGCCAAATACGAAAACTTTCATCGGAAATTTATAGATATTGTAATTTAAATCTGATATAATACAAAATTAGTGTAGTGTATTAAAATAGTTAATATTTATATGCATATTGGAAAGAGCAATGGCGCACAGCGGCGGAGATTATTTTTATAACAGAATTGAGATTGCATTAAAGAGGGAAAGGCCGTGAAATAATGACCAATAATAATTACCCCGCTATCAGTACGAAAAAGAAAACCGGCAAGGAAGTTTTCTTGAATGGCGGCAGAGGAATAACTTTATATGATTTTTGGGCTTGGGGTTTTTCCGAACTTGTGGGCAATACGGAACGGGGAAAGCTTGCGGAGTTTATCGTCGCTATGGCGGTCGGTGCTGCCGAGGGTATCAGCAATTCCTGGGAAAGCGATGATTTGCGTACACCGGCAGGCATCCGTGTCGAAGTGAAGTCATCTGCTTACTTGCAAACATGGGCGCAAAAAGAGCTTTCAAAAATCATTTTCAGCATCCGCCCAACTCATGCATGGGACAGCACGGGCAATATATTTGATGAATCTATCCAAAGGCAAGCGGATGTATACGTGTTTTGCGTACTAAAGCACAAAGAGCAGGAAACGCTTAATCCGCTTGACCTTGACCAATGGGAGTTTTATGTACTATCCACGGCTGTACTTGACCGTGAAGCAGCCGGGCAGAAAACAATAGGGTTACAACGGCTTATCAATTTAGGTGCTGTTCAAAGCAATTTTGCCGGATTGAACGGGGCAATAAAAACCACTCATCAAAGAAACTGATAAAATTATAACATAGATAGGAGTGAAAACCATGAAACAGCATTTCGCCCTGGAGCTATACTCAGTCCGGCACGATCTTACCAACGATTTTGAGGGCACATTAAAGGCAGTCAAGGCAATGGGCTACGAAGCCGTGGAGTTTGCCGGCGACTATGTGCACAGGGCTGAAAAAGTTGCGGCAGCGCTCAAGGAAACCGGTCTGCAATGCTGCGGCTGGCACACGCCGTGGTCCTATGTGCAGGACGACAAGCTGGACGCGACCATCGCGTACAACAAAACCGTCGGCAACCGCTATGTGATTATACCCGGGCTGCCCGTTACATGCACCTACTCCATTAAAGCATGGAAGGCTACCGCGGCAAAGTTCAACGCTCTTGCAGAGAAACTGGCCGCCCATGATTTGATATTGGGCTACCACAACCACAGTTCCGAGTTTGTCAAAAAGCGCGGCCAGGTGCCGTATGATGTCTTCTTCTCCAACACGAATAAAGACATTGTCATGCAGCTGGATAACGGCAATGCCATGAGCGGCGGTGCGGATGTCTGCGCGCTCATCAAGCGTTACCCCGGCAGGGTACAGACCGTCCACATTAAGCCCTACAGCAAGACCGACGGGTTTGACACCATGATTGGCGAAGATGATATACCGCTGCCCGAATTTATGAAGCTGTGCGATGAAGTCGGCGGCACAAAGTGGTATATCGTGGAATATGAAAGCGAAGCGCTGCACACGCCGCTGGCAGGGGTTCAGATGTGCTTGGAAAAGTTGAAGGATATGCAGGCGAAGGATATAATATGAACGACTCCTTCCGTCAAGCCGGGCTTGCCACCTCCCTCAGGAGGGAGGCAGGGGTTTGGGTTGGCGATTTTCGTCTGTTTTTTGTCTCCCTCTTGAGGGGGATGTCGACCGCAGTCGACAGGGGGAGAACCCGCATATTCAATGAAAAGGAATGGTTATGTTGAAAAGAAAACTGAAAAATTCGCTTTGCGTTCTCATGAGCCTGCTGATACTGCTTCCATTTGCCGGTCAGCTGAGTGCCGGCGCGCGGGCGCCGCTGTCTGTGTTTGTCGCGGCGGACACCCATTACAGACCGCTGAGTATGCTGACGCCTATCGTGGAGCAAACCGGCTTGCCCGGTGACCCGTTGTATTGGCATACGAATATTCAGGGGCAGCTGACTTACGAGTCGGACGCGATTCTCAATGAACTGCTCGCGCGTTTCGAGGCGTCCCCCTCAAGCGCGCTGTTAATCCCGGGCGATATTACAGAGGCCGGCAGATTGGGCGAGCATCTCGCGCTCGCGGAAAAATTCAAACAATTTGAAGCAAGAACCGGCAAGAGTATCTTTGTCATCAACGGCAACCACGACATTGAAGGCGCGGCGGATGGCAATACCATCGATTTGGCGGCCTTCAAGGATATTTATGCCGATTATGGGTATAACGAGGCCGTTGCCTGCGATGACACCTCCGCGTCGTATACGGCGGAACTCGGCGGCGGGTACCGCCTGATTGCTATCGACTCCTGTATTTACGGTGATGACAACGGGCAAATCGGCGCGGAAACACTCGCCTGGATTGAAAAGCAGGCCGAAGCGGCAAAAGCAGACGGCAAAAAACTTGTCGGAATGATGCACCACAGTTTACTGGTACATTTCAAAATTCAGGGTCTTGTCGGGGATACGGTGAAGGATTACAGGGCGTTAAGTGTTCGGTTCGCGGATTGGGGTATCCAAGTAATGTTTACCGGCCACAAGCACGCCAATGACATTTCCTCCGCTGTAACCGGCAGCGGCAACCGTATTTATGATATTGAAACGAATTGTTTGACCAATTACCCGAACACCTATCGTGTGATTGCGTTTTCGGACTCCGCCGTAACCGTGGGAAGCCGGTATATTGATCAAATCAGCGCGGCAGACTTGCCGCCCGGCTACAATCAGGCGCAGCTCGAACTGATTGCGGCGGATTTTTCCGCGTACAGCCGGGGTTACTTTTACGCGGGTATGCAGCGCTATGTCAACGAATATTTCGGCACCCCGCGAAAAATGGCAGGCTGGCTCAATATTGAAAAAGATACCGCGGCGTATGACGCGCTGAATCTGCTGATGACGGTCTTGGGGCAGGCGCTAAATCTGCCGCTGTATGACACAGCCGGTACGCCCGCTGTTGACAGCGTGGAAGAGATCGCGCGCGGCGCCGGCGTGACAATGGCGCCAAGCGGCTATACAAGATTTTCGGAACTGATAGCGGTCATCGTATCGCGCATGTTCAGCGGCGATGAGCATACGCCTTTTGAGGCGCCGGAAGTGCAGCTGCTTCTGCAATCGCTCAAAGCCGCGCTTGCCTATTCCTTTGTGCAAATCCCCAATACGGCGGCGGCGGAACTTTGTGGCACGCTCGGCCTGCTGGGGACTGCTCCGGTTTTCGGCGATTCCGCCTATGCAACCATGGCAAAGCCGTTGTTCGCGAAAACGGCCGCTTCAGCCATTATTTCCGCGGCGGTCAAGCCTCTTGTGGAAGGTATTACGGTGGACGCTTACAGTCCCGGCGATTTGAATGAAACGCTGGAGGCATACGGCTTTTCGGGCAGCGCGGACACAACGGGGGGAGTCCCTTTAACCGCCATGCAGTTAGTGACCGGTTGGCTGAAAGGGCTGTTTATGCTGCTGATAAACCTTATGCGCGTTTTGCCGTTCGACAATCTTACCGCGCAGTGAGCATAGCCGCCGAAGCGGCACAAACAAAAAAAGGAGATTGACACCATGTTTTTTAACAAGAGCAAACCGGAGCCGGCGGTGCCGGATGACGGAATCCTTTATTTTTATTTGAGCGGCTGCCCGTACTGCAGGATGGCGGACCAATATATGGAGGAGCTGATTGCGGAAAATCCGGCGTTCGCGGGCATCAAAATCACAAAAATCGAGGAGCGGGAACACGCCGCGCTGGCGCACAGTTACGATTACCGGCTGGTGCCATGTTTGTGGCTCGGCGGCAAAAAACTGCATGAAGGTGTGCCGTCAAAAGAGCAAATAAAGGCGTGCTTGACGGCGGCTTTGGATACTTGAGTACGGAAGTAGGAAGATGGAAGTGGCAAGACGGAAGTAGAAAGCTGTTTTGGCTCGCTTTTTAAAGGCTCCTTTTCCAAAGGAGCTGTCACCCGCAGGCGACTGAGAGGCAGCACTAAAAACCCTTGACACACAAAGAAACAGCGCCTGTAAAGCCAATATGCATTACAGGCGTTTAAGTGTATTTAGAGAAAATTAACTACCCCAGAAGCCCTGTTGAGCTGTCCTCGTGCGCCACGACACTGCCGCTGACTGTCTCCAGGTCCGGCAGTTTGAAATATCCGGTTGTGTGTGCTTTCATTTTCGCGCCGGACAGGATGTTTAAGGACAATTTGCCCACATTCATCCCGCGCAGCAGAAAGTTGGTTTTAATTCGCGTGTCCTGAATATCACCGTATTTGAACATCGATTTCTGCTTGGCGAAGATACCTTTGGAATAATGAAAAACATCACCGTCATAAGCGATGGTTTTCGTTTTGTAGGAGAGCCACCCGCCCAAAGCGGATAAGACAAAAACACCGGCAAAAGTCAGCCAGGTGTAAGGATAAAAAGTAAACAGCAGCAAAAGCGTCAGTGCGGAGAATAACACTGTCTGCACAGCCGCGGGAATCAGCGCCGCTTTGTGCGAGGGAATCGTCGCGCCGCCGCAGGTGAAGTCCGCCGCGCACTGCGCGATTACCCGTTCCATTTGCGCCTTATTGACCAGCAGACAGAGCTGCGGGGTTTCCGCTTTTTCGTTGCCGAGCCCGACGACGGCAACCTCAATCGAATACAGGCCGAATATTCTTGCGAGAACGGGCTGTTTGACGAATACGGCATTGACCTTTTCGTACGCGAAGGTATAACTCGTTTTCTTAATAAGCCCGCAGTTGATATACAGGTTTTTATCATCGCTCTCCACGAGGTAGCCTGCCAGGTTAAGCGCGCCCCAAATCATCACACCGGCATAGCCCGCAACGGCAAACAGCATGAAATTGATGAAACTTTGCATATCCCACCCAGCTTCGCCGTTTGAGGCCGAAGCGCCGAAAACAGCGAAAACAGCTAAAACGCCTTGGACAATCGGGATAGAAAGTATTTTGTGCCGCAAAACCTCGCCGGCGCTGAACGAGATGATTTCCCGCCGGGCGACACAAGGGGACGGTTCTTCTGTGTTTAACAACACATGAGAACCGTCCCCTTGTGTGGTGGATTTTAAGCGCATGAGCGTGTTGCGCAACTCTTCCGCCTGCGCGACCGGCAGCACAAACGCGAAGTCCGTGCGGTTCGCCGTGTGGGATGAGTTCAAGTCCAGCTTCACTTTGCCGGTGCCCGCAAGCCGTTCAAAAATACTCCTTTGCACATTCACGGTGGAAATGTTGGCAATGGGGAGTTTGGAATATTTTTTAAACAGGGTTTTGCGTTCATAAATGAAGTTCTGCCCGTCAATATAGAAAAAAGTCTTCTGCCAGTAACGCAGGGAAACCAGCAGCACCACCGTAACAATGACCAAAAAAGCAATACCCCCGAAGACAACGGCAACATTGTTCATGTCCGTTGCCTCTTCGGTCAGGCTGCGCCAGAAATCGGGGTTGAATATTTCGTTAACGGAGTTTTGAAGGCTATTGAGGCCAAAGAGAATCAGCGAGAAAAATACGAAGCCCAACCGTTCAAAAATGATGGTGATGTGGTTGCGGGTCGGTTTGTCAAACATCGTTACCGGCCCCTTTTGCTTTTAGTTTTCGGCTGATGGATTCGTTAAGATACAGCGCGATTGCTTCGGCCCTATCCGGCTCTAAAAAACGGAAGACCGCGGCGGAGCCGGCGGTGGTGACAATCACTTTTGCCACGCCGACCGCAGTGTCAAGCGGACCGCGCTTGATATCGATTTGATGAATACGGTCGATGGGCACAATAGTTCTTGTCACAAACAAAATACCCTCGACAATCTCAATCCTGTCTTCGGCAATCAGGTATTTATACCGCCTGAATCGAACTGGCGGCACGATAAAGAAAATTGCGAAGCAAAAAACAACCGCGCCGGTTAAAACGGCGGCGCCGAAAGCGGCGCTCCCCGTATAAAACAGCGCGCCGGCTATAAAAGAGGCCGGGGCTAAAAGAAAAAAAAGCCCGATCGCGGAGGTTATCCGCATGAGTTTCAGGGCTTTCGGGGACAGAGTCTCATATTGCATGATGCTGAACATTCCTTCCATAACTAAAGGCTGACAAACGCTCAAACCGGCTGCGGTTTAATCATAGCCCTTGATCATATCCTTGGTGATAGTTCCGCGGAAAAACCTGAGGGTCTCGATTATGCGTCGCAGCGGATTCGGGTTCCACTCGGCCGCGGGGGCCGGTTTGATGCCGATGGCTTCAAGCTGCGGGGTGAAAATAGCCATGCGGCGGCTGAAATCCTGCAGGTCTTTGTTTTGCGGCATGGTCCAGCCCGTTTCGGCTACGGCGGCAAAGCGGGGATAGGTCATATAACACAGCCGTTCAAAGTCCCGGATATGCTCGGTCCAGACCGGCGCTTCCACCCCGGTTACATTGCGCGCCCCATCCTGCGTAAGGCCTTTGAGCAAAGGGTCAAAGCGATAAGTTTTGTTTAACGGTGTCATCCCGTACGGGTAGTCGGTGTAATAGTAATGAAACGGCGAAACGATGATTTTACCGCCGCTGTTGGCGAAGTTTACGCTGCGTTTTTTGCGGTCCATCCACATCTGCACCGTAACATCCTCCGCAAGCAGGCCGCTTTTGAGGCTTTCGTTCCAAGTGATTGCGCGGCGTCCGTTCGCGCGCAGGAACTCGGCGATGCGGTTCATAAACCAGCCCTGCAATTCCTCCTCGTCGTTCAAACCGAGCTCCGCTTTCAGTTTTTGGCAGCGCGGGCATTCCTCCCAGCGCTTTTTGGGGGCTTCGTCCCCGCCGATATGAATGGTTTCGGAAGGGAAGATATCCATGACTTCCCCGAGCACATCAAAAATGATTTCGTATGTTTTTTCACTGCCCGCGCAAAGGATATCCGGGAAGATGCCCTGCCTTGTCTCAACCGGAATTTGCTCACCGCGGCAGGAAATATCCGGGTAGGAGGCGATGGCGGCGATCATGTGCCCGGGCATATCAATTTCCGGTATGACTTCGATGAACCTTTTGGCGCAGTAATCAACGATTTCGCGCAGTTCACGCTTTGTGTAGTATCCGCCGTATTCCTGCGCGGTGTGCACCCTGCCGAAGTCGGAGCCGGCACGCCGGGAGCCGGTTTCGTTTAACGCGGGGTGGCTGCCGATTTCAATGCGCCAGCCCTGGTCGTCTGTCAGGTGCCAGTGCATCACATTCAATTTCAGCATCGCCGCGGCGTCTATGAGTTTTTTAACATCATCAAGCGCTGTCATGTGGCGCACCGAGTCGAGCATAAAACCTCTGTATGAAAAGACCGGTTCGTCGCGTATTTCCACACAGGGCAGTGCGTCCGGGTTGGCCGCCGCGAGCTGCCGCAATGTCTGCTTGGCGTAAAAAGCGCCTGCTTTGCCGCCGGCTGCTATTTTTACCCGTCCGTTGGCAATACGCAGTTCATACCCTTCCGGATGGCTGATATCTCCGGTCAGGGCGATGGTGGAAGCGGCAGTATCAAGTTCCTCCGCCGGGATGCTGCCGCCGAGGAACTTGACATAATTCGGATAGGGGATGATGTTGAGTTTTTCCATCTTTCGGTTACCTCTTTGCGCGGCGTGTCCGGCCTTTTTGATTCGCGGCGGTCAGTCGTCACGGTTGTCTTTTTTTGTTTCCTGTTCGCTCTCCGGCAGAATTTCGACTTTCACTTTATCAATGCGTCTGTCTTCCACATTCATCACGGTAAAACGCAGATTTTGGTATTCCACCACATTCATTTCGCCGTCCTGCGGCAAAAAGCCCAGGAGACTGATGACAAAACCGGCCAGCGTGTCATAATCGCCCTCCGGTATTGCTGTGCCGACAAGGTCTTCCACTTCGTCAATCGCCGTAATGCCGTCGATGGTAAAGGTGGACTCATCGATTTTTGAGATTTCCTCAGATTCGTTGTCGTATTCGTCCTGGATATTGCCGACAATGGCTTCCAGTAAATCCTCCATGGTTACAAGTCCCGCCGTGCCGCCGTATTCATCCACAACAATCGCCATTTGCACATGGCTGGCGGTCATTTCTTTAAACAGTTCGCCGCAGCGTTTTGTTTCGGGTATATAGTAGGCTTTACGCAAGATGCTTTTAATCGTGTGGCCGGTCGGGAGCTGGTTGCCGATGTACTTGAGCAAATCTTTTATATAAACTATACCGATGATATTATCCGGGTCTTCTTCATACACCGGGATACGGGAGTAGCCCTCTTCAATGGCAATCTTAACAACATCTTCGAGCGTGTCCTCGGCTTCAACCGCGTAAATATTTGTGCGGTGCGTCATAATGTCGCCGACATCGATATCGTCAAATTCAAAAATATTGTTGATCATTTCTTTTTGAACTTCTTCGATAACGCCGCGTTCGCCCCCGACATCCACAAGCATGCGGATTTCTTCCTCCGTCACCAACTTCTGGCTGGCGTTGGGGTCAAACCCGAAAAGGCGCACAATCAGATTGGTCGAGAACGAAAGCATTCTGACAAACGGCTTGGTAACAGCCGCTATAAAAAGCAAAATTCCGATTACTTTGAACGAAACTTTCTCCGGCACCTGCATGGCAATGCGCTTGGGAACCAGTTCGCCCAAAACAAGCGAAAAATAAGACATGATGACCGTGATGATAACGATCGAAAAGCCGCTGATGACCCCTTGACCGATACCGCCCACATACGGAATCTTACTAATCAGCCCGGACAGCTCATCCACAAACGCCCTTGAGGCGGAAGCGGATGTCAAAAATCCGGCGAGTGTGATGCCGATTTGTATGGTGGAAAGAAAGTGGCTTGAATTCGCGGTGAGTTTAATGACTTGCTTGGCCTTTTTGTTGCCCTCGTCCGCCATCCTCGAAATTTTATTGTTGTTGAGGGTGATGATGGCAATTTCGCTCATGGCAAAAAAAGCATTCATCAAAATGAGCAGAAAAAGCAGCAGAAGCTGAAGTATAGGTCCCGTAGCAGGGCCGGGGTCGTCCATAAGAGGATTTTCTCCCTTCAAATTTTATTATTAATCATTATACAGTCAATTCCCTCGCCTGTCAAATACCGAAAACACTCCGCACAAGCGGTACGGTATGGTCCGAACAGCTGAAACGGCGGCAATTTGTCCCGTCGCGCCGTCATATTGCCATAACGGGCAAAAACAGCCGCAAACGGGCGAAATCGGCACGGTATGCGCCGGTTATCGCAATGTTAACAAAATATCGCGCCGCCGCAACCGTATCTTTGCCCATTATTTAACGACAATAAGGTTTACAAGCGCGAGTATAAATGTTAAAATATTCGGTGGTATGTTAACATAGTTTATATACACAATCAAGGAGGAAAAGTTCAATGGCAAGAAAATCGAAAACCATGAAAGGCAACGCCGCCGCCGCGTATGTATCTTACGCGTTTACAGAGGTTGCCGCTATCTACCCGATCACCCCGTCATCCGATATGGCGGAAGAAACCGACGCGATGGCCGCCTCGGGTGTCAAAAACATTTTCGGTCAAACGGTAAAAGTCGCGGAAATGCAGTCCGAAGCCGGTGCCGCAGGCGCCGTGCACGGCTCGCTGGCCGCCGGCGCACTGACCACTACCTACACCGCCTCCCAGGGCTTGCTTTTAATGATCCCGAACATGTATAAAATAGCGGGCGAGCTGCTGCCGAATGTGATTGATGTGTCGGCACGCTGTGTCGCTACCCACGCGCTTAACATCTTCGGGGACCATTCGGACATATACGCGTGCCGTCAAACCGGCTATGCGATGCTTTGCTCAACCAATGTGCAGGAAGTGATGGACTTAGGTGCCGTCGCGCATCTTTCCACCATCAAGAGCCGTGTGCCGTTTGTGCACTTCTTTGACGGTTTCAGAACCTCGCATGAAATTCAGAAGATTAATGTCTGGGATTACAAAGAGCTGGCCGAAATGGTGGACATGGATGCCGTGAACGCATTCCGCCGCCGTTCGCTCAACCCGGAGCATCCCGTGCTGCGCGGTTCCGCGCAAAACCCGGACATCTTCTTCCAGGCGCGCGAAGCCTGCAACCCCTATTATGAAGAAGTTGTCAAGGTGACCGAGGATTACATGAACGAGGTCAACCGCAGAATCGGCACAAAATATAAGCTCTTCAATTACTACGGCGCGCGCGACGCGGAAAAAGTTATTATTGCCATGGGTTCCGTGTGCGACACGATTGAAGAAACCAT
>CAYUWQ010000033.1:0-13880 GCA_964448455.1 uncultured Eubacteriales bacterium | reverse complement strand
GCGCATTATGCCGGCATGAATGTAAAAAGAATTGTACTGCGCACCATGTTTATCAGCGGTGCAATTTGCGGTATCGCCGGGATGATACAGGTTACCGGCATTGACTACACCTTGTCCACAGGCATTGCGGGCGGTGTCGGTTTTAAGGGGATTACAGTGGCGTGGCTTGCCCAGCTTAATCCTTTTGTTATTGCATTTGTAGCTGCCATATTCAGTATACTTGAAAAGGGCAGCGGCGTTATGCAAACCGAACTTGGGATTTCTTCCGCTGCTACAAGCGTATTACAAGGAATTATTCTCTTCTTCTTCCTGGGTTGCGAGTTTTTCACCAGATACTCTTTCGTTTTCGGTAACAGGAGGGCAACCAAATGAACAGCATGTTTGTTAACTTTTTGTATGCCGCTATTCTTTCCGGCACTCCCCTGCTGTTTGCTACTGTCGGCGAAATATTGTCGGAAAAAGTCGGCAATCTGAACCTTGGTGTTGAAGGTATGATGTGGATGGGCGCCTTTGCCGGTTTCTTTGTCGCGTTAAAAACAGACAGTCCTTTTCTGGCGATTACAGCCGCGTTTGGATTTGCTGCTCTTGGCGCGCTTATCTACGCTTTCCTGACCGTTACGCTTAAGGCGAACCAAAATGTTACCGGACTTACTTTGACAACATTCGGCATCGGAATCTCTCTTGTATTGGGTTATGCAATGACCGGCAGCTTGGGCGGCGCTCCAAAACTTTCGGAAGGTTTTCGTGCTGCATTATCTCATTATTATGTTCCGCTTCTGAGCGATATTCCTATTGTCGGAAAAATCCTTTTCCAACATAACCCGCTGGTATATCTGAGCATAATTATTGCTGTCGTCTGCGCGGTGTATTATAAGCGAACGAGAACGGGTTTGAATGTTCGCGCTGTTGGCGAAAATCCATCATCCGCTGATGCTGCCGGTATCAATGTTATGCTGCTGAAATATATTAACATTGTTGCAGGAGGCGGCATTTGCGGCATTGGCGGTGCTTACATGGCACTTATTACAGCAAACGGCAGCTGGCAGCCCGGCGGTATAGTGAACGGCACAGGATGGATTGCGGTTGCGCTTGTAATATTTGTGAGCTGGAGCCCTTCAAAAGCGATACTCGGCGCGTTTGTTTTTGGTGCGTTCAACTCCTTATCAAATTATATCCCGGCAAGCGTTATCGATATCCCGATCGCGTTCTATCAAATGCTTCCCTTTGTTTTGACAACATTGGTCCTGATAATTACCTCGGTACGAAAAAGCAGAGATAACTCACAGCCAGCCGGTTGCGGCGTTACCTACTTCCGGGAGGAAAGATAATTAACTGTGAAAGGATGGTTATAATGATAAAGCGAATTTTATCAGTCTGTATGGCAGCTTCGATATTTTTCTGCGCTGTTTCATTCGGCGCCTATGCCTCGCCTGCTTCGGCAGTCAGTAATGTGATGAGTGAGGCGCAATGGGATACTTATTGGGAAACGGTCAAAGACGATCGTTCGGTTATGGCGCTCACACCCGGCAGCAGTGAAGATGAACTGAACTTTACCTGGAGCACTGAATATACCGAAATACTGCCAAAGGTGAGAATCAGCAAATCTTCCGATATGAACGGTTACCGTGAATTTTCCGGAGCGGCTTCCCCTGCTGATTTAACATATAAAGTCAACAGGGTCACCGTAACAGGTCTTGAGGAAAATACAACCTATTATTATTCCTATGGTACAAATGGCTCTTTCAGCACGCCTATTGTTTACAAAACACATTCAGCAAACAGTTTCAAAACCTTACATATTGGCGATATACAATGCGGTACCGAAAATGAAACAGGGACTGTTATTAAAACCAACGCATATAATTGGCAAAAAACACTCGGAACAGCACTCGACAAAGAGGGAGACATCAGTTTTATACTGTCAGCCGGTGACCAGACGAACAGCGGAAATGTGATATCGGAATGGATGGGCACCCTTTCCCCCGCGGCACTTAGATCCCTGCCGATGGCCACCTGCATCGGCAATCATGATATGAAAGGCAGAACCTATCAAAAATTTGTCAACAACCCAAATCAATTTGACTCGCTTACATCGCTGATATACGGCCGTGACTACTGGTTCCGTTACGGGGATGTGCTTTTCATGAGCTTTAACGCGACAAATGTGAACTTTTTTGACCATTACAATTTTATGGAAGAAGCCATATTGAAAAATCAGGATGCCACTTGGCGTGTCGCGATGCTTCATCAGGATTTTTACGGTACCGGCGGTCACGCGCAGGGCAGTGACAGCGCTTTGCTTACTGCCGAATTCGGTTCTTTTTTTGACAAATTTGAAATTGACATCGCCCTGTTTGGTCACGAACACATTTATGGACGCTCCTATCATATGTTTGAGAATGCTGTGGTTCAGGACAATGTTTTTTCGAGCGGCGCCGCCGTAGACCCAAAGGGTACAATATATTTTACCGCTAATTCTGCAAGCGGGAAGAACAGAGTGCCGGATGAACCGTACAGTTTTTTCTGGCTTGACAAAACCGTGGCTCAGGAAGCATCCATTTATTCGGTCCTTGAGTTTTCTGAAAACTCTTTTTCAATGAACGCTTATTCGGTGGATAGCGGTGAAAAGGTTGACGAATATAAAATTATTAAAAATGACACTTCTTACACACCGGTTAGCGCGAATGATAACGCTCTAAACACAGACATACTCCAACGGGTGCTTGGCGACTATTATATCCTTATCAAGCTGATGTCCGTTTTGTATAATATGGCAAAACTATTCATTTAGTCATTGCAAAAGAACAAAGGGCACAACCCTGCTTTTGGGTTGTGCCCTTCACTTTTTATTGTTACTGTTTGAATCTGCCCATGTGAACAGGTTCTATCATTTTTTCCGCTATTTTTATGACCTTTCTTGCCAAATAAACAATCATTTTGTTTTTATAGACTTCGGTGACTCCGCCCGATAACGAATTAATCATGACGGAAAGGTCAGGCACGGTTGAGGGTTTCATCTGCACCTTTTTCCCCGTAAATGTAAAGGTGAGCATACGCCTGCCAATGCTTTCAATCGGGATTATCCAAACCTCAAGTGTATTATCGTCACGCCAGGCGGCACAAGAATAGGCAGTATAATCAGTAGAAGCAAGGCGGATTTTGGATGTTCTGTATTTACCGTCCATTCCGCACAGCACCGTATTTTTTTCATCGCCTTCCGTCCAGGTCAGTGAGCATTCGCTTTTAGAAAACCCGAAAACAACATTGTCGATATTGCCGGCACGGTCCTTTGTCATATAGGTTGCGGCAAGCGGCAGAACACTCATGGGAAAGCCGAGAATGTTCAAAATCTTTTGGGATTTGAATTTTATCTTTTTCCCTTGAAGTACGCTTTCGATTTTGCTGCGTTCGCTCGCCGGAAGCGGCAAAATTTGTCTTGCGGCGATTGCTTTTTGAAGTTCGGCATTTAGTTGCGCGCTTTCTTGCGTGTCTGTAAAACCTTTCGGAAAGTGATCAAAAATGTACCGGTGTGTCTTGCCGGCATTCATTTCGCCGCCGAGCGTTACAAAAACCGCATCGTGCTCTTCAAAAACCAATCCGATTTCCGAGAACATACCTTCCGCCCGGAATGACCTTTTATCCCCGCCTTCCCGCCAAAAACAGTATCCGTAACCCTCTTCATGATTCGGTTCTTCGTTATCTTTTAGTTTTTTGTGATTCAGTACAGCGGTTTTTGCCCATTCTGCCGGGATTACCTGTCCGCCTTCAAAAACGCCGCCCTGTAAATAACATAACACAAATTTTGCCAGGCTTTCCGCGCTTAAAAACAATCCCCATCCGCCTGACTCCACCCCACGCGGGTCTGTTTCCCAATACGGCGTCTCTATCCCCAGCGGTTCCCAGAGCCTTGGTGTCAAAAACTGTGTTACGCTCATCCCGGTAATTCTAACTAAAATGGCACAAAGCAGATAGATATTCTCATTGACATATTCCCAGCCTTCACCAGGATTGAAAATCCATTTGCCGTCAAAAAAATGATTGAGCCATTTATCTTTAGTTTTATTTGAAAGAATATTCGGCATCTTACCGGCTTGCATCGTCATTAAATGCTTAATATTGACTCTTTCTAATTTTTCATCGCGTTTGCGGGGTCTGAATTCCGTTAATATGTCAAGAATTTTTGTTTCAAGGGAAAGCAGTCCTTCCTCGAGCGCAAATCCGATTGCCGTTGCTGTCACAGCCTTGCTGACGGAATACATAATATGCGGGTTATTCGCGGAATATGGATGCTTAAAACTCTCAATGGCGACTATACCATGCCGGATAATCATAAACCCGTGCTCTTCCGCTCCGCTCGTTTCAATATCTTTGATCATAGCCAAGACTGCCGAAGACGAAACCCCGACATCTTCAGGCTTTGCTGCTCGCGGTAGTTTTATCGGTGTGGAACAAGACATTTTATAAACCCCTATTCTTGATATGTTTTATTGTGCGCCTGCCATCAGCAATTCCACAAGTTTTGCGGTTGTTTCAAGATCTTGAACGGCTATGTGCTCGTCACAACTATGCACCGCTTTCATGCCAATACCTAAATTAACAACATCAAGCCCTGCTGCGAAGATATGCGTCGCGTCGCATCCGCCGAATGATTTGGCTGTTTTGCCAATAACATCCAACCGCGCAAATTTTTGTACAATTTCGTTAACCAAAGATGAACTTTCGGGAACATATATGACATCTGAATGGCGATCCGTTGTCATTTTATATGAAGCGCCATAATATTCACAGGCTTCTTTCACGATTTTTTCAATTGCTGTTAAATGCTGCTGCAGCCTTTCTTCGCTAAAAGAGCGTATTTCCATGTCAAAACTCGCTTTATCGGCAACCACATTGGTTTTGCCCGGTGAAATAAAATTGCTGATGTTCATCACAGATATTTCATCCACATTGCCCACAGGAATATTCGCGACAGCCTTTGCCGCGGCTTTTAGCGCGTGAACGCCATTTTCCGGCGACATCCCCGCATGGGCCGACTTACCGAAAACTTCAAAAATGACAACCATATTCGCGGGATTCATATTGATTATTTCGCCTAATGATTCATTGTCCAAAACGACAGCCTGCTTGCTGATAATATTGCTGAAGTCGGCGTGTTTGGCGCCGAAAAGACCGGTTTCTTCGCAGACTGAAAACAAAACTTCAACTGTCCTATGAGGCTTGCCGCTTTCAATCACACTTTCGAGGGACTCCATTACCGCGGCAATGCCGGCTTTATCATCAGCACCCAAAACCGTATCCCCCTGTGAATGGATAACGCCGTCTGCCAATGCCGGCTTGATGTTTTCACCAGGATATACAGTGTCAAGATGCGCGCTAAAAAGCATGGCATCTCCGTTGCCCTCAAGACGCGCGTAAATATTCCAGCCGTCAGAACCGCACAGCGGTCCAACGCAATCCCGTTTAACGAAAAGCCCAAGGCGTCTCAATTCGTTTTCAAGCAGTGCACAGAACAGCGCCTCTTTTCCCGATTCACTCGGGCATTGTACATAATTGATAAATCTTTCAATCAATCTCGCGGAATTCATATAGTTATAACTCCTGTTTCACATTTATTTGCAGATAAGCTCTCCCCGCAGCATTCAATATGCTTGTTGAACTCGTGCGCAGCATGTGTTATGCTTGTGAAAACTTAAGGAAGTGAGCTGTTAATTGAATGAATATGATGGTAATAGGAATTGCCGGAGGTACCGGGAGCGGTAAAACCACATTGACACAAAAACTTGTTGAAAGTTTTAAGGACAGCATCAGCGTAATTTATCATGACAATTATTACAAGGCGCACGATGAGCTGCCCTACGAAGAGCGCGCAAAACTCAACTATGACCACCCCGATGCTTTTGATACAGAATTGATGATTAAGCACATAATTACGCTCAAGCAAGGCAAACCCGTTAAATGCCCCACTTATGATTATACGATACATAACCGGTCAAGTTTGACCGTTGACATCAATCCCGCTAAAGTTCTCATCGTAGAAGGCATTATGATATTTCAAAACCCGGTTTTAAGAGGATTGATGGATATAAAAATATTTGTCGATACAGACGCGGATGTCAGAATAATCCGACGCATCTTGAGAGATGTACAGGAACGCAAACGCAGCCTTGAATCGGTAGTCAGGCAATACCTTGGAACAGTGAAACCCATGCATGAACAGTTTGTAGAGCCAAGCAAACGCTGCGCGGATATCGTCGTGCTGGACGGAGGACATAACTTGGTGGCGCTTGACATCATCATGCAAAGAATCCGCGGTCATGTGAACGGCTGAACAGCGCCAAACGATCGAAACTGCCGCCAACCGGTTGAGGTTGCGGCAGTTCTTTATTATTAATATCTGAGTGAGCAGGAATTCGTTGCAATGATGTTTACGCCGGTGTCAAGAATGTTTTCCAAAACGACATCACCGATCTCGACGGGTGCCTCCACGCGGATTGCGTTAATAACCCCCATACAATCCAGCAGCAGCGCCTTGGGCAGCGGTTTGGCCGACCTGACAGGAACCAGCGGACTATTCCCGTTTTTCACTTTCGCCGTCGTGGTCAAGGTGCGCGTCGGTGCTGTACATTCCGTAACGGCATACGCTTCGCCGCGTTTACACTGGTTGCCGGTGACGGTGAGGACAGCGCCTTCATCATCCAATTCAATCGACATCCCGCAACCAATCGGGCAAGCGACACAAATCATTTCTTTGAGCATATTTTAAACCTCCAGCCGGACTACAAGTTCGCTGTTTACCGGCAGTTCTTTCAACACTTCATTTTTTATTGTTATGTCTTCCATCTCGCCGGGCGCGAGTTTTGGCCGGCGTCGGCTGAGGATAATTTCGTCATTGTTTTCCAGAAATATTTTGGCGTTTTTGTATACCTGCCCTACTCTGAAATACACCTTGACATCTCTGTCGCAATTGGTGTTAATCATTTGCGGCACTACATAACGCACGCCGTCAATGCCTTTGGTTGTGACAAAAATCTTCTCTTGCTCTTGACCCAGAATGTATTTTGCGGCGCCTTCACCCGCTATCTGGCTTTCGATAGTCACATAATCCACAAGGTCATGCACATGCAGTACATTCCCGCAGGCGAAAACACCCTTATGTGAAGTTTCCCGGCTTTCGCTGACAACGGGTCCACCGGTTATGCTGTCCATCTTTATGCCCATCCCCAGGGAAAGTTCATTTTCCGGTATAAGACCCACAGAGAGCAGCAGGGTGTCACATTCAACATATTCCTGCGTGCCTTTGATTGGCTTCCGGTTTCTATCCACTTTGGCGATTGTAACGCCTTCCAAACGCTCTTTGCCGTGAATGTCTACTACCGTGCAGCTGAGTTTGAGCGGAATATCAAAATCTTCCAAACACTGTACGATATTCCTCGTTAATCCGCTTGAGTACGGCATCAATTCACATACCATTTTAACCTGTGCGCCTTCAAGTGTCATACGGCGTGCCATGATCAGACCGATATCGCCGGAGCCGAGAATGACAACTTTTTTGCCCGGCATGTAACCGTAAAGGTTCACATACTTTTGCGCTGTACCGGCCGTCATTATCCCGGCTGCGCGGGTGCCGGCAATATTCAGCGCGCCGCGGGGGCGTTCACGGCATCCCATTGCCAGCACTACTGCTTTTGATGCAATCTCAATAAGACCTTCCGTTTTATTAACTGCGGTCACAACGTTATCTTCGGAAATGCTGAGCGCCATGGTATCGGTTTTTACATCAATGCCGCTTTCTTCAACCAGCGATAAGAATTTTGCAGCATACTCCGGACCTGACAGTTCTTCTTTAAAATAGTGCAATCCGAACCCGGTATGAATGCATTGTTCCAGTATCCCGCCAAGGGCCTCAGCCCTTTCAAGAATAACGATGCTGTTTACCCCGCACTCTTTTGCTTTTAAAGCCGCAGCCATACCTGCGGGGCCGCCGCCGATTACAACCAAATCATAATTCGTCATTATTATACAATTCCTTTCAAACCGGATGGTACGACCGGCAAGGTAACGCGGTCATTTCGTTTTTTCAAACAGGATTTTTGACCGGCCGCCGAATTTAGTGATTTCATTTACCGGAATATCCAGCTCCCTGGCAAGAATTTCCACGACTTTGGAGCCGCAGAAACCTCCTTGGCAACGCCCCATGCCCGCTCTTGTGCGACGCTTGACTCCGTCGACATCTACAGCACCCGCCGGGGCGCGTATTGCGTCGATTATTTCTCCCTCGGTTATCGTCTCGCACCGGCAGACAACTCTGCCGTAAGCACTGTTTTTCTTAATAATTTCCTTGCGCTGCTCATTGTTCATTTCTCTAAAACGAACCGGCTCATGACGAATCGGATTAAAGCCGGTTTTTTCCGTTTGTTTGCCCGCAATGGAGAGGAACAGCTCCTTAACATGCTTCGCAAGAGCCGGTGCCGCGGAGAGCCCGGGGGATTCAATACCGATAAGGTTGATTACATTCGCATTCTCCGTGCTTTGCTCAACGACGAAATCATCACATTCAAGGTGCGCTCTTATCCCGCCGAAAGCCGTTATCATCTCCCGCGTGCTCAGTGTAATAATGGAACGCCTTGCCTTTTCCATAATTTCAATACCGCCTTGAATGGTGGTGGCATAATTTTCTTTGTCTTCGATATCTATGGCGTTGGGTCCGACGATCACATTCCCGTGAACCGTTGGCGCGATGAGGACGCCTTTGCCCATCTTTGTCGGGCATTGAAAGACCACATGGCTGACAAGTCCGCTCGCTATTTTATCCAGCAGAAAATATTCGCCCTTGCGCGGAATAATTTTGTATTTTTTAGCCCCGAACATCGCCGCGATCTCATCGCTGTATACACCCGCGGCATTGATTATAAATTTTGCCTGTACGCTTTTCGTCCCGGAAAAGAGCGTAACGGTACCGTCTTTTTCTATGCTTGCATTTTTCACTTCGAAGTTGCGCACAAACTCAACGCCGTTCGTTACGGCGTTCTCAACCGCGGATATGTTCAATTCATACGGACAGATGATTGACGCCGACGGTGCCCACAAGGCACCCAGCGCATTGATGTTGATGTTCGGTTCCAACTGCCTGAGTTTGTCCTGCCCGATTATTCGTAAGCCCGGCACACCGTTTTTGTTGCCTCTGATGAGCAGTTTTGTCAAATGCGTCATCTGTGAATCGTTAAAGGCCAAAACGAGCGAACCGATGTTTTTATAAGGTACGCCCAGCTCGCCGCACAGTGAGGGCATCAGCTCAACACCTTCGACATTGAACTTCGCCTTTAATGATCCGGGCATCGAATCAAAGCCCGCGTGTACAATGGCGCTGTTTGCTTTGGATGTCCCCATCGCCATGTCATTGCACTTTTCAAGCAGAATGATATTCAAATCATACCGGCTCAATTCACGGGCAATCAGCGATCCGACAACCCCTGCGCCTATAATCGCAACATCATATTTCACAAATTAGCCTCCTAAGATTTCATCCATTCACTATATTTTGATTTTAACACTTTGCAAGCGTTTGGACAATCGCATTTTATGCCAAGATATAGCAGATAATCCGCTAAAATTTATATGTTTTGCCGTTGATACCGCAAAATGTAAAAGTCAAAGTGCAATGATTTGTTCGGAAATCGGCATGTTTTTCCGAAAGTCGGGCATTTTCATTTGTCTGCAGTCGTTTGTAACTGAAAGCTCGGATAAAAGACCGACAGCCGTCCATTCGCAGGCTTCATAAACATCAACAGCCGGATGTGCGCCCCTTATCACCGCGTCAAGAAAATGACCGACGATATAAAAGTCAGAACCTCCGTGACCGGCTTGTTTTTGCTCTGCTGTTGCACTTTTATAGCGTTGCGGCAAAAACTCATCATAAAACGCCGAAAGCGGCTGCCATTGCGGATTGTTTGCATCCCCGTCCATGCTTTCCAGCCATATTTTATGCTCGTCGCCAAAGCCTCTGGGAGCCTCATAGCATCCTTTTGTGCCTTGCAGGCTGTAATAAAGATTATTATGCGGGCGAGGCGACATGCAATCAACCCGCAGTTTAATAAGCGATCCGCCTGTTGTTTTACAAAGGGTTATCGTTGTGTCATCCTGCCGCAAGCCAAACTCTCTTGCCATGTTTTGGCCGCTTGATGTGCAAATAATTGATTCAATACGGTCGTTGCCAAACCACTGCATAACCGGACCGATACTGTGCGTTGGGTAAAACGCGCCCCGCTTCCCGAGCTGCCAATATTTTCGCCAGGATGCTTTTCCGTTTGGGTATTGTGCCATGCTCTTTATCTCGTGAATATACTCGCCCTCGCCGAAGTATGGTTTGCCGAATAAGCCGGCTTTAACCATTTCCTTAATAACACAGTTTTGAGGAATATAACAGCAGTTTTCGGCAAACATATATGCTTTTCCTGACCGTTCTACCGCTTCAATCAGCCACCACAATTCATCCATCGTAACCCCGGCAGCGACTTCGCTTAAAACATGTTTCTCCGCCTCCAACGCAGCAATCGTCTGCGGAACATGCAGCTGCATCGGGGTAGAAATGACGACAGCGTCCAAATCGCTTTCCAACATGTCCTCAAATATCCGGTAATACTTTGGTATGTTGTATTTTTCCGCGGCGGTTTTTGCTACATCTTCGTTCAGGTCGCAAATTGCCGAAATCACAACTTCCTCCGGATGTGCTTGAAAGCCTTCTATATTGCTTATTCCCCTTGCACCCGCAATACCAACCTTTAACATATGTTATCCTTTCGTTTGAGCACCGGCCTATTGCCGCCGGCCATGCGTTTGATAGTATTTAAAGCCGTCAACGGCGGCAATGATGTTTTTCCACGGTGTTCCCGGTACACAGGAACTGGAGAAAGACAGAAAGAGACCTGTTTCCGGACCGTATTCGACCAGAAATCGCAATTGCCGAGCAATATCGTCAGGTTTGCCGAATGGAAGATCCCGTGTTACCGAAACTCCAGCCTGTATAACCAAATCTTTGCCCAATTTGTCCTTCAGCTTGCAGATTTCAATATAGTCCATACCGGATTCATACTGAAATCCTTGAAAACCGTTTATCCCCGCCTCCAGCAAATATGGAATCAAAGTCATAAGGTTGCCGTCACAATGCCACAAAAGTGTAAATCCGGCATCAACTGCAGGCTTAATAGACCTTGCGAACTGTTCTATCCAGCATCTTTCGAGTGTTTTAATACCGGTAAGTAGCCCTCTCGAGTCGGCCATATCATGGTCAAGACGATGATATAAAGGCAGATCCGCAAATTGAAAGGCTTTGACAACAGCAGAATTTTTAAGCACGGCGTAATCAGCCTGCAGAGTGAACAACCGGTCAATTATTTCGGGGTAAAGCGCATAGGCCATGAAAAAGTTTTCATAGCCGTAGCGGCCATATTCCAAAGTGGGAAATATCAGGTGACCATAGCCTGTTTTCAGGATGTTGGAACCCAGTATCTTCTGTGCGGAAGATTCGCTGAGAATAACATCCCGGATAACCTGCTCTTCATCAAAATTTTTGATTTTTCGTTCAAGTGCCGGCAAATCAACGCTTTCAATATGCCCTGCACAGTCCTCGGGGGAATCAATCGTTACGCCGTCAACTGTTAAAGGGTTGCACTCTGCTCCGCCTTCAAAACCTTTGTTGCCCATTGAGAGCGGATTATCAGCCAGCATTTGGTCTACCATATTGACACCGATATTTTTAAGCATACGGAAATATACGCCGTAGGGGTCTTTTTTATAATCCTCTGTTTCGGCGCAAGCCAAGCGTTCAATTATACTGTGTTCCATGATGTGAATGAGTCCGGTGGGAATTCCGTCTGTTTTTTTACCGTTTAGTGTGTCAAAAGCCAGTTGCGCGGATCGTGTGTAAACCGGCATAATTGTCCTCCGAAATTTTGTGTGTGTATTCGGTTGTTTTAAAGGAAATCTAACCTATAGCTTTATAATTTGCTCCTCAAGCGGCATATTTTTTCGGAAGTTTGGCATTTCCATGGGTCTGCCGTTATTGGTTACCGACAGTTCTGAAAGCAAACCGACAGCCGTCCATTCACATGCCCGATATACATCAATCGCCGGTTGAGCGCCACGGAGAACGGAATCCAGAAAATCATCCACCAAAAAGAAATCTCCGCCCCAATGACCGGCTGATTTTTGCTCGTCGGTCGCGTTCTTATAACGCTGCGGCATAAACTCATCATAAAACTCCGAAAGCGGGTGCCACTGCGGATTATGTGCGTCCCCATCCATACTATCAAGCCATATTTTATGGTCGTCTCCAAGGCCTCTGGGCGCCTCATAACAGCCCTTTGTCCCTTGCAGAGAGTAATAGGACATATTGTGCGGCCTTTGTGACATACAGTCAATCCGGATTTTAACCAGCGCTCCGCTTTGCATTTGGCAAAGCGTGATCGTGGTGTCATCCTGCCGGAGTTCCAGCTCTTTTGCTCTGTTTTGACCGCTTGAAACGGAGATGACTGATTTTACGCGGTCGTTTCCAAACCATTGCGCTACCGGACCGAGGCTGTGGGTCGGATAAAACGCGCCGCGCTTGCCAAGCTGCCAATACTTACGCCAGGATGTTTTTCCGTTTGGATAGTACACCCTGTCATTAATGTTATGGAGATACTCGCCCTCGCCGAAATAAAGTTTACCGAACAGTCCCGCCTTGACCATGGCGCCGATAATCGGGTTTTGCGGGATGTAACAGTAGTTTTCCGCGAACATATATATTTTTCCGGATTTTTCCACTGCTTCGACAAGCCAAAAAAGCTCGTCCATAGTAACGCCGGCAGTAACCTCGCTGAGCACATGCTTGCCTGCCTCCAAAGCTGCTATTGCCTGCGGAACATGCAGCTGCATTGGCGTTGAAATCACAACAGCGTCAATATCGCTTTCCAGCATATCCTCATAAACCCGGTATGTTTTCGGGATACCGTGCTTTCCCGCAGCAGCCTTCGCGACATCTTCATTCAAGTCGCACAGCGCGGCAACTTCGACTTCGTCCGGATGGGCTTTGAACCCCAATACGGTGCTTTGGCTTCTTGCGCCGACAAGTCCTACCTTCAGCATATGATGATCACTCCTTTTATTGAGCTGCAATTATGTCCTCAGCGGTTGATAAATCTTCGTTCACGCACGGTATTGATGCTATATGAAATGTATTTGCGATTATTGCCCAGCGTTCGCGCATGGATTCATGGTTCAGAACCGGCATAAATCCCAGTTTAAGGTAATGTTTGATGGCAGGCAACCGCCAGTCATGCGTGGTTAAATAGCATCCTTCACAACCCTCGTCAAGGTGTTTTTGTACTGCCGCTGCGCAAACCGCCAGCCCAAGCCCTTTGCCTCTTTCGCTCTCTTTTGCGCCAACCATATGGAGTGTCGCCACATCCCCCTCTTTTTTCAGTTGCGCTGTCGCTGTAGCGACGGGAAGATGGTTTTCATCCTCAACACAAAAGATTGAATCTTCCGGCACATTCACATCGTCGAGCATTTTTTCTTTAAAAAGGTCTTGAGAAATCACATCTATACCCATATCGTTGAGCAGGCAGGCGCACCATGCCTCACCTTCATCATTCCTGAGCAGCCTGATACGGTAGCCTTGCGGAAGGCTGCAAACAGGCAGCGGTTTATTGGGACGCCACATTCTTAAGGCAGGCAGATCCTGCGGGATTTCGGCCATTTTATTTCTTCCTTTCGTATTTGAAAATACCGGTAAAAAATAAAACTCCCGAAACCCTATAATCAAGGTTTGGGGAGCTTTAACTGGTCGGAGTGTCGAGATTCGAACTCGAGGCCTCTTGGTCCCGAACCAAGCGCGATACCAA
>CAYUWQ010000032.1:13400-14938 GCA_964448455.1 uncultured Eubacteriales bacterium | reverse complement strand
TAATTTACAGCTGACCGGTCAGGCATTTGACACGATCCTCCCTATCCGGCGCGGGAGAGAACAGACTGAGCTGTTCATAACCCCCCGCCTCGTAAGCGGTGCGGCGATTGTCGGACATCAGGGCGCGCAGGATGCTTTCATGCGTGAAGACCAGCCCCGGCAGCGCCTTCGTTGAGCAGGTGATGAAATACTGCGCGCGCTTGAGTGTGACGCCGAGTTTTTTGAGGCTCTCAAAGCTAAGGCAGCCCGCGCGCCGGGCCTGCAGGATGCGTTTGACGCCTGTGACACCGAACCCCGGCACGCGCAGGAGCATTTCCTGCGGGGCGGTGTTGACCTCAACGGGGAATTGCTCCAGGTGGTTGAGCGCCCAGTTGCATTTTGGGTCGACAAACTCGTTGAAGTTGCAGTGCGTTTCGTCCAGCAGCTCGCCCGCCTCGAAACCGTAGAAACGCAGCAGCCAGTCCGCCTGATAAAGACGATGCTCGCGCAGCAGCGGCGGCTTGGTTGTGACAGCGGGCAGCAGCGCGTTGTCGGCAACCGGGATGTACGCGGAATAGAACACGCGCTTGAGCTCAAACTTTTTATACAGCGCGGCGGAAAGCGAGATGATTTGATAATCGCTTTCGGGCGTCGCCCCGACGATGAGCTGCGTGCTCTGCCCGGCGGGGGCGAACTGCGCGGCGCGGTTCCGGGGGACAAGGCTGCCGGCCGTGTTTTCAAGAATCCGCTCCCTGATCATGCCCATCGGGCGCAGGATGGATTCCCTGGTCTTATTCGGGGCGAGCAGGCGCAGGCTTTGCTGCGAAGGCAGTTCGATGTTGACACTCATCCTGTCTGTCAAACAGCCGAGCCGTTCAAGCAACCGGTTGTCCGCGCCGGGAAGCGCTTTGGCGTGGATATAACCGCCAAAGCCGTACTCCTCGCGCAGAATACGCAGGGATTCAATCATGCGCTCGCAGGTGTAATCAGGGTTTTTGATAACGGCCGAACTGAGAAAAAGGCCTTCAATATAGTTGCGTTTGTAAAAAGCGATGGTCAAATCAGCGAGTTCGCGCGGGTCAAAGGTGGCGCGCTTCACATCGTTGGTCACGCGGTTGACACAGTACAGGCAGTCGTAGACGCAGGCGTTGGTCATGAGCACTTTGAGCAGCGAGACACAGCGGCCGTCCGCGGCAAAGGTGTGGCAGATACCACAGGCGACGGTGTTGCCGATTGCGCCGCCCGCGCCGCTTGAGCTTGAGCCGCTGCTGGTGCAGGCGACATCGTACTTTGCCGAATCTGTCAGGATACGGAGTTTTTCATAAATGTCCATGCCGTTCTCCAAATTACAAAACAAACATTTGTTCGATAGAATTATAAACGCTCCAACCCGGATTGTCAAGCACTGCGGATAATACTTGTTGTGTTTGTCCCAAAAAATGGACATGCCTCTGTCGGGAATCAAAAAACCGGCTGCCCGAAAAAGCAGCCGGCTGAGAACACAAGGGGACGGTTCTTTTGTGTAGTACAACACACGAGAACCGTCCCCTTGTGTTACA
>CAYUWQ010000032.1:2088-13300 GCA_964448455.1 uncultured Eubacteriales bacterium | reverse complement strand
TGGGCGGCTTCCACCGCTTTTTTGTGCCAGGGGAAGATGTATTCCCGCATATGCGCGGGGCTCATCATGGTTTGTGTTTTGTGCCCCCAGTCGTCATTGCACATAATCACGCCGACATCTTTGACCTGCAGCGCCAGTTCGTAATACTTCAGCAGGCGGCTTCCGACACCGTCCGCAACCGCTTTCACAAGTTCCGGATCGTCATACAGCTTATACATCAGGTTGTCAAACCCCAAAATCGCGCTGACATTCTCCAACACACCGCCGGGACCGAAGACAAAGAGCTTTGCGCCCTCCGGCATCCGTTTCGCGGCGGCATCCAAAAATTCGGGGATGCTGTCATCGGGTTCCATCCAGGGGTACCGCTTAAAATCCGCCCAGCCTTCAATCATCTTGGATTCGTTCATCGTGGTGCTTTCTTTGCTTTGATGGGGTTTGGAAATGAACCCGAAGGACGGAGGCATTACGGGCGCGTAGTCATAACCCATGGCGGCCAGCGCGCGGGCATTCCGCTCGTAATATGCCAGGGGGGTGTCATCCTTCGGGCTGCCGGCAACCGGAACAGCGATGTGCTCGCTCATATGAAAATCATACAGCACGGGGCGTGAGGTTTTGCCGCCTTGCAGCGCCTTGAGGAAAATTTCAAAATCCGGCTTCCACATAAAAATTAACCCCCAAGTGTCTCAAAATCTATGATTTTGAGACCATTCTATCATAATAAGTCCATGTTGAAAAGACAAATAAAAAAAGGCAGGCTCTTCAGCCTGCCTTTCGTGTATTAAATTGAATTATTCGGCGAAACCCGTATCCAGGAGTTTTACCAGCTCATCAACGGATTCTTCCTCGTCCGGGCCGCCGGCGATGATGCGGATTTGCGTGCCGCCCATGATGCCCAGCGACAGTACGCCCAAAAGGCTTTTCGCGTTAACTCTGCGGTCCTCTTTTTCCACCCAGATGGAGGATTTGAACTCGTTGGCTTTTTGAATAAAAAAGGTTGCGGGGCGGGCGTGAAGACCTACTTGATTTTGTACCAAAACATCTTTTACATACATAATATATATCTCCTACACACAAAAATCGTGAATAACACGCTAAATATAGTATATCACAAAAAATGCCGCAGTCAACGCAATTGCGGCAACTTGCGGTGTATTTCCGATAATTCGGCTTGTATCCCAAAGTGTAGCGGTTTTGAATTGCCGCGATTGTGCAAAACTGCTAAAAACTTAATGCGAGTTGCAACAGATTGACTGAAAATTAAAAGAAAAAACAGCAAAAGAAACAAAAACTACAGCAAAATTTAGTTTTTTTGACGAAGCTTCTTTAACATTTCCAACTCTTTCTTACTGAGCTCCGCGGTATCGAGCAGCTCCGGCCGTCGGGTCAGGGTGCGCGCGAGACTTTGCTCCCTGCGCCATGCCTCAATGTTCGCGTGGTGGCCGGACAAGAGCACTTCCGGCACTTCCATCCCGTGCCATTTATTCGGGCGTGTGTACTGCGGGTATTCCAGCAGGGAAGCGTAGTGACTTTCCCGCTCGAAGGACTCATCGCTTGCCAAAACGCCGGGCAGCATGCGGACGATGCAGTCCGCCAGCACAAGCGCGGGCAACTCGCCCCCGGTTAAGACAAAATCGCCGATGGAGATTTCTTCATCAACGATTTCTTCGATAATTCGTTCGTCCACACCTTCATAATGCCCGCACAGCAGCGCGAGGGAGTCCATGGCGGCGAGTTCTTTAACGCGTGCCTGGGTGAGCACTTTGCCCTGCGGGGAAAGGTATATCAGGTGCGGCTGTCTGCCGGTATCCTCGCATAATGAGGTGAAACAGTCATAAATGGGCTGCGTTTGCATGATCATCCCGGAGCCGCCGCCGTAAGGCGTATCGTCTACGCGGCGGTGTTTGTCCGCTGTATAGTCCCGAATGTTGCGGCTGTAGAGTTCAACAAGCCCGCGCTCGCGCGAGCGCCCGACAATGCTTTCCCGCAGTACCGCTTCGCACATCTCGGGGAAAAGGGTTAAAATATCAATCCTCATCGTCAAATATCCCCTTGAGCGGCCGGATTTTAATGACGCCGGCAACAATATTCACGCTGAAGACGACATCGGGTATCGCGGGGAGCAGGTACTCCCTGCCGGTGTTGTCTTTAATATGCCAGACATCGTTGGCGCCGGTTTGGCTGGCATCGGCAAGTGTGCCGTAGACGAGGTTTTCATCGTCGGCGTCAACAACTGCGCAGCCCATAAGTTCGGTGATAAAATAACTGCCCTCGGGCAGGCGGGCGTCCGCGCGGCGCATAAAAAGAACTTTGCCCCGCAAGGCGGCAGCGGCATCGACGCCGTTGACACCATCAAGGCAAAGCAACACAACATTGCCGTGCGGGCGGCAGGATAAAACCCGCACAGCCTGCAGACCTTTTTCGTCAAAATAGAGTGTTTTGAACTTCCCGAAAAAATCCGACGAATCGCACCAGGGGTGAACGCGCAGTTCCCCCTTCACCCCGTGCGTGCCGACAATCTGCCCGATTTCCAAGAATTCCTTAATCAATTTCTACCGATACCTTTTCATTAATCCGGTTCGCGGCGGAACGCATGACAGTGCGGATGGCTTTCGCAATGCGCCCCTGTTTGCCGATTACCCTGCCCATATCGGTTTCGCCGACATGGAGATGGTAAACAACAGTGCCGTCTTCCGCGGGTTCGTCAACGGTAACCGTGACAGCGGAAGGGTCTTCGACGAGTCCCTGGGCAATTGCAATCAACAGTTCTTTCATGCAGAAATCCTCCTAAATTGAAATACCTTGATAGATCAGATAACGCCGTTCTTTTTCAGCAGGGCCTTAACGGTATCCGTGGGCTGCGCGCCGTTGGCGATCCACTGCTGCGCTTTTTCCGCGTCCACTTTGATTTCCGGCGGGTCAAGCAGGGGATTATAGGAACCGATTTCCTCTATAAATCTGCCGTCACGGGGATACCGGGAGTCCGCAACCACGATACGATAGAAGGGTGTTTTTTTCGCGCCCATACGGCGCAGCCTGATTCTGACAGCCATGATAAATTCCTCCAAAGTTAATATGTTTTCTTATAGCCGCAATTCAATGCGTTTAGCCGTATTGAATTGAGATTACATAAAGTCGGTGCCGCCCTGCCGGTTGCCCATTGCCATTTTGCGGAACTTGTTTTTGCCGCCCTTGCCGCTGAATTGCTTGAACATAGCCTGCATGTTCTTGAGCTGCGCGAGAACACGGTTGACATCCTCCACCTGCTGGCCGCTGCCCGCGGCGATCCGGCGTTTGCGGGAGGGATTGATGATCTCAGGATTCGCCCGCTCTTTGGGTGTCATGGAGGTGATAACGGCTTGAATCCGGTCAAACTTGCGCTCGTCAATATCCACATTTTCCAGTTTTTTGCCGATGCCCGGGAGCATGGAAAGTGTATCTTTGATACTGCCCATTTTCCGCACCTGGCTGATTTGGTCGTAGAGATCGTTTAGGTCGAATTTATTCTTGCGGATTTTATCCTGCAGTTCAAGCGCCTTTTTTTCATCCAGCGCGGTTTCTGCTTTTTCAATGAGCGAAAGCATATCGCCCATGCCGAGGATACGGGATGCCATCCGGTCCGGATGGAAATCTTCCAAATCACCGAGTTTTTCACCCACACCGACAAATTTAATGGGTTTGCCGGTAACGGAGCGGGTGGAAAGTGCCGCGCCGCCGCGGGTGTCACCGTCGAGTTTTGTTAAAACAATGCCGTCGATTCCGAGCGCTTCATTGAAGGCGGATGCCACATTGACGGCGTCCTGCCCGGTCATCGCGTCCACCACAAGCAGAATTTCGTGCGGTTTAACTTCCGCCTTGATGTTTTTGAGTTCCGCCATCAGCTCTTCGTCGATATGCAGGCGGCCTGCCGTGTCCAGGAAGACATAGTCGTAGCCCTGGTCTTTGGCGAGTTTGATAGCCTCTTTCGCGATGTCTGCGGGGTTTGCGGTGCCCATTTCAAATACCGGTACGCCGGCCTGTTCGCCCACAACCTGCAGCTGCTTAATGGCCGCGGGGCGGTAGATGTCGCAGGCAACAAGCAGGGGACGGTTGCCTTGATTTTTTAACATCAGCGCGATTTTCGCGCAGTGTGTCGTTTTGCCGGAACCCTGCAGCCCGCACATCATCACGACTGTGGGGGGGTGGGGCGCGCTCGCGAGGCGCGAGCGGGTGCCGCCCATGAGGGCTACCAGTTCCTCGTTGACGATTTTGATAACCATTTGGGAGGGCGTCAGGCTTTCCATCACCTGGGCGCCGATTGCGCGTTCGGTAACCGTCGCGGTGAATTCCTTTGCGACCTTGTAGTTGACATCCGCTTCCAAAAGGGCTAAACGGACCTCTCTCATCGCTTCGCGGACATCGGCCTCCGTCAGGCTGCCTTTGCTCCTGAGCTTTTTAAACGCGGCTTCCAATTTGTCCGATAGACCTTCAAATGCCAAGACTGATTTCCATCCTTTCGAACTGCTCTACTGGAGCAGCAGCTGCGATACGGTTTTAATCTTGACCGTATATTCGTTAATTTCCCTGGAGAGGCTGTGCCTCATATTGTATTCGCTGATATCGTTGGCCAGGTCGATGATTTCGTTTAAACCGTCGCGCATTTCCTCAAAACGGTGCGCGAGCTCCAGCCGGCTTTCCATTTCAAACAGCTGTGTTTCGGCTCTTTTGATGGCGTCACGGACACCTTGGCGGGTGATGCCCTCGTTAATGGCAATCTCGGAAAGCGATAGATCGTCATTATAGTAATAACCCAAAAAGTCCCTTTGCTTTTGGGTAAGCATATCGCCGTAAAAATCAAGCAAGACCGTTATTTCAAGATTTTTGGCCACGGATACACCTTCTTCTCTGTTTAAAACTCGCAATGAATGAGGGGTTATGTGTAAAGCTCTCAACTTTACAGGGCATCATTATACAAGAAAGAAAAGCCGGTGTCAAGCACAAAATCCTGACGCCGGCAGCGGTTTATTAACAATTTCCGGTTGAAAACAAGTGGAAAAATTCCGCCGATTTACATTACTGCTACAAATTGTGCTTCTCTGCCGCTCAAACCGCTACATATACGCAGCAAAATTGTGGAAAAGTTGAAAACTATGTGGAAAAATTTTGAAAAAATATTTTTACTACAGCTTTTCAAAGCTGTCGACACTCAGCACAAAAACAGTCGCGCCCTTCACCTTTGCTGTCACATTCACATCCGCCGCCCCCAGGCCTCTGCCAAGCGCGGCGCTTGTCGGTACGCTTTTTTCCCTGGTGCTGCTGTGTGTTGAAATAATCTCCTTAATTTTGCCGACCTCGTCATCCGCCGCGCCGATGAGCAGGGTGGTGTTGCCGGCCATTAAAAAGCCGCCGGTGGTGGATAGTTTGGTGACAAAATACCCTTCGTTCGTCAGGAAATTGGTGACTTCGGCGCTGTCGTCATTGTTGATAACGGCTAAAACAAGTTTCATCGCTTTCTCCTTCATCACAGATATGGATTGAGTCTGCGCAGGCTTTCTTTGCTCAAAACCCGCAGGTCCGGTATTTCGTAGCGGTTGTCGCTGGAATCTTTGATGAGCACCCTGCCGTCATACAGCGTTTTGATGTCGGCGTGGACATTTTTTACTTCAAAGGCGTGCGGTCCGTTGTCCGTCGCGACACGGAACCTCAGCTTGCCGTATTTTTCCACAACGGACAGGACATCGGTGATTTTCGGTACCAGGTAGTATTCCGCAAGCACTTCCTCGACCGCTTTGCGGCTTTCCGGCATCAGACTTTTCAAATCGCGGATAACGGCCTGTTCAACGCCTTCGCTGTCCAACAGGGTGATATACTTATGCAGCCCGGTCAGGGGGAAAAGACGGTGCGCTTCAACATCCTTGAAAACCCTGCCGTCATACATCTCAACATCAAGCTGGATGCCGTCTTTGCGGGTGATGCGGGCATTGTCGTGTTCAATATAAGTTCTTTCATCCATTATATATCATATCCTTCTTCAAGTCACTAAAAAGTTGAGAAGAGCGGCTACACCGCGGGAAGCTGTTGGAGTTTGTTTCTCCTATTGCTTCTCTATCGTTTTTCTATTGCTTGTACACTTCTTCTCAATCGTCTCCCACTGCTTCCCTATCGCTTTTCCATTGCTTCTCGGTCTCTACTCAAAGTTCTCCGCTTCTTTGCCTTCCCGGATTTTTTCGGAAAGGGACTGAATCTCGATGAGTTTGAAGTATTTGCCCTGCAGCGCCATTAACTCATCATGCGAGCCGAACTCGATGACTTCGCCTTTGTCAATCACAACGATTTTATTCGCCTTGCGCAGGGTGGACAGCCGGTGCGCGATCATCAGGGTGGTGCGCCCGCTGATGAGCCGTTCGATAGCTTGCTGGATGAGATGCTCCGTTTCGGAGTCCACCGCCGCCGTCGCCTCATCAAAAATTAAAATGCTCGGGTTTTTGAGCACTGCCCTGGCGATGGAGATGCGCTGCCTTTCCCCGCCGGACAAACCGACCCCGCGCTCCCCGAGCATGGTGTCATACGCATCCGGTATGCGCGCGATAAAGGCGTGCGCGTTTGCCACATCCGCGGCATGGATAACCTGTTCCACATCGGCATCCGGCGCGCTGTAGGCGATGTTGCGGAAAATCGTATCCCGGAACATCATCGGTTCCTGCTGAACATAGCCGATTTTGCCGCGGAAGGAGGTGATATCAATATCTTTAATGTTCATGTCATCCACCAGGATGTCACCCTCGTAGTTGTCATAAAACCGCATGAGCAGGTTAACCAGCGTGCTTTTACCCGAACCGGTTGTGCCTACGATTCCGACAATGTCACCCGGTTCGATGACAAGGTTGATGTTGACGAGTGTTTTTTTAATCCGGTCAAAAGAAAAGTTAACATTTCTGAATTCAATTTTGCCTTTAAAATGATTCACCGTGTTGCCTTCACCGAAGTTCTGCTCCGGCTCGGCGTCGATGATGTCCAAAATCCGCTCTGCGGAAGTTAAGGCGTTTTGATAGGTGTCATTGAGGGTGGCAAAAAAGTTGATGGGACCGTAAAACATACCGGTGTAGGAGATGAAGGATACCAGCAAGCCGATGGAAATCCGGTCCGGTGTGTTAATAACCCAGTAACCGCCCATCCCCCAAATCAGCAGGGAACCGCAGGTGACGAAAAAGGTGACGGCGGAAGGGAACACATTCGACAAAACGGCCGCCTTGCGGTCTTCCCGCAGCCAGTCTTTGTTGTATGCCTCGAACTTGTTCGAAGCCCTTTTTTCGCCGGTGAAGGACTTTATCACCCGGATACCGGGCAGTGTGTCCGACAATATGGAGCTGACTGCCGCCCAGCGCCGCCAAATCTTGCGGTAAATCGGGGAGATACGCTCACCGAAGTATTTCGCGCCGATGACCACAAAAGGCACCGGGGTGAGAGAAAGGAGGGTGAGTTTCCAGTTTAAGATGAACATAATCACGACAATACCGATCATTAAGAAAAACTGAATAACCGCCTCCTGCGAAATGCGCAGCATAAATGCCTGCAGGGTTGCCGTGTCGCCGCTCACGCGGGAAATAACGGAGCCGGTGCTGGTTTTGTCATAAAAATTAAGCGGCAGGTATTGCGCCTTGTCATAAATGTCGTTGCGCAGGGAGGTGACAATCCGGTCCCCCGTGATGCGCATGAAAAACCCGCGTATCGCGCCGATGGTGTGCTGCAAAGCATAGATGCCCAGCAGCGAGCAGACAAGGATGAGCACAAAGCTCAGGTTTTCGCTTTTGGGGATGGTGCTGTCGGACAGTCTGTCAACCAGCAGTTTTGTCGCGTAGGGCGGCGCAAGCGCCAGCGTTGTGGTGATCATCGACAGCCCGAGGCAGAAAGTCATCACTTTCCACTCGGGTTTCACATATTTGGCAAGTTTTTTTACCAGCTTGCCCTTTGACGCGCAGTTGATACATTCCGCGCCCTGGCGGCTGAGCACGCGCCCGCATTTGGGGCAGACGGACTTCTTCTTTTCAAAGGTCGCGTCGACGATTTTGAACTCTTCTTCCGGCTCCGTACCCTTTGCAATGTTTTCGGTGAACATGGCGGCGGCGTCGCTGAGTTCGGCGATTGAATAAGTGAAGCGGAAAATATCCAGCTGCCGCCCGTCTTTTTTCACCCGGAGTACCGCGTTGCCATACATGCGCTTGACGCTTGATTCATCCACTTCACTGTGGGACACAACAAAAACCCCGCCCTTGTGCCGTTCATCAAAAACGATGAGCCGTTTGTCCGTGGCAACAAGCGCGGAGCTGGCGTATTTGCCGGCAAGATTTAAATCGCCGACGATGGCAAACATCGCCTTTTCACCCTCAAGCAAGAGTTCGGCGGCCTTTCGGCTGAATTCTTCAGGCACGGGTATGTTCGTCAGCAAATCTTTAGGCAGCATAGGCGGATTCATATCCTTTCGGCGGGACTCGGTCCGGTGTCAAATAAAATGGAAAGCTTCAAAATCAAACTCAGTTGCCTTAGTTTTATTTTGAAACTCTCCGTCAAATCACTGTTTGTTGTGTTTCTACGCCCCCGTTATACCATACTCAACAGTATAGCGCAACCCTTATTTGCAAATTGTTACGATTATTTTACAAAATCGGCGGACGGGCTAAAAAAAACTGTTATTCGGCGTTACTTTAGGGTAAAATGAACACGGATAAAGCGTCCAGGATTCGGACAAATTGATCACCTCCATGATTAAAAAGGCAGTCGCCAAAGAAGGGAAACCGGAACCCGCGCCGCTGCCGGAGAATATCGATAAGCTGGCGAAGGCGGTTAACGGCAAATAGAATATTGCGCAATACGAAAAAGCTCCGCCGGCGGCGGGGCTTTTGTAAGGCAATAATAAAAAGTTTTTATAGTACGATATGAAAACTTTGTAAAAAACGAAAGTTTTTATAGTAGGATATGAAAACTATTGACATTTAACTTGTTTTTATAGTATACTGCCGGTGAAAAGAGGTGTTTTTTATGGTTCAAAGAAAGCAATACATGGATAAACTGATAAAGATGAAGGATAAAAAGATCATAAAGGTGGTTACCGGTGTTCGCCGCTGCGGCAAATCAACGCTACTGATGCTGTTCCGAGAATATCTGAAAAGCAGCGGCATTGATGACAGCCAAATCATATCGGTCAACTTTGAGGATGTTCAATCAAAGCCTCTGCTTGATTATAAAAAACTGCATGAATATGTTGTTGAACGTCTTGTTGCCGGTAAAATGACTTATGTATTTTTGGATGAGATTCAAAATGTGCCCGATTATCAGAAAGCGGTGGACAGCCTTTTTATAAAAGACAATGTGGATGTTTATATAACGGGTTCAAACGCGTATTTTCTTTCCGGCGAGCTTGCAACGCTGCTCTCCGGCAGATATGTGGAAATCAGCATGCTGCCGCTTTCGTTTGCGGAGTATTATGAGATGAAAGGCGGTAACAAGCGTGATGCTTTTATGGCGTATTACCGCATGGGCGCATTTCCGTATATAACATCAATTGATGACGATGATATTAAATATGATTATTTAAGAGGTGTTTACAACACTGTTTTACTGAAAGATATTGTAGCGAGGAAAGGGATCGGCGATGTCGCGTTGCTTGAAAGCGTCATCAAGTTCCTCTTTGACAATATCGGTAACATCGTATCTTCAAAGAAGATAGCGGACTCCTTGACTTCTTATGGCCGAAAAACAACCTCTGTGACAGTTGACAGGTATATCAAAGCGTTGATGGAATCATTCATATTGTATAAGGCAGGAAGGTATGATGTTAAAGGAAAACAGCATTTGAAGTCACTCGAAAAATACTACGTTGTTGATATCGGGCTGCGCAACCTGCTTCTTGGCGAAAAAAATGCCGACATCGGGCATATTCTTGAAAACATTGTGTATCTTGAGCTGATACGGCGGGGTTACACGGTAAATATCGGTAAGGTGGGCGAGAAAGAAATCGACTTTATTGCTTCAAAAAGCGGGGATAAAATATACTATCAGGTTGCTGCAAGCGTTCTCGACCCGGCGACCTTTGCGCGGGAAATTGACCCGTTAAAAAAAGTTGGGGACAATTACCCGAAGTACATCCTGTCAATGGACGATTTCCCGATGAGCGAGGATGGAATTGAGCAAGTGAATATAATTGAATTTTTGCTTGAGAAGTAACAGTGTCGATTGCTCTATAAAAACCGACAACAAAGCTCCGTCGGTGGCTGGGCTTTTTTTGGGCACTTTGCATAGAATATGACGGAAATTTTATGAGGAATTACAGGAAAGGAAATCACACTTGAATTTGCAATAATAATATTGTATAGTAATAAATAACGATGTTGTTATAATGGAAATCTGCATTCTCCGAAAATCAGATTGAACAAAACGGTGATTATATTGGCTTTGCGCGCACGAAAAAATATTCGTTTGCAGGGTTATGATTATTCGCAAAACGGCGCGTATTTTATTACCGTTTGTGTCAAGGACAGGTATCATTTGTTGTGGGATGATGGCGTACGAACGGACGGCGGGCGAATGGATGCGTTGGATTGAAAAGGGCTCGCCCGTTCCGCCTCACTTCATCCCCAACGTGCTATCAGGCGACGAACACCCCACGGGGAGCGGAACGCTATCGCGGCGCGGGGATTCCGCGGTCGCGTCTTTCCGCTATGCCGTGGCCGAGTTCGACGGGCTATCCAAACCCGAACAACTCGCCTTCTGGTGGGGTTTCAAGTCCGCACCGATTGCGGCGCTGATCGACAGCGGAGGCAAATCCATCCATGCGATTCTCCGCGTGGATTGCGCCACCCGCGCCGACTGGGAACGGGACATCGAGGGGATGCTTTTTCCCCGCGTCTTGTGTCCGCTTGGCTGCGACCCGGCTTGCCGGAACGAATCACGCTTGAGCCGCCTCCCAGGACATTTTCGCAGGGGGAAGAACGCTTGGCAACGCCTCTTGTATTTGTCTCCTGAAGGAATCCGCCCATGACCGCACCCGTTGAAGAAATGTTGAACGAAACCGAATCCACCACAAACAAGGCCGAGAGGCTGACGTTGACAATCGAGAGCATCGCGGATTTTCTCGCCGTGCCGCCGCCCCCGCTGGATTGCATCGTGGAGGAATTGTTTGAGGCGGGCGAAAAGGGCGAACTCATCGCCCCATCGAAAACGCGGAAATCATTTTTCGCAA
>CAYUWQ010000032.1:476-2078 GCA_964448455.1 uncultured Eubacteriales bacterium | reverse complement strand
CGCGGCCGGCCGGGATTGGTTGTGCTTCAAGATTCCGCGCCCTCGCCGCGTCTTGCTGTTCAATCTGGAAATCGGCCGCGACTGGATGAAGCGTCGTTTCTTCCGCCGCCTTGCCGCCTATGGCATCCGCCCCGACGAAATCCGCGAAACCCTCCACATCGTGAACGCACGGGGCAAGGGCCAGGTTGTGCGAGAGCAAGCCGTTGAAGCCGTGCGCCGGGCGCGGGCGGAAGTTGCGATAATCGACCCGCGCTATAAACTTTTGCTGCCAACGGAATCCGAAAACGCCGGGGAGGGCGTGGCCGGAGTGCTGGACTTGCAGGATCAAATCGCGGAAGCAGGCGCGGCGGCGATCCTGGTAGGGCACGACGGAAAGGGAACGGCAGGCGACAAGGATGACCGGGACCGGGGCGCGGGCTCCGGGTGGACGGGCCGGGATTGCGACTTCCGGCTTGTCTTGTCCCCCCATGCCGACGACCCGAAGAATGCGGTGGTGTTGTCCGCCATGCGCCGCAACTTCCCGCCGTTCGAGGATGTCACCCTCCGCCATGACGGGGACAGCTTCCAGATCGACACCGACACCGCCCCACGGAAAGAAACGACCTTCACGCGGAGGCATGGAGCACAAACCGCAACCCCGTTGGACACCCTCCGCCCCGTGGTGCTGGAAGTCTTGCGGAAGGCGGGGAAGGCACTCGCCGCGGGCGTCCTCCTCACGAAGGTGCGCGAGGCGGCAAAGATCGGGGAGAAACGCGCTTGCGCCCTTATCGCCTTGTGCGAGGAGGCCGGGGAGATCAAGTCAACCCCGCGCCAATCCAAGAGAGGCGGCGAGGTGCGGCGCGGTACGCCCGAACAGGTGGAAGCCTACATGAAGCCCCTTCTTCCATTGGAGGCGAAACCGTGAGCGCGGCGGTATGTCTAGGCAACTTGCCGCAAGTATCGGCAGGCGGGAACTTGCCGCAACTTGCAGGGAGTGCCCCATGTTCCGGCGCGCACCCCCTTGTAGGGTGCGTGCGGATACATACTCCAAACCGGAACAAGTCAACCACCGCCGCCGACTTCACCGCCAGGCCCCCGCTCTACCGGGCGACATTCTGGGGCAGGAGCCACGAACGCCCGCCGCCGGAAGTCGTCGGAAATCGTGACCGGCTGGCGGATGAATACGGATTGACCGCCGCCGCAGATCCTGCGCCCGCCCTGGTTCCCCTCACGGACAGCGGCGCGGATTGGGAGAACATCGAGCTATACCGGGCCGAGGCGGGCGGGCTTGTGCTGGTCTGCTCCTCCTACGGACGCCCACCGCCGCCCGCGCTGGGGATGCGGAAGATTCTGCCCGTGTTCGCTTGTTGGGCGAAGTCCTACGCCCGGCGATTCTCCACGGCGAACGCGATGCGGAACACCTTGCAACGAGCGATGCGGGAACGGTGGGGCGCAGGCCCGCGCCACGCGCCGCAGGAGGTGACGGAACGGGCGACGGCGTAGGCGGAAAGGCCGACGCGCCACGGGGCAACGCGGGGCCGCTGCCGGGTTGCATCGCCCAACCCGCTTCCGGCAGCAGGCGCGCGGCCCACACGGACAAATTCCGGCCGCCGATCGTAAAAA
>CAYUWQ010000032.1:0-466 GCA_964448455.1 uncultured Eubacteriales bacterium | reverse complement strand
TCATTTGATAGGAGCCACCTTTGATGGGTGCTACCTGATGCGAAACCCGGTTGTATGCCGATCCCCGCGTCAACACGCCCGAAATACCGCGCTTGCCCCGTCACGTGAGCCGGGAGAGGCGAAAAAATAATATCGGGTAAAAATCCCGTTGGGGTACGTCCCTGAACCGGAGGAAATCCGCCCGCCGTTTTTCCAAGTTGGCCAATCTGCCCGCCGAAGCTGGCTTGACGGTTGCGCTTGCCGTAGGGCAAAACGGCGGCGATGCTCGCACGGGGCGGGCGCGACAACAAAAGGGAATGAAGCGATGAAGAAGATACAGAAGATCGACGCGGCGGGCCGGAGGTTGGCGGTTGTGAAGCAAGGCAAGCGGACTTTGGCCGAAATCCTGCGGGAGGTCAAAGACGTCGAAGCGGACGACCTAAAAGCCGCCTATTGCCTCGAAACCATGCTGGGCGGGTTGGAGATG
>CAYUWQ010000031.1:6246-15090 GCA_964448455.1 uncultured Eubacteriales bacterium | reverse complement strand
ACTGCTCGGTGGTGGAAACGGTTTTTTGCGCCTGCTTGATTTCAACCATCCGCGGGTTCTTTTGGAATTTTCTGGTTATTGCCAATACAGACGCGGGCATCGTTGCCGAAAAAAGTATGGTTTGGCGGGTTTCCGGCGTTTCGGATAATATGGTTTCAATATCCTCCACAAACCCCATGTTCAGCATTTCGTCCGCTTCATCGAGCACCACCATTTTAACATCCTGCAGCCGCAGTGTTTTGCGGCGCATGTGGTCCATCACCCTGCCCGGTGTACCGACGACGATTTGGCAGCCCTGCCGCAAACTGCTTAACTGCACCCCGATATGTTCCCCGCCGTAGATAGGGACAACCGTTATGCCGCTTTTGAACTTGGCGAACTTCTTCATCTCGTCCGACGCCTGCACCGCCAACTCCCGTGTCGGGCATAAAATCAGCACTTGCACCGTTTTTCGGCTGAGTTCCGGGTCGATCATTTCAATCGCGGGTAAACCGAACGCTGCTGTTTTGCCGCTGCCTGTCTGGCTGCGGCCGATAACATCATGCCCTTCCAGGATGAGGGGAATGCTTTGCGACTGAATTAAGGTAGCCTCATCATAACCCATTTCGGCTACCGCGCGCTTACATTCGTCTGAAAGCGCAATGCTTGAAAATTTAACTTGATCCATAAACTCTCTTTTCTTAATAGTTGTAATGAACGAGGTTGTTCCAAAACGGTAACCTCTGTTCTATTATAAAGGATATAGCCGTTGTTTTATATAACATATGTAACTTAACCGATATAAATTAAGCTCGAAACAAAAAGCTGCCCCGAAAGAGGCAGCTTCGGAAGTTGGTACTGCTGGTTATACGCCCATCATAAAGTGTCTGACAACTCTAAACAGCAAGCTGTGCTGAAGTACAATTTTGTCCAAAGCGGTTTGTAACGCCCTTAAGAAGAAAGAGTAGTCCAAAGTCACCGACGGCACATAGGGTGTTCCCCAGTCAATGTCCGGCGCGGTGATTACAAACGCCTGCGTGTAGCAGATGCCGCCGGGGCCGGTTAAATATGCTCTGACATAGCAGCCCAAATCGCCGCTGACATCATCGAGCGCGATGGTTTCGCCTGTGGCGATAATTTCTCCGTTGGAAACCCAGGTGATATTGTCGTAATGAACGCCTGCAAGGGTAATTTTATCGCCGGCTTGGTCAACAGTGATACGGGTAACAACCGGTGTCGGACCGACGCCTTCAAAGCTGTCACCCAGTTCCGCTCTCGCATGTCTGCTGATACCGAAAAAGGCACCCGTTTCCATGCAGTTTTTCAGCGCGGCAACCGTGTTCTCAGGTTCCATCATAATAGTAAACGCACGGTCGTTTTGGTCTGTGCCGTGGGAATCGCTGAAGGTGATAGCGGACACATTTCTGCCGTTGGGAATGGTCTTTTGCAGCACTTCATCCCAAAGAATCCTGTCGTATGGGGTATGACTATCTTCCCCGCTGTTGATGTCCATGGCAACACAGGAAGGGTAATCCAGAAAAATGCGCGCGAATTTGTTGACATACTGCGGCTGCCTTGAAATGTCAGGGTCCCTTTTATCCCAGGCTTGGGTAAAATTGCCGATGTGGTTGAGGAATGTGATACCGCCGAGTTTTTCCACTTCCCTGACCGGTGTGGTATAATCGCCGTCAACGCCGATAATTCCTTGCCCATAATCCGCGAACAAACCGTTGACATGCGTGTTGCTCGGCACAGCGCCGTTTAATTCATTCCCCAGGGGGACATCAAGCATGCCGCGCCCGTCTCTGCCGGCGCCGGACAAAATCTCTTGGTAACGCGCGTCGGTAAGGGGTGAAACCGTACGCCCCTCATTGCGGTCTTTTTTGGCGAGTGTCATTATAGGAACCAGCTGCGGTACTGTGTTCCAACCCTTATTGTTCACCATATGGTCGGTAATCGCCAAAATGTCAAAATCGAGCGCGTAATGGCTCTCCACCATTTCATCCAGATTTCCCGCGCCGTCGCTGGCAATGGTGTGGGTATGCAAAGCGGCCTTTAAAGCTTTCCAGGTGTCCCAGTTGACATCTTTATAGGGGCTGGCAATGGTGTAATCGTGCGTGCCCGTTGTGTTTGTTTTCGGCGCGGCGTTCGCGCCGAAAAGCCCGGCAGGCAGCATCAAACTGATACATATCAGGACCGCAAGCGCTTTTTTGGAATAGATTTTCATTCGGCAGACCTCCTTTGTTTCTATCATTTACTATAGACCTTTGCCCGTGGAAATGCAAGGCGAAAAAAGGAAAAAATCCCCCGTCATATGCCTGACAGGGGATTTGCCGCAATCAGAAAGAAAATTACTTAAGTTCGACTTTTGCGCCGGCTTCTTCAAGCTTCGCCTTGGCAGCTTCCGCGTCTTCCTTGGAAACTTGCTCTTTAACAGCTTTGGGCGCGCCGTCAACAACAGCTTTCGCTTCCGCAAGGCCGAGGCCTGTGATTTCGCGAACAGCTTTGATGACCTTGATTTTTTCCGCACCGATTTCGGTGAGAACAACATCAAACTCGGTTTGTTCTTCAACAGCAGCGGCACCGCCGCCGTCTGTCGGTGCTGCTACGGCGACTGCCGCGGCTGCGGAAACGCCGAATGTTTCCTCAACAGCCTTTACAAGCTCGGAGAGCTCAAGGACCGTGAGAACTTTTATTTCTTCGATAATCGCGTTGATTTTGTCTGAAGCCATTTTTGTTACCTCCAAATTTTTAATAATTGTTTATGCTTCTGCGGGTGCGGCTTCGCCGTTTTTATCCACAATAGCCTGGATACCGCGGGCAAATGCCGCGATGGGTGCGTTGAAGACATTGCATACGCTCGCGAGCAGCAGCTCGCGTGAGGGGAGTTTTGCGAGCATGGTCAGCATTTCGATACTGATGACCTTGCCGTCGATGAAGCCGCTTTTGACGGAGAAGTTTTTGTGCGTGTCCGCAAACTTTGAAAGGATGCGCGCCGCCGCGACATAGTCGTCTTTGCTCGTCGCGATAGCGGTGGTTCCCGCAAGAACGGAATCAAGACCGTCAAGGTTCGCTTTTTTAGCGGCGAGGCTCAGCAGTGTGTTTTTAACAACCGAATACCGGATGTTCGCGTTGCGCAAATCGGTACGGAGCTTGGTGTCGTCGGCCACGGTGATACCTTTGTAATCCACCAGGACACCGGCGCACGAACCGTTGAGGATTTCCGCCAGCTCGGCGACGACCTTCATCTTTTGTTCCAATACTTTTTCACTTGGCATGAATTCACCTCCAATTGATAGTGGGATTTCAAAAAGAAAAACCCTTCCTGCTTGACCGCGGGAAGGGCGTAACATACATGTTTGCGCACAGGCGCATTGTATGTTCCTTTCCTCGGCAGGCGGTTACCCTTTACGCATTTATGCAATGCACCTGCTGTCTTTGGTCAGAACAGCTTGCTTATAGTAACACAACAGGCTTGCTGTGTCAAGCACAAAATAAAAAAGAAATTACGCGATTGCGACAAGTTTGGCGGTGTTGATGCGAATGCCGGGGCCCATGGTGGACGCGACAACACAGGAACGGATGTATTGCCCTTTGGTCGCCGTCGGTTTCGCTTTGATAACGGCGTCAATGAGCGTGTCAAAGTTTTCCTGCAGTTTTTCGGGTCCGAAGGATACCTTGCCGATGGGGCAGTGAATGATGTTGGTTTTGTCCAGCCTGTATTCGATTTTGCCGGCTTTCGCTTCCAGTACGGCTTTGGCGACTTCCGCGGTGACTGTACCCGCCTTGGGGCTGGGCATTAAGCCGCGGGGGCCGAGCACCTTGCCCAGACGGCCGACGAGGCCCATCATGTTCGGCGCTGCGATAGCCACATCAAAATCCATAAAGCCTTCGCCCTGAATTCGCGCGACAAGGTCTTCCGCACCGACGATTTCCGCGCCGGCTTCTTCCGCCGCTTTGGCGTCATCACCTTTGGCGAAAACAGCGACCCGGACTTTTTTGCCGGTTCCGTTGGGCAGCACGACAGCGCCGCGAACCTGTTGGTCTGCGTGGCGGGAGTCAACGCCTAAACGAAGATGCACTTCCACTGTTTCGTCAAATTTCGCGGTGCCGGTCTTTATCGCGGAGTCAAGCGCTTCCGCGGGGTCGTAAAGCTTGGCTCTGTCAACAAGCTTTGCGTTTTCATTGTATTTTTTTCCGTGTTTCATTTGTTTTTCCTCCCAATCATGTGGTAAAATCGGATTTTTCCTCCCACCCGGGAGCCTTAATCGTCGACTACACGGACACCCATGCTGCGCGCTGTACCGGCTATCATTGAAACAGCGGTTTCCACACTCGCGGCATTGAGGTCGGGCATTTTTTGCTCGGCGATTTTTCGTATCTGCTCACCGGTGATTGTTGCTACCTTGGTTCTGTTGGGAACCCCGGAACCGCTTTCAATACCGCAGGCCTTTTTAATCAGGACGGCGGCGGGCGGTGTTTTGGTAATGAACGAATAGGAACGGTCTGCGTAGACGGTGATCACGACGGGGATAATCAAACCCATGTCGTTCTTGGTGCGCTCGTTAAATTCCTTTGTGAATGCCATGATGTTAACGCCGTGCTGGCCGAGCGCCGGGCCGACGGGCGGTGCCGGTGTTGCTTTACCGGCCGGGATTTGCAGCTTGATGAAGCCGACTACTTTCTGTGCCATAGTTTGTTTGCACCTCCAAAATAATGTGGTAAATGGCGGACAGGATTACCTTGTTCTAACGGCGGTATCCGTTCCTCCCACGCTGAGCCGGGGCTCGCACGCCGAAGCGGGCGTAATTGAAGCGGGTTGCCCCGCAAATTACCGGTGTAAAGGGGATTTACTTGACGGCAGGTTCCACCTGGTCAAGCTCGAGTTCGGCGATGGTTTCCTTGCCAAACATCATAACTCTGACGCGGACCTGGTTTCTGTTCAAATCAAGTTCTTCAACCGTGCCTTGGAAACCTTCGAGGTATTCATCAATAATGTTGACCAGGTCGCCGACACCGTAGTTGACTTCGACGCTTCTTTTTTCAACGCCCATGCGGACAACCTCCGCTTCGGAGAGCGGCACGGGCTTGCTGTCCGGCCCGACAAAACCGGTGACACCGCGTGTGTTGCGGATAACCAGCCACGAATCGTCGCTCATAACGGGACGGTTCTCTTTGTCGAGTGTAACGGCAACCTTGATGAGGACATAACCGGGGTACAGCTTGCGCTCCACCTCACGCTTCTTGTCATCTTTGATTTCGGTAACCATTTCGGTCGGTATCTTGATATCAAGAATCTGGTCCTGCATTTTGCGGTTTTCAACTATTTTTTCTATGTTATTGGCTACTTTGTTTTCGTAACCGGAATAGGTATGTATGACATACCACCTGGAGTCCTCGGCCATTGCTTTCCCCCCAAGTTATTAACCGCCAACAATTGTGGTGGCTTCGGTTATAGCTTCTGTTACAGCTTGCGTTACAGCTTCCGTTAAGGCTTCTGTGACCGGTTGTGTCGCTTCAGCCAGCGCCGTTGTCTTCTCGGCATTAAAATTCGATGCCGCTTTTGACAAAAGCTGAATGGCTTCCGTCAGACCGGTGTCAATCAGAAAAATGATGAGCCCGATCACAGCGACAACAGAAAGCACAACGCCCGTGCTTTTGATAACGGTCTTTCTGTCCGGCCAGACGATTTTTTTCAGCTCGGCTTTAAAGTCTTTCAGAAATTTCGGAATTGCCTTGCCGGCGCGAACCAGCACATTGCCCTTGCCCGAACCCGGTTTTCTGGCCTTGGAAGCTTTTTCGGCCTTCGCGACCTTTTCGGCGGCTTGCGATACATCTTTCTTAGCCATTTTGTTTCCTCCCGCCTACTTCGATTCGCGGTGGAGAGTATGTTTCTTGCAGAATCTGCAGTACTTGTTCATCTCCATGCGGTCCGGTGTGTTTTTCTTGTTTTTGCTGGTGTTGTAATTGCGCTGCTTGCACTCTGTGCACGCGAGGGTGATTCTTACTGTCATAACGGCACCTCCATCGGTTTTGGATTTATTAGCCTCCCTCTGTTCGGAAAACAGGGCACAAAAAAAGAACCCTCCTTGAGAGGTAGAAATAGAATATCATTTATTATGCGGCGAGTCAAGCAATTTTTTCACAAATACCCGAAAATCCGGATATTTTCTTCAAAAACCGCTTGGGGGATGATGTCTCTTTCCCGCGGCGCGGCGCATCATCATTCATTTTTGCCCCAAAATGACGAACCCATCAGCGACTCCGGCATCACAAAACGGACAAAATTGACGGGTTGCTCGCTGCCGGTCCGGTAAATCCATCGCGTCATTTCCGCGACTTTTTTTCCTTCCTGCAGCTGCAGGGACATCTGCTCCGCTTTGACGGGCTTACGGACGACGACACTCAGGTCAATCCGGTTGATGTTGATGTCCGGATACGACAGGATGGCATGGGCAACGGATTGGGACGGGTTCAGTTTTTTTACGGTTTCAAAAAGCGCCGGCAAAAAGTAACTGTCTTCAACCGCCACGGGCTTGCCGTCGGCTATTCTCAGGCGTTTAAGATGCCCGATTGTCATTTCTTTTTTCCACCCCTTGAGCAGCTCGCCTTTCGGTTTGAGTGTTTCACTTGCCAATATCTCGTTTTTGATTTCCAACCCAAGCTGGCGCAGTGAATAGGAAAGGGAAACAAGGGGTTCAAAACTGTAGGAGTTTTGCTGTTCACACACAAAAGTGCCGATGCCGTGCCGCTTAACAATTCTGCCTTCGTGCTCAAGTTCGGCGAGTGCTGCGCGCACCGTAGCCCGCCCCACACCGAGCAGAGCCGTCAGTTCGTTTTCGGTCGGCAGTTTTGAATCAGCCGGGGTTTTGCCGGTAACAATCAAGTCCAACAGATAGTTTTTAACCTGTACATACAGGGGCAGACGGGTATTGCTGTCAAGCACACTCTTCACCTTTTCGGGAATAATCAGATTTGACTTGACAACAGCATAGCACAGTGATACAATGTTGTCAAGATGTTCGGACATCCGAACAACATCCGTTTTTACAAATCACCGGGCGGAACGGCGGGGGTTTTCATGGACAGCAGAATTGTAAAAATTAAAAAATCGCTGGCGAAAAACGGCTTCGCCGGCATCGAATGCGGCGAATGGCGCAGTTCCGTGCGGCTTGAGGGCGAGCTTGACGACTGGAACAAGATTGTGAAAGCCGGCAAACTTGCCGCCAAAGCAGGCTTTAAGGCTGTACGGAACGATATCACCTTATCCGGTTTTACCGCCCCCCCGGTCAGAGCACCTGAAGTGCGGGACAACACACTTGAGGGACTCACACCCGATGTGCTGATTATCGGGGGCGGGGTAATCGGCTGCGCCATCGCGCGGGAACTGGCCAAATACCGCCTGGACATCCTGCTGCTTGAGAAAGAAAGCGATGTTGCCCTGCAAACATCTTCCCGTAACGACGGTATGATTCACCCCGGCATCGCTTCCCACCCGGGCACCCTGCGCGGCGAGATGAATGTCAGGGGCAACTATTTGTATACAGATTTATGCCGCGATCTGAGTGTACCCTTCGAACGGTACGGCAGCCTTGTTTTATATTCGAGCAAGGCTTTCGGTTTGCTGTTGTCGCCCATACTCGCGCGGCGTCAAAAACTGCTTGGTATTGAAGGGCAAAAGATATCCCGCCGCCGGCTTGTCGAAATAGAGCCGAACATCACAGATAAAGCAGTCGGCGCGTTCGAGTATCCCTCCTCCGGTGTGCTTTCCCCTTATAAACTGACGGTCGCCCTCGCGGACAACGCGGTGGAAAACGGTGTCAAAATTTCACTGGACACGATCGTCCGGTCCATGGAAACGCAGGGCGGCAGGATTACCGGCGTGGCAACCAACCGGGGGGTCATCAGGCCGAAAGCCGTTATCAACGCCGCGGGCGTTTTTTCGGATATCGTCGCGGATATGGCGGATGACCGGTTTTTCACCATCCACCCCCGCAAGGGCGAATGCGCTATTTTAGACAAGAAAAAAGGCGCGCTGGTTACCCGTTCGATGGGGTTGATCGATATTTCCATGGCGTCTTCCGACACAAAAGGCGGCGGTGTGATGCGCACAATCGACAACAATGTACTTGTCGGTCCGGATGCTTACGAGCAGCCGCTGCGTGAAGATTTTACAACCAACAGAGATCACATGGACGCCCTGCTGGGCAAACACCTGCCGCTCATTAAAGGCTTTAGCAAAGCCGATGTCATCACTTACTTCTCGGGCATCAGAGCTTCCACTTATGAAGAAGAGTTTATTATAGAAAAATCGGAGCATGTCAAAAACCTGATTCACGCCGCGGGGATTCAGTCACCCGGGCTGGCTTCCGCGCCTGCGATTGCCCAACGGATTGCGGACATTACGGTTGAAGTTCTTTCCGGTGAAATGAAAGTTGTCCCGAACGGGCAGTTCAACCCGCGCCGCCGTGTTTCACCGGTGATGGCAAAGCTTTCCCCGGCGGAAAAACAAGCGGCAATCAAACAAAACCCTGACTACGGCATCGTGGTCTGCCGGTGCGAAGGCATCAGCAGGGGGGAGATTATTGACACAATCAACTCGCCGCTGCCCGCCGTTTCGGTTGACGCGGTCAAACGCAGAAGCAGGCCCGGTATGGGGCGCTGCCAAGGCGGTTTTTGCTCGCCGCTGGTAATGCAGATCATCTGTGAGCAAACCGGTATGCAACCCTGCGAAGTGACGAAAAACGGCGAAGGGTCGAATATAGTTTTCAGTGAGTAGGGGCGAACTGTGTTCGTCCGAAAAGCAATTGAGAAGCGCGGCTGCGCCGCGGGAAGCAGTAGAGAAGCAGTTGGGGACGGATTTCC
>CAYUWQ010000031.1:0-6146 GCA_964448455.1 uncultured Eubacteriales bacterium | reverse complement strand
AACCAAGGCGACAGGAGTTGCGATTGAATGATTGAACCAACCAAAAATTATGATGTCCTCATTCTCGGCGGAGGCCCGGCAGGGCTTGCCGCCGCTATTCAGGCGCACAAAAAGGGCGCTGCGGTGATGCTCATCGAGCGCGAAAAAAAACTCGGCGGCATTCTCAAACAATGCATTCATGACGGCTTCGGGCTCGTGCATTTTGAAGAGCGGCTGACCGGCCCGGAATACGCCGGGCGGTTTTTAGAAGAGTTTTACGCGCTGAATATCGAATATATGACCAACGCCTTTGCCAATGAGGTGCGCCGGCTGCCGGAAGGCGGCTTTGAACTGCTCTTGCAAAGCGCGCAAGGTATGCTCATAATGCAGTCAAAAACGCTGGTGCTCGCCTGCGGCTGCCGCGAAAAAACATCCAGGCAGGTGTTTATCCACGGGGAGCGCCCGGCGGGTATATTTTCCGCCGGAACGGCGCAGTATATGGTCAACATCATGGGCGAAATGCCCACAAAGCGGTGCGTCATCCTGGGCAGCGGGGATATCGGCTTGATTATGGCGCGGCGCTTTACCCTGGAAGGCGCGAGTGTGGAGGGCGTTTACGAAATCAAAAACGCGCCCGCCGGCCTTGCCCGCAATGTCAGCCAGTGTTTGGACGACTTCAATATCCCGCTGCACCTTTCTTCCACCGTGACAAAGGTCTTCGGCAGCAAGCGGGTGGAAGCGGTCGAAGTGTGCGAAGTGGACGAAAACTTCAGTCCGGTGGAATCAACCAAACGAATTGTGCCTTGCGACGCCTTGATTTTATCCGTTGGTCTGCTGCCGGAAAACGAGATTGCGGAGTCGCTCGGGATTGAAATAGACCCTGCGACCAGAGGTCCGCTGGTGGACCAGAGGCTCATGACGAGCGTACCGGGCGTTTTTTCCTGCGGCAATGCGCTGCATGTCAACGACCTGGTGGACTATGTTTCCCAAAGCGGCTTTTTGGCCGGCGCTTCGGCGGCCGCGTTTGTGCCCGGGAAAAACAATAAGATAAAAATCGAATACAGCAGGCAGGATTTTCTTTACGCCGTGCCTCAGCTTTACGATACGGATACCGGGGGAGCAATGACCCTTTATTTCCGCAGCCGGGAAGATTACCGCAAAAAAAAGGTTGAAATCGCCGTCAACGGGCAGGCAATCAAGTCCAAAAAATACAGCCGCCTGCTCCCGAGCGAAATGGAAGTGTTGAGCTTTGAGCCGGAAAAGGGTATAATAAATCAAATATCATTATCAATGGGGGACTATGGATGAATATGACCTGTATCGTGTGCCCCAACGGCTGCCGCTTAACGGTTGAAAACGAAGACGGCAAAATCAAGGTGGATGGCGCGCAGTGTAAAAAGGGGATCGGCTTTGCTCAGGCGGAGCTGACCAACCCGATGCGCTCGCTGACCACAACGGTCAGAACCGATTTCGCGGACATGCCGCGCCTGCCCGTTAAAACCAACGGCGAAATCCCCAAGGGAAAGATGCTCGATGCGATGAAGATGATCAGGAATGTCCGTGTCAGCAAAAGGCTGAAAACGGGCGATGTCATTCTCCCGGATGTTTTCGGCGTGGAAATTGTTGCCACCGCGAGCATGGAATAGCATGTAATTTTGAAGCGGTTTTATGTCCCAACCGGGCATAAAACCCGGAAAGGACAGATATTATTATGGCGAAGAAAACCGCGTTTACCCCCGAATGGTATCATCAGGAGGCACCCGCGAAGTCTTACCGTTCCATTTTGAAATGGGGCAGCCCGACCGCGTTCAAGGCACCCAACTCCAAGCTCTATAATCTTATGAAGGAAACCTTTGATTTGACGGATGAGGATTTTAAGCAGGGCAAAGAAATGGGTTTGGAGGCCGTCGATTTTGACAGCCCAAGCCGTTTGAGCGAAACGCAGATAAACGCTTTGCGCGAAATCGTCGGTGGGGAAAATGTGAGAACCGACAACTACACCCGCCTGTCGGTCGCCTACGGCAAAACGATGGTAGACCTCATGCGTCTGCGCAAGGGTATAGCCGAAAACCTGCCGGATGCGGTGCTGTATCCGCGCGACAGGGAAGATATCATTAAAATTGTCGCGTATTGCTGCGGGCAGAAAATCCCGATGTATGTGTACGGCGGCGGCTCTTCCGTGACAAGGGGCGTCGAGCCGGTATGCGGCGGGGTTTCGCTGGACATGCGCCCGAACTTTAACAAGGTCATTGCTTTCAGTGAAAATAATCAGACGATTACCGTTGAAGCCGGCATGAGCGGGCCGAAGCTGGAGGAAACACTCAACAACGCCGTTGCATTATTCAAAGCCAAACGCGCGTATACCTGCGGTCATTTCCCGCAGAGCTTTGAATATTCCTCCGTCGGCGGTTGGGTGGTAACCCGGGGCGCCGGGCAAAACTCCAGTTACTACGGTAAAATTGAAGATATTGTTTACTCCCAGGAGTATGTGACCCCGGCGGGCATCATCAAGAGCGACGAATTCCCCGCCAATGCCACGGGACCTTCCATCGATGAACTGATGATGGGGAATGAGGGCACCTTCGGTATCCTGACCCACGTGACGCTGCGTATTTTCAAGTATATGCCCGAAAACCGCGAACGGTTCAGCTTTGTGTTTAAAACCTGGCAGGAGGGTGTGGACGCCGCGCGCGAGGTCATGCAGGGCGAGTTTGGTTTTCCGTCCGTTTTCCGTCTGTCCGACCCGGAGGAAACCGCTGTGGCTTTCCGGCTGTACGGGGTGGCGGACACGCCCATTGACACGATGCTCAAGGCCAGAGGCTACAAAGACGGCAGCCGTGTGCTGATGCTCGGATTTACGGAGGGCGAGGCGCATTTCAGCAAGAATGTCAAAAGACAAATCAAGAAGATTTGCAAAAAACACGGTGCCATGTACACCACCGGCGTTGTCACAAAAGCCTGGGAGCACGGCCGTTTTACAGACCCGTACCTGCGCGAGGATATGGGCGACTACGGTTTGATGCTCGACACGCTCGAATGCTCCGTGAACTGGGACAACTTTATGCCCGTGTATGAGGGCGTGCGTGAATTCTGCAAAAGCAGGCCGCAAACCATCTGCATGACACATATGTCCCATTTCTATCCGCAGGGCGCCAATCTTTACTTTATCTTTGAAGCGAAAATCAGCGAAATCGATGAGTATCTGGCGTACCAGGGCGGTATTATGGACAATATTCAAAAGTTCGGCGCGGCCATGAGCCATCATCACGGCATCGGCAAGATGACGGCGCCCTGGTTGGAAGCGCAAATCGGCAAAAACCAAATGGACATCTACCGTGCGCTTAAAAAACATTTTGACCCGGACAACCTCATGAATCCGGGCGGAACCCTGGGGCTTGATTTGCCGGAAGATAAGAAAATTGATTTGCTCGGCAAATAAAAGTTGCCGACCGGACAAAAATGTAATATAATCTTTAAGGGGAGGGCATGGTTGCCGTCCCCTTTCTTCAACAGCGCAATAACGGGAAAGGCAGTTGGACAGTGAAAAACACAGCGGCAAAAACACATCCTCATAAATGGCAGCTTTTGCTGCTGCTTGCAACGGTGTTTCAGGTGCTGTCCGCCTTGCCGGTTGTATTGGCGGCGGACGGGGTTAACTTGACGCTCCTGGGTGTGTTTGCGGGGTATATCGCTGCGGAGTGGACCTACCTTGCCGTGAACCGGCTGATTTCAAAACGGAATACATTCGAACTTGAAATTGTCGCGTTTTTGCTCTCCGGCATCGGGATGGTCATTTGCGCGGGTTTCAGCACCGGCTTTGCCGTGAAACAGTTTATTGCCGTTTTGATGGGTCTTGCCGCGCATGTTGTTATTTTGCTCCTCCTGCGCGACACGGATACGGCGATGCGCCTGCGCGTACCCGTGGCTTTTGCCGCAGTCGGGCTGTTGGGGCTCAATCTGGCGCTGGCCACAATGGTCAACGGCACCCTCAACTGGATTGAGGTCGGCGGATTTTCCATTCAGCCGTCGGAACTGGTGAAAATCGCGTTTGTGTTTGTGGGCGCCGTCACACTGGAAAAACTGCAGTCAACCAAAAGTTTGACAAAGTATCTTGTGTTTTCCGTCACCTGTATCGGCGCGCTGTTTTTCATGCGGGATTTCGGTACGGCGCTGATTTTCTTTTTTACCTTTATTGTAATTGCCTTTATGCGCTCGGGCGATATCCGCACCCTGTTTTTTATTTCCACCGGCGCATTGCTCGGCGCGGGTCTTGTGATGTATTTCAGACCCTATGTCGCGGTGCGTTTCGCGACTTACCGCCGTGTTTGGGAAAACATGGACACCGGGGGTTATCAGCAGACGCGTGTGCTCATCTACACCGCGAGCGGCGGGCTTTTCGGGTTGGGCATCGGCCGGGGCAAACTGCGCGAGGTCTATGCCGCTTCCACCGACCTGGTTTTCGGGGTGATTTGTGAGGAATGGGGTTTGCTCCTCGGGCTGGGTATTCTTACGGCATACGGGCTGATAGCCGTATATGCCATCCGCGCGTCAAGGCGGGCGAGCTCGACCTATTACGCGATTGCCGCTGTCGCGGCCGCGGGCATGATGCTTTTTCAGGTCGCACTGAATGTATTCGGCATCACCGACCTTTTACCGCTCACGGGCGTCACACTCCCCTTTATCAGCAGGGGCGGTACAAGCATGATTTGCTCCTGGGCTTTGCTGGCCTTCATAAAATCCGCGGGTTTTTACCGGCCGGCCGGTAAAACGGCGGCAGCCGCACGCCTTCTGCCGCCCGAGGCAGAACGGCCTGCGGACTATTGACAAAAAGTTATCCGCGGCAAAAAATTCGACAGCAAGGAGGCGGACCAATTGAATCATACGACCAGGCGCGCGTTTACGCTGTATGTGCTGGTTGCCGCCTTTTTCGCGGGGATGGCCATCTTCGTTGTCACGCTTTTCATCAACGGCGGCAACTGGGCGGCCAACCGCGCGAACAGGCATGTCTACAGCGCGGGGCAGATTGTGTCCGCGGGGTCGATATACGCCCGCGGCGGTGAGGTGCTGGCAAAAAGTGTAAACGGCAAGCGGATTTACAGTGACGATAAAACCCTGCGAATGGCCACCCTGCACGCGGTGGGGGACGCAGCCGGATTTATTGCCTCCGGTGTTCATTCCGCTTATAAAAAGGAACTGTCCGGTTACAGTTTTGTAAACGGCGTCTATCTGCTCAAAGAATACGGCAAGGGCAGCGACATATACCTGACCCTTGACGCGAAAGCCTGCGCCGCGGCGTACAACGCGCTCGGAACGAGCAAGGGGACCATCGGCGTATATAACTACAAGACGGGTGAGATTTTATGCATGGTGTCAACCCCGGCCTATGACATCAACAACAAGCCGAAAAACATGGCGGCAGGCCCGGACGAAAAATATGAGGGGGTTTACCTGAACCGTTTCCTCACCGGCATGTACACACCGGGTTCAATATTTAAGGTTGTCACCGCGGCCGGTGCGATTGAAAACATACCGGATATTTACACGAGAACTTTTACCTGCTCGGGCGAGCTGCAAACAGATAATGGTGTGGTAAGCTGCCCGTCGGTTCACGGTGAGGTTAATTTTGAAAAAGCACTGAACAACTCCTGTAATGTCGCGTTCGCACAGATTGCTATTGAGCTCGGCAACGATAAAATGACGCTGCAGGCCAATGCACTTGGATTCAATAGATCAATGACCGTCAACCGGATGGAGACCGCAAAAAGCACTTTCGATTTATCGGCGGCAAATGACCTTGACCTCGGCTGGGCGGGCATCGGCCAGTACAATACGCTGGTGAACCCCTGCCACATGATAACCCTCATGGGCGCCATCGCCAACGGCGGGCAGGGGATTGTGCCCTATTCGGTTGACCGGATTGTCAGCCCCGCCAAAACAGTGACGCAAAGAGGGTCGGCGCAAGTTGCCCCCGGTATTACCCTAAGCAGCGCCACAGCCGGCAAACTCGCGGAGATGCTGCGCTCAAATGTGGTGAACAATTACGGTGACGGCGGTTTTCCAAATTTACAAATGTGCGGCAAAACAGGCACCGCGGAGGTGGGGGAAGGCAAAGTCCCGCATGCCTGGTTTGTCGGGTTTTCGCTGCGCGATGACATGCCCTTCGCCGT
>CAYUWQ010000030.1:0-15165 GCA_964448455.1 uncultured Eubacteriales bacterium | reverse complement strand
TGGCAAAAATAACCACCCTTAAGCAAAACAGCGATTTTCGCCGGGTCTACGGGCGCGGCAGGGCGCTGACAAATCCCGCGCTGGTCACTTATGTATTGAAAAACCGCGCGGGTATTTGCCGTGTGGGGATTACAACCGGCAAAAAGCTCGGCTGCGCGGTCGAACGCAACCGCTGCCGCAGAATTATCAGGGAAGCATACCGCAAAACGGCTCCGCTCTGCCGCGGAGGATGGGACATTGTGTTTGTTGCGAGACACAGAACAAAAACGCTCAGCAGCACCAAAATCGAGGCGGTTATGCGCGAACATTTCAAAGCGTCGGGCGTCATGCCGGCGCAAAGTGAATCGTTATGAAAAGAGCAATGCTCGCCGTTATACGCTTTTATCAGAAGCACATCTCACCCCGCCTGCCGGATATGTGCCGTTTTTACCCCACCTGCTCACACTATGCCGTTGAGGCGATTGAAGTCCACGGTGCTTTCAAAGGTGGCGTTTTAGCCCTGCTGCGCCTGCTGCGCTGCAACATTCTTTTTCCCGGCGGCTATGACCCGGTTCCGCCGAAAAAAAGATGATTATTGACTCGGAGGACACTTAATGAACGCCATTTATGATATTTTGGGCGTACCGTTTGGTTTTGTGCTGAAATTAATTTTTGATGCTGTTAAAAATTATGGCGTCGCCCTGATTTTGTTCACCCTGTTTGCAAGACTGCTGATGTTCCCCTCCTCGATTCACCAACAGAAGGGCACGGCAAAAACCCAGCGGCTGCAGCCGAAACTCCGAAAAATTCAGGAAAAGTACAAGGGTGACAATAAAAAAATTCAAGAGGAAACCCAGGCGCTCTATCAAAGGGAAGGCCACAACCCGATGAATGCCGGCTGTTTGCCGCTGCTCATTCAGATGCCGATTATCTTCGGGCTTATCGGTGTTATTTACAATCCACTTACTTACGCGTTGGAAATACCGAAAGAGTATATTGATGTGCTGAGCGCGTCTATCAAAGAAATCTTGCCGGAACTGGCAAAAAACGCTAGGACGATTCAGTTGTCCATTATCGACCATATCGACGAATTGCGAAACCTGATCCCGGCGGATTACTACAATAAAATTGCCGGTTTTAATTTTACTTTCTTAGGTCTGCCGCTTGGTCAAACTCCGAATTTGAAAGAGTTCAGCAAACTTTGGGTTGTCCCGATTTTGTCAGGCATCACCTCGTTTGCCACAAGCATTTTTACCTTCATCAAGCAAAAACAGACAAATCCCGAAATGTCCAAGAACCCCGCGATGGGCTGCATGACTTTCGGTATGCCCCTGTTTTCAACTTACTTCACCTTCCTTTTCCCCGTCGGCATCGGGATTTACTGGATAGCATCCAATGTGTTCGCTTTTATGCAAACAGTTATTTTAAGCTATACGCACAACCCCAAAAAGATGATTGCCAAACTCATGATTGAAGAAACCATCCAACGCCGCTCAAAAGAAGAGAATCTTAAACTCGTCGCTTCAAGAAAAGAAAAAAATAATTAAATTAACTGGTGGTGATACTTTGTTAAAGGAAGCTATAGGTACAGCGGCTACAATTGAGGAAGCCCAGGCAGCGGCAATCGCGCAGCTCAATGCGCCGGATGACGCGAATGTTACCATAGAAGTGCTCGATATCCCGGTTAAAAAAACACTGGGTATTTTCGGCGGCAATCAAGCAAAGGTACGGGCTTATTATGAGGAAGCTGATTACCTGCAGGCGGAAGCATTCATCCGTACCATACTCAACGGCATGGGTATTAAAGAAGTTAAAATTGAGGTCAAAGAGGTTGAAGACGATATCCATATTCAGCTTGACTGCGGGGAAGATTTCAGCCAGGTGATCGGGCGCAGGGGCGAGACGCTTGACGCGATCCAATATTTGACCCGTTTGAACATCAGCAAAAACACCGAAGGGTATAAACGGGTCCTGATTAATGTCGGCAATTACCGGGAAAAGCGGGAGGGCACGCTGCGTGAACTCGCGCGCAAAAACGCCGAACGGGTTAAAAAGTACGGCAAGAATGTCTGCCTCGACCCGATGAATCCCTATGAGAGAAGAATTGTGCACACCACGATACAGGATATTGCCGGGGTTTCCTCGCATTCAATCGGCTCGGACAGCGACCGCAGAGTGGTCATTTCCCGCACCGACGGCAACAAGGTATCAAGAGAAGGGTTTCCTGACAAAAAAAAGGCAGCCGGCAGCACGCCTCCGGCCGCGCCGCGCAGCACAGCCAGCCAGCCGCGCACCGAGAGCGCAAACCCCCGCACCCCGCGGTCGGATCTTTCCGGTGCTTCGCGTTACGGGAAGATCGAACCCAAAAAAGAATGACGGCACAAATACCCGGAATCTGTACAGCACGCGCATAACCACGGGCGGTCATTGGGCTGCCCCTTTTTTATGCGGGGCATGAGCAGCTCAAACAGGCATAACAATATTTTGTTTTTGTTTTCGCTTGCGTTATGGTAAAATAGTGTACGGTAAAGTATACCCAACCCAAATGATCCGATATGATTTGTAAAAAGGGTGAAGCTTGTTTGAAAAAAGATCAATTTAAGGCCTTCTGGCTGAACAACAAAAAACGAAACTTAAAAATTCTGATTGCGGCACTGGCCGTAATTCTTGTGGTTACCGGCATTTATCAAGGTGTCAAAATCAGCAAATGGCTCAACCAGGTCGATCAGGATGCCGGTATCAATTTTGACAATGCGGATGAAACCTATGTTGAGGACGAGACGGATTTTGAAGCAATACACGAGGCGGACAATGTTGTTTCGCTGGAGGACATGCTGTACAAATGGTCCACCAACGGCGGGGAAAAAATGACCGGCAAAGATGTTGTCAATGTGCTGCTCATCGGCGTTGATTCCACGGACGGTTTGGCAAGCGGCGGCAATACGGACGCGATGATGATTGTTTCGCTCAATAAAGAAACAAAAAAAATCACCATTGTATCCATCATGCGCGACAGTTTCGTTTACATGGACATCAACGGGAAAAAGCGGTTTTTTAAGATCAACGCTGCATACAACTGGGGCGGCCCCGCAACACTGATGAAAGTTGTTGAAGACAGTTATAAGATTGAAATAAACAACTATGTCTGTGTAGATTTCGCGACTTTTCCGAAAATCATTGACGCGCTTGACGGTGTTAAGGTCGAGGTGAAGCCTTACGAAGCCAGCTGTGTTAGAGGTTTCTTTTCTATATCGATTCCGTCTGGCGACTCGGTTGTTCTTGACGGGCGGAGTGCACTCGCATTCAGCAGAGTACGAAACTGTGACGCAGACGGCGATGTCAGCCGAACCCGCAGGCAGCGCGCTGTAATTATGGCGATGATAGCCGGCGTACGGGATGCATCCAATGCGCAGTTCAATTCGACTTTGGATGTAATCTTCCCGAACATCCGGACCAATTACGGCAAGTCCGAGATGCTCTCCCTGGGCACACAAGCCCTGGTGCAAAAATGGGCTGATTTTGAAATTGTCCAGCTTACCAGCCCGTCTGAAACTGCCCGCGCAAGCGCGACAATCGACGGCCGGTTTGTGTGGGTGGTCGATTTCCCCGTGGAAGCGAGCGCGGTACAGATGGCCATGTACGGCAGCACCAATATCGTCTTGGAGCCGGACCGTGTCAGCGCTCTAAAACTGCTCAAACCCAAGGCAAGCACCGCTTCCGGAACAGGCACCACCGCTGTGTCCGCAACCACCGCGCCAACGCAGGAGAGCACAACCGGGGAAGGTTTGAGCGAAGATGAACCGACAACGGTCAAAGAAACCACAACCGCGAATGTGTCCGCCACCACCGGCCAAGTCGAAACAGCAGCCGAATAGAAACTTTTCAAAAAGCAGCCGGAATCATCCGGCTGCTTTTCGATTATCTCCAACCGCTTTCATCCGGGCAAAACACAGCCTGTATAAAAACTTTTGACCCCGAGCGTATACAGGTATTCTATAATATGCAGATCATCCGCGTCCGATACGGAGATTCTGATTCCGGCATCAATTACTTGTTTTATCCGTTTATCTGTATTTGCTTTTTTGCCGGCATCAACAACAACACCGAAATCCTTATTGGTTTCCAGCCAACTGATTTTAGCGGCGGACAGCCTGCCGGCAGCATACCACAGCTCGGTTTTGGGCGACAGTTCCCTGAACTGCCGTAAAAGCTCCCTGTCAGAGGATAACACAGCGAAAAACTGCGTTTGTGACCGGGCGGAAAGAATCGCCGCGAGTTTTGCAAGACCCGCCCCGCTGCTCTGCTCAACACGGATGAAGGGGCGGACATTGTACATCGCGCATAGATTAAGTACATCCTCCAGTTCCGCAAGCTTGGTATCCGGATAGAGGTCAATATTCGCGCCGTTGTCAACGGAATATTCCAGCAATTCGAAATAGGTCTGTTTGGCAATTCTGCCCCGGCCGTTTGTCATTCTGCCGAGCGTGCTCCCCCGCATGAGCACCCATACGCCATCAAGCGTTTCACTGATGTCGATTGCGACAGCGGTGAAGCCTTCGCGGCACGCGGCTTCCACCGCGACAGCTGTATTTTCCGGCGTCACCGCGGACAACCCGCCCCGGGCAATGAGTTGGACGGATTTATCGCTGATATCGATACCGGCCTCCGACAGCGGTACTGTCTCAACCGCTTGTATCTTCTTGTTTATTATCAAGCAGGAACCGGTCAAAAGCACAGTGCAGGCAAGCAAAAGCACGGATAGAGCAATGATCGGTATTTTCATTTTACTATTTTTCATTTGTACACAATCCTCCGGCAGTATCAATTTTTTCTTTTCAGCCTGATAACGCTCTGCCCTTCATTTAAAACGGAAGGCGTTATCTGCAGGATGCGGGGGGAAACGAGTTCCGAAACCATTGCCTTGAGCGCCTGACCCTGATTGAACCCGTGGATGATAACGATTTCCGCGATATCGGCACCGCAGCCCGCAATAGCGGCTTCAAGCCTGAATTTTGCCGGTTCAACCCTCATACCGTGGATATCTATAATCAGTTTGTTCCCTTCCCGCGTGGTTTTCATACGCACCGGCCTTTCGCTTTTCATCCTTTATTCGGCTTTCATTATAAATCAAACAAGCCCAAAAGTAAAACCATTTATGGCGGCAGGCATTCGCGGTATGGCGAAGCGCCTTTTGCGGGATGACGGGAGAAAAGCAGCCGTTTTTTGGCTGTTTCGTAAGTTTTCCTTTACAATTCTTGTCTATTGTGCTATACTTCCCCTTGCAATACCTGTTACTCGGAGTGTGGAGTAAACCGTTCGCGGTGGTCACCTGCCTTCTTCTGGGTTTCAGGCAAATTTAATGAGGTGAAAAAAATGACAAATGAAGAAAAAACTGCCGTCATGCAGGAATATGCGCTGCATGAAGGCGACACGGGTTCCCCGGAGGTTCAAATCGCGGTGCTGACCAAGCGCATCAACGACCTCACCGAGCATCTCAAAATCCACTCGAAAGACCATCACTCACGCAGAGGGCTTTTAAAGATGGTCGGCCACAGAAGGAACCTGCTCGCTTATCTGCAAAACAACGATGTCGAGCGCTACCGCTCCATTATTGCAAGACTCGGTATCCGCAAGTAATTCGCTTATAGAGCAGGCAGGATTACCCTGCCTGCTCTATTGCAAATTACCGGTTCAAATCCAGCAAACCGCAAAACGGTTTTAGCAGTGAATCGACAGTTTGATGGGTTCAAACTGCGGATTTATTGCTAAGTCCGGGCGGCTTGTGGAAATATAAAGCCAATCAATTTGGCAGAAAAAGAGGAAAAAATGTTCGAAGAATTCAAAACCTTTGAAACCACAATCGGCGGCCGCCCCTTTGTGGCAGAAATCGGCAAAATGGCACAGCTCGCAGGCGGCGCCTGCCTGGTGCGCTACGGCGAAACCGAAGTAATGTGCACAGCCACCATGGCACCCAAGCCCCGCGAAGGGATGGACTACTTCCCCCTTTCGGTTGACTTTGAAGAGAAGTTATACGCTGTGGGCAAGATCCCCGGTTCGTTCCAGCGCAGGGAAGGCAGAGCGAGCGAAAAGGCAACCCTCGCCGGGCGTGTTATTGACCGTCCGATCCGCCCGCTGTTCCCGAAAGATATGCGCAATGATGTCAGCGTGGTCGCCACGGTTATGTCCGTGGACCCTGACTGCTCGCCCGAAATTGCGGCGATGCTTGGTGTATCAATCGCAATATCCATATCCGAGATCCCGTGGAGCGGCCCTGTATCCGGTGTTTCAGTCGGTTATATTGACGGCGAATACATCATCAATCCGACTGCCGAGCAGCGCGAGCTTTCCGAAATGGCGGTAACGGTTGCTTCCACAGCAAACCTGGTGGCGATGATTGAAGCCGCCGCGAACGAAGTCAGCAACGAAGTAATGTTAAACGGTATTATGTTCGGTCATGAAGAAAATAAAAAAATTGTTGACTTCATCAACTCAATCAAAGCAGCCGTCGGTAAAGAAAAAGTAGCAGTTCCGTCAAACGATCCCGACCCGGAACTGTATGAAGCCGTCAAAGCTTTCTGCATCGCGGATGTCCGCCTCGCGCTTGACACGGATGACAAACGCATCCGCGACGAACGCCTGAAACCGGTTTATGAAGCGGTGCACGCCGAGTTTGACGCTAAGTATCCGGATCAATCTTTTATGATTGACGAATGTCTGTACAAAATCCAAAAATATGTGGTACGCCGCTGGCTGCTCGATGACGGCAAGCGCGTTGACGGGCGCAGCATTGACGAAATCAGACCGCTGGCCGCCGAAATTGACCTGCTGTCCAGGGTACACGGTTCCGGTATGTTTACCCGCGGGCAGACCCAGGTGCTGACCATTACCACCCTGGGCCCCGTCAGCGGCGCGCAGAAACTTGACGGCATCGATGAGGAAGAAACCAAGCGCTATATGCACCACTACAACTTCCCGTCCTATTCCGTGGGCGAAACCAAGCCCAGCAGAGGCCCCGGCCGGCGTGAAATCGGCCACGGCGCCCTTGCGGAAAAGGCACTATTACCGGTTATCCCCTCTATTGACGAATTCCCGTACAGCCTTCGCCTCGTTTCCGAAGTGCTCTCTTCCAACGGCTCCACCTCGCAGGGCGCCATCTGCGGCTCCACGCTTTCTTTGATGGCAGCCGGCGTGCCCATTAAGGCACCGGTCGCGGGTATTTCCTGCGGACTTGTCACCGAGGGCGACCGCTTTATGACCATGGTTGACATCCAGGGACTTGAAGATTTCTTCGGCGATATGGACTTTAAAGTAGCCGGTACGCACGCCGGCATCACGGCTATTCAAATGGACCTCAAAATTGAAGGCCTCACACAGGCAATCATTCAAGAAGCGCTTGATAAAACACTCAAAGCAAGGCTTTATATCCTGGACGAAGTGATGCTTAAAACCATCCCCGAGCCACGCAAAGAACTATCCAAATACGCGCCCAAGATGCTCACCGTTAAAATCCCGGTTGACAAAATCAGCGAAGTTATCGGCAAGCAGGGCAAAGTTATTCAAAAAATCTGTGCCGAGTGCAACTGCAAAATCGATGTGGAAGAGGACGGCACCATCTTTATTTCGTCCATTGACATTGAGGATGCCGAGCGAGCGCTGCTCATGATTAACACCATCGCCATGGACCCGGAAGTCGGCTCGATTTACAAAGGCGTTGTTACCAGAGTAATGGACTTTGGCGCGTTTGTTGAAATCGCCCCCGGTAAAGAAGGCCTGGTACACATCAGCCACCTCGACATCAAGCGCACCGAAAAGGTCGAGGATGTTGTGACAGTCGGCGACGAAGTTATCGTCAAGGTCCGCGAAATTGACGAACAGGGCCGGCTGAATCTTTCCCGCAGGGACGCGCTCATTGAAGTGGAAGGTCTTGTGCCGGAGAATACCGTTTCCGACGCTCCCCGCCGTCCCGCTCCGCCACGCAGGGATTTTAACCGCGGCGGCGGCAGACCCCCGCAAAGGCATTAATTTAGTATAAACTAACGATGAGGCCGTCTCGAAAGAGGCGGTCTTTTTTTTAATAAAAAAGCAGTGCAAACAATAAAACTTGGCGCCGTCTCAAATGAGAAGGCGCCTTTAAAATTATGGAATCATATTTCGTGCTGTGGTTGTGCTTTTCGTCCTGAATTTAGCTGCAACAATAAATATAAATTGAAGATAAGAGGGTGGACAGCGTATAACCGCAACGGGTACACACTTTATACTCGTAAGTATTTTGAAGACACCTGGGAGGTGAGGGACGAACACAATGTGTTACAGTAACTACAGTACTCGTTTCATAACTATGCCCGAACAATGTGCACCATAAGCCATCGGTGGTATTGCCTGACTCGGTTTCGCCAGCCAAGTCTGCCATAACATGATCGCGAAAATGTTGCGATGGTTCTTCCGGGAACAATACAGTTATATCATTTTCAGCAAAATAGCCGGTTGAATTATCCATCGTTTCTTTCACAGCAGAGGAAGCTGAAACAAGCAAGGATGATGTCAATAATGCCAAAACAATAAACATAGAAATTAATCTTTTTATATTTTTCAATTCAACTACTCCTTTAAATTTTCAATAATCTTTACAGTGTGATCTACGCTGTTTGTCTTAACAGTGTACACATTACCATTATAAATAAATCTCGCTTGAGCAAACGCCGCATCACTTACCATATAACAGGTATAGCCGGCGATTATTTCAATTGTCTTTGTGTTTTGAATTTCCTCGTCGGCTAATTGCCCGTCAAGCGTTACCTGTATTGAAACATCGGCACTGCCGGTAAAATATGCTACTTCCCGCTTCTTGTCAAATTCTATGTATGTGACGGATTGAACTGTATATCCGTCCGGCAAATAAGTCGGATAAAGTATACTATACCCCTCTGCGGCAAGCAGTTCCTCCAGCGTATCGTAGGATGCGGAATAATTTGGTTTTATAATCGAAATCTCTTTGGTGTCAATTCGTTCACCGGCGGCCATGTTGACGATTACGCTGCCCCATTCCTTGAAAACAGAAATAATATCAGTCCCGAATGCCATTGCAACAAGGTTTGCAATAAGCATAATAACCACCAGGCACGCTGCTACCCAAAATGTTCTTCTGACATACCGTTTGCCTTTTGCAGGTTTACCGGATTTGTTTTCATCAACAAACGGTATATCATTGATATTTTCCTGAATTTCCTCATTTGTCAGCCTTTTTTCGTCTCCAACCATTTCCATGAGAAAATCGACACATTCATACACCAAATCCGCATCCATCGCTTCATACGGTTTTTCAACTTCCGTATCGAGAATGGATGCAATTTTGGATATGAGCGCATCATTGGAGGAATGATTGTTGCGATTTTTTCCCATGGAGAAATTCAACTCCTTTCAATAATAAAATTGTCATTTCACCTCCCCATAATATATGGCAGAAAAGTGAAAAGACTACATAGAATATCAAATTATTTTTCGGAAATTTGTCAATATAATCAAAATGATGATAAAAGCAGTCTGTGCCAGCTTTGCAATTTTGGAGCGCATTCGAAAAGCACGGACATTAACCGCTTTTTCACTGATGTTTAATAATCGGGCAATCTCATTGTATTTGAGTTTGTCCTGATATATCAATTTGAAGAGCTTCTGTTCTTCAAGTGACAGCATGGATAAAATCTTGATTTTTGAACTCTCTATCTCTTCGTCACTAACAATGTTCGTTTCATCAAGCTCTGTCAGCAGTTCATCGGCGTGTATTGACATGTCATCAAAGTGAATAAGGCGCAAATTGCTTTTTCGTTGTTTGTATTCCTCTTTTATCTTTTTGTCAGCAACAGAAAAAAGCCAGGCACGGATGTGATTATTCACAAGGTCGTGCCCTTTTTGTTGAAACAGGAGGAAAACCTCCTGTGTAACATCTATTGCATCATCAGGATTCCTTAACTTGTAAAGGCAAAAACGGTATATATCGTCATAATACCGTTCCGCTATACTGTTAACCTCGCTCTTGCTGATCAATATATCACCTAATTTCACAATGGGGAAATAACGAGTTTTTACGGCATATTGATTTTATCATACCGGAGCTTTTTGTAATCAATCAAGCAAGAAAATAAATATTTAAATAGTATGTAGTCTTTAAAGTTTTCTGCCATATATACAAGGAAGGTATCCCTATTGCATGATTAAGAAAGGATGACGTGAGTTAATATGGCAGGCAAGCAAGGTTCGAAGATTAAATTACTGGCAGTTTTAGAAATCCTTTGGAATTGTTCCGACGATGACCATGTCCTGACGGCAAACGAAATCTGCGAAAAACTGGAAGAATACAATATTATTGCCGAACGCAAGTCTATCTATGCCGATATTGACAATCTATGCAAATTCGGCGTGGACATTGTTAACACAAAAAGCCCCAGCAGAGGGTTTTTCCTGGCCAGCAGACAATTTCAAGTCGCAGAGGTCCGTCTGCTGGCTGATGCTGTTCAAGCGGCGAATTTTATAACCAGTAAAAAAGCCAAAGCACTTAAAGAAAAGCTTTACGGCTTGCTCAGCAACAGTCAAGCAGACATTATAGATAAGCAGATAATTACCGAAAGCAAGCTAAAATGCACGAATGAAGAGCTTTACTACACGATTGATACGATTAACTGCGCTATCAAGGATGAGAAGAAAATTGAATTTAAATACATAAAAAGAAGAATGACTGAGCGAACTACAAGCGGAACCGAGGAAAAAAGTTTTATAGTGAGCCCATATGCACTCATCTGGAACGGTGACCGATATTATCTTGTATCCAATAATTCGAAATATGACAATCTCATGCATACACGCCTTGACAGAATGGGTAAGGTGACCATACTTGAAGAAAAAGTGCGCAGTTTTACAGAGGTATCGGAATATAAAGGAACATTTGACGCAGCGGACTATGCCTGCAAGCATTTAAATATGTTTACCGGCAGCGTTAAAAATATTGAGTTGCGCTGCTCAAACGCGATCATTGATGATATTCTGGACCGCTTCGGTTGCGATATTCCGCTTTGCATGGATGGCGAAGGCTATTTCATTATTCGTGTTAAGACGGCAGTCAGCCGGGGGCTCGTTTCATGGATTTTACAGTATGGTGCCGATATCGAGGTCAGATCGCCCAAGGACCTTGTGAATGATGTGAAAGAGAAGGCAAAAAGCATCTGGATACTTTATGAAATGAAAAAATCAAGTTTACATAGCGAAGTATTTGACTCAGCATGACTCAAAAAAATTACTCAAACGTTTTATTATTATAAAGGAATATTTGATATTTTCTCAATTTGCGATAAAGACACATAAAAATAAATGAGTAAAACCAGATAAAATATTATGTAGTCTTATGCGTTTTTGGTCATATATGCATAGATAGTTTTTCTTGCATTCAAGAAGTTCGTCCAAATTGTCTTAGCAGCACAAAACTATTAATATTTTAGGAGAAGAAAAATGAAAAAATTTCTGAGAGTCATGTCTGTAGTAATGGTCTTTGCGTTGCTTATCCAAATAATGCCAATGAGTACAATAGCAGAAGCTGTAACAACTCCCGAAACAGAAGTATCAAGCGCCGTGGTCGAAAATGAAGTTTTACGCGAACGCACGGATTTGCGGGATAAGTTCACAAAAGTATTTGAACGCGAGGACGGCACGTATACCGCTGTTGTTTCAGCCACTCCCATCCATTTTGAGGAAGACAGCAAGTGGCAGAATATTGACAACACTTTGGTTGAAAGCACTGCTGACGGTCAAACAGTGCTGAAAAACACCGACAACGCTTACAGTATATCGCTGCCTAAAAGTTTAACCGGCAGCGGTGAGGCTGTTAAGATAGAAAAAGACGGATATACTATCTCATATGCACTCAATGATGTCAGACCGCCGATGCTGAAAGGCAGCGTGGATGCAAAAACGGAGAAGGAAAATACTGACAAAAATGTCTCGGATGTTCAGAAGGCAGCAAAACTGGAAAATAAAAGCGCCGAGGTTAAATATTTGGCGCTGCAGCCGGATGTTGATGTTGAATATACTGTTCTGCCCGATTCCGTTAAAGAAAACATCATCCTTAACAAAAAGCCGAATGGTAATAAGCAGTTTAGCTTCACTATAGGTGCGCCCGGTATGACAGCTAAGCTGCTGCCGGATAACACAATCGATTTCTATGGTATAGATGGCAAGTCGGTTTTCAGCTTGCCTGCCCCTTTCATGTTTGATACCAACAATGTGCAGTCGGAAGATATTAAGGTCGGGTTCGAACAAAACAGCGACGGAACATATACATTGACATACAATCCTTCGGAAGAATGGCTGCAAGCCAAGGAACGCGTTTATCCCGTTGTCATAGATCCGGTTGTTATAATTACGGTTAACGACTCATATGAAACAATATGCGACACCTATGTAACCAACGCAAGCGGCGAGAATCACAGCCACGGTTCCAACACGACCGCCACAGCCGGCATTAACAGCAATGGTTCCTATTGGACGTACTTTAGACCGTCAACGTATTTATGGGCGAGCAAAGCCATTGTAACAAATGCGACTTTAAAAGTCTACGCGAAAAGCGAAACCGCATCATCCATGACTATAGCGGCATATACGGTTACAAGCAATTGGTTTGAGCAAGTGACTTTCAGCGGCAAGCCAACGACGGATGCTTTACCGATAGATTATGCGGTTGCGCCGGCAAATGAATACGGGCAGATAACATTTGATATAACAAAGGCATTCCCGAGAAATCAAGACAACCTAAACGGAGCAACCTATCCGCGAGGTGTCATGTTGGGCGCTTACGATTCCACTGTAAACAGTGCCATTATTCGCACATCGGAATATACAGATACAGATTTTACCCCAATAATGGAGTACAGCTATATTGAAACAACCGGACTCAGCGATAAATATGAATATCATACCCATTCAGCAGGAAGAGCCGGTACAGTTTCAATAAACGATTTCACCGGCGGGATGTATATTGAAAGAGATGAACTTGGCATTGACGGCAATATTATGCCTGTGAATATAAAGCAGTATTATTCCACTGCCACAGCGGATTTAGCCAACGGATGTACCTCATATTATCTCAACTCATATAACGATTTCGAAGACTATGGTAGGGTATGGCTGACAAATTACCACCGTTTTGTCGGTTTTGCGGACGACATTTTTGTTGATGAAAACGGCAACACCGTAGATATGTATTTGTACATTGACGGCACCGGCGAAATAACATATTTTGTCTTGGATGAAACCGTAAATAGTGTGGAAAAATGGGTTGAGCAATATGACAAAACAAGCTTGCCGAAAGGCTTTACCCTCACGGTACCCGCAACTGAGTCGGGCGGAGATGATTTTTCTGAAGTCATTATTGATGAACCTTCGGGTGAAAAGCTTGCCTTTGACTTTGCCGGCAGAATGGTCAGCATCACCGCTGCCGAGAATGAGCATGTAACGACAGCGCCGCATATCGAGATTACATACAAGGCCATTAATCAATACAAGTTTTATGAGATTGAAAAGATTGTTGACGGTGTCGGCAGAGAATACAGGTTTACCTACAACACAGTCGGCCGTCTGACATCAATACAGGCTTATGATGCGCAAAGCACCGCCATCAAAGTAGGCGTTGCTCCAAATGATGTTGATTTGAAGATAAACTATACTTATGAAGGAGATGGAACCACCTCACCAACACTTGGCAGGCTCATAACCGCAACCTATCCGGACGGTGAAACGGTTAACTACAGCTACGTCAGCACACACCCGGGAGCGCCGCTGATAGCAAGTATAACAGACGTTAACGGTTACAGGCTTTCCTATACCTATGACAGCAAGCTTGCCGTGACGCAAATTGAGGAATCAGCATTGAATTCATCTTCCACACGTGTAACCGGCAATGTGGTTGACATTACTTATGACAGCCCATATCAACGCACATACGAAGACAGCTATGACAATATTGAGGTTGCGCAGTTTGACAATTATGGTCGTAAAATCGGCACATATAACGATGAAGGCCAATACAAAAGAACAACTTATGAAGATACCGAAATTGATGAAGTTACCTACAACCTGTTATCCGGCAGTTCCTATGTTCAGGCACAAAATGACAATCTTCTGATTAATCCAAGTTTTGAAAGCGGAGCATCCAACTGGACCGTTGTCCAAGGTTCCTCCTATTCGCCTGGCGTGGACAGCACAGTAAAAAATACAGGCACCAACTCATACAGAATGAACTGTACGGCAAAAGACACGATTGGTGTTGTTCAAAGCTTTACGAATCTTACAGCGGGTACCTATGCCCTATCGGCATATGTTAATGTACCAAACGCAGTTAACACCGGCGATGACGGTGCAAAAATCAGTATAGAAACAAAGAACAGCGGCGGAACAACAGTAGAACATCTTTCAAGTGGTTATGTGAAAAACACAGGAGGCATTTGGCAGCGGATCAGCATAAATATTGAAGTAACCGCAAGTACACCCACGGTGAATGTATATCTGTGGCTGTACAACAGCACCGGTATCGCGTATTTTGACAACGCAAAACTTGAAAATAGTGATTTGGAAACCCCTTACAATGTGCTGTTAAACAGTAAAATGAGCAGCGTCACGAACAATATGCCAAACAGCTGGACAGGTACGAATCTGACATCATCGGATGTTGCGGACTCGCAAACCAAGTTTGAAGATACCGTTAACGTGATGAAAATAACGGGCAGCCCTGCTACACAAAAATCAATTTCACAGTCATTCACCGTCTCAGGAGGAGCAGGCGATATTATTGATATCGGCTGCTGGGCAAAGGCCAATGCGGCATCAAACAGCAACGCAGAATTCCGCATGAGAGCGACATACAGCTATACAGATATAAACAATCAAACAGTAAATGTAACAGAAGCATTGGATTTTATCCGTTATGCGGACTACTGGCAGTTTGTTGCTGATAGCTTTGAACTGCAAGGTGCATGCAGCCAAATTACGATTTACCTTGATTATGATTACCAAATTAATACAGCGTATTTCACGGATGTTCGAGTTGCTTATACCGATGTATCAACCGGCGGTGCTGCGAGCCAAGGCAGTAATGATCCGACCTACTGTGTCTGTGGGGAAGAAAACTGCGCCTATGGTTTAGGCTGT
>CAYUWQ010000029.1:0-15243 GCA_964448455.1 uncultured Eubacteriales bacterium | reverse complement strand
GGCTCTGTCCAGCACATCGGCGGTCGCGCCGAGCGCCGCGGCGCAAAGCAAACGGCCGCTCGCGTCCTTCGCGGAATTTGGATATTGCACGGTCTTTTCGATATCCTTGATGGTGATAAGGCCTTTCAGGTAGCCCTCGTCATCAATCAGCGGAAGTTTTTCGATCTTATGCTTCATCAGGATGTCTTTGGCTTCCTGGAGCGTGGTGCCGATATGGGAAGTCACCAAGTTGTCCTTGGTCATCACATCTTTGATGATGACGCTGAAATCCGTCATAAAACGGAGGTCACGGTTGGTGAGGATACCGACGAGTTTGCCATCTTCGCAAATCGGCACGCCGGATATACGGTACCGCTGCATGAGCTCGAGTGCGTCTTCCACCCGGTGTTCGGGGGAGAGAAAGAACGGGTTGGCAATAACGCCGTTTTCACTGCGTTTTACCCGGTCCACTTCAGCTACTTGTTTGGCAACGGACATGTTCTTGTGGATAACGCCGATGCCGCCTTCCCTGGCGATGGCGATAGCCATACGGGCTTCCGTCACGGTGTCCATGGCGGCGGTCATCAAGGGCGTGTTAAGTTTGATGGTTTTGGTGAGGCTGGTCGCAAGGTTGACATCCTTGGGCAAAACGCTTGATTCCGCCGGCACCAGCAGGACATCGTCAAAGGTGAGCCCTTCTTTCGCGAATCTTTCCGGCTGTTCGTATTTCATCTTAGTTCCTCCTTTTTTGAGGTGCCAAAGTTCGTTAAATTTTGTTTATTATTATAGCACAACAGAGAAATGAATATCAAGCAAAAAAGCCCTGTTTGGGTGTACTGTTGAGATAATGCCCCGGGAGTTTTGTCTCCCGGGGCATTCTAAAGTTTGATCGCTTACTTGTATTTGGGTCTCTTGACATAAGAAGTATGAAGCACCTCGTGCGCTTTGTGGCTGCCGGGGGTGCCGAGGAATTCTTCATACAGGCGCTTGATGGATTCGCTCTGGTGGGACTTTCTCAGCGGCAGATTTTTATCCGCTTCGTACAGCGTGGCGGCTCTCAGGCTCCTAAGGTCCAGGAAGTTGCGAACCACCGCATGCTGAATCGGCTGACCGCCTCCGTTGACACAGCCGCCCGGGCAGCCCATGATTTCGATGAAGTGATAGTTGGCAGTGCCGTTTTTCACTTTTTCCATCACTGCGTTCGCGTTGGCAAGGCCGCTGGCCACACAGACATTGACATCCATGCCGGCGATTTTGTAAGTGGCTTCTTTGATGCCCTGCGTGCCCCGGACTTCCGTGAAGTCGAGGGATTGAAGGTCTTCGCCTGTGAGGGTGTCCGCCGCGGTTCTGAGCGCCGCTTCCATCACGCCGCCGGTGGCGCCGAAGATGACCGCCGCGCCGGTGCCTTCACCCAACGGGTTGTCAAACTCCTCGTCTGGCAGTTTGGGGAAGAAGATGCCGGCGGTGTCAATCATTCTGGCGAGTTCGCGCGTAGTAAGGGCAATATCGACATCCGGGTAACCGGAGGCATTCTGGTGGTCACGCCTTGCTTCAAACTTCTTGGCTGTACAGGGCATGATGCCCACGACAACGATGTTTTCCGGGTCAAGCCCCATCTTTTTGGCATACCAGGTTTTGCTGATAGCGCCGAACATCTGCTGCGGAGATTTGCAGGAGGAAAGGTGCGGAATCTGTTCGGGATAGTAATGTTCGCAGTATTTGACCCAGCCGGGCGAGCAGGAGGTGATCATCGGCAGCACGCCGCCGTTTTTCACTCTCTCGACAAACTCGTTGGCCTCTTCCACAATGGTGAGGTCGGCGCCGAGTTCGGTGTCAAACACCTTGTCAAACCCGAGGCGGCGAAGGGCCGCGACCATCTTGCCCTGCACATCGGTGCCGATATGCATCCCGAAGCTTTCGCCTAAGGTGACGCGGATGGAAGGCGCGGTGTTGACGATGACAAATTTGCTCGGGTCGTTGATGGCGGCAAGTGCCGCCGCGGTATCGTCTTTTTCCACAAGGGCGGCTGTCGGGCAGTTAACAATGCACTGCCCGCAGGAAATGCAGGAGACATCCGCGAGGTCTTTATCAAACGCGGAGCTGATGTGCGTATCAAATCCTCTGGCGTTCGCGCCGATGACGGCGACTTTTTGCGCGTCGCACGCGGCAACACAGCGGCGGCAGAGGATGCACTTGTTGTTGTTGCGGATCATATGCGCGACGGAATCGTCAAACGCGTACTGCGGGTTTTCGCCCTTAAAATAGTCCTCGTCGTCCACGCCGAATTCTTTGCAGAGGTGCTGCAGTTCGCAGTTGCCGCTGCGCACACAGGAAAGGCAGCGTTTGTCGTGCGTGGAAAGAATCAGCTCAAGGGTCAACTTGCGGCTTCTGCGGACTCTTTCGGTATTGGTGAAAACCTCCATCCCTTCGCTTACGGGATAAACACACGCTGTCACAAGGCTTCTCGCGCCTTTAACCTCTACCATACAAATCCGGCAGGCACCGATTTCGTTAATCTTCTTTAAAAAGCACAGGGTTGGGATTTCTATACCCGCGACACGCGCGGCTTCGAGTATTGATATGCCGGGCGGTACGCTGACCGGGGTTCCGTTAATCTTAATGTTTACATTTTCCATTTTTCAGCGCCTCCTTTCTTATACTTTACTGACGGCTTTTACTTTTTTGCAGGCATCCATACAGGCGCCGCACTTGATGCACTTCGCGGTGTCGACCACATGCAGGGCTTTGGGCGAGCCGGATATCGCGCCGACCGGGCAGGCCCTTGCGCACAGGGTGCAGCCAATGCACTTCTTCGGGTCGATGTAGTAATTAAGCAGCGCTTTGCAGACGCCGGCAGGGCACTTTTTGTCTTTCACATGGGCGAGGTATTCATCCTTAAAAAACTTCATGGTGGAAAGCACGGGGTTCGGCGCTGTCTGCCCAAGACCGCACAGCGAGTTTTCTTTGATATAAAGTGCGAGTTCTTCAAGTTTTTCCAAATCTTCAAGTTCTGCCTTGCCTTCTGTTATTTTATCCAGCATTTCCAACATACGCTTGGTGCCGATGCGGCACGGCGCGCATTTACCGCAGGACTCATCGACCGTGAAATCAAGGAAGAAACGGGCGATGTCTACCATGCAGTTGCTGTCATCCATAACAATCAAACCGCCGGAGCCCATCATACAGCCGATAGCGGTAAGGTTGTCGTAATCAATCGGGGTGTCAATGAGATGTGTCGGGATACATCCGCCGGAAGGTCCGCCTGTTTGGGCAGCTTTAAAACTGCGGCCGCCCGGGATTCCCCCGCCGATTTCTTCCACAATTTCCCGCAGGGTGGTACCCATTGGGATTTCCACCAGGCCGGTGTTTTTAATATTGCCGCCGAGCGCGAAAACTTTGGTGCCTTTCGAGCGTTCGGTACCCATAGCCGCGAAGCTTGCCGCGCCGTGAAAAATAATCTGAGGTATGTTGGCAAAAGTTTCTACATTATTTTCTGTTGTCGGTTTGCCGAAAAGGCCTTTGATAGCCGGATACGGCGGACGGGGACGGGGTTCGCCGCGGTTGCCCTCAATGGAGGTCATCAGCGCCGTTTCCTCGCCACAGACAAAAGCACCGGCGCCCAGGCGTATTTGAAGCCTAAAGTCGAAACCCGAATTGAATATATTTTTGCCCAAAAGACCTTGTTCCTCGGCCTGTTTGATGGCCTGCTCCAAACGGGCAACTGCAATCGGGTATTCCGCGCGGACATAGATATAGCCTTCCGTGGCGCCGACCGCGTAACCGCAGATGGTCATGGCTTCCACGATGCAGTGGGGGTCGCCTTCCAACACGGAACGGTCCATAAACGCACCGGGGTCACCCTCGTCGGCGTTGCAGACAACATATTTTTGGTCCGCTTCGGTTTTAGCGGTAAATTCCCATTTAAGCCCTGTGGGGAAACCGCCGCCGCCTCTGCCGCGCAGACCGGAATCTTTGACGATTTGTATGACTTCGGCGGGTTTTAATTCCGTCAGGCATTTGGCCAGCGACTGATAGCCGTCGAGCGCGATGTACTCCTCAATGCTTTCGGGGTTGATAACGCCGCAGTTCCTCAGCGCAACTCTTTTTTGTTTTTTATAAAAAGCGGTTTGATTAAGGGATTTGATAGTGTCCGGCGATACGGTTTCATCATAAAGGAGCCTTTTGACAATGCGTCCTTTGAGCAGATGCTCTTCCACGATTTCCGGGATGTCATCGACCTTGACTTCGCTGTAAAAGCAGCCTTCGGGATAAACGATCATAATGGGTCCGATGGCGCATAGCCCGAAGCAACCTGTTCGGACAACCTTAATCTCTTCGGTCAGACCTTTTTCGGCAAGCTGTTCGTTAAGAGCAGCAATGATTTCTTCGCTGTGTGAGGAGGTACAGCCGGTACCGCCGCAGACAAGTATATGGGAACGATACATATATTTCTCCTCCTATTTGGCGATGGCGCCAACGGTATATTCGGCAACAACATTGCCGTTGACCAAATGGTCATTTACAATTCTGGCAACTCTTTCGGCCGTCATTCTGACATAAGTGACCTTTTCTTTGCCTTGTTCAAGCACTTCAACAATCGGCTCATACTGGCACATGCCGATGCAGCCGGTTTGTGAAACGGCTACATTTTTGAGCTTGCGGCGGGCAACTTCTTCAATAAATCCGGTCAGCACCGGGCGGGCACCGGCGGCAATACCGCAAGTAGCCATACCAACAACAACGCGGATGACCTCTGCGTTATCTTCGCGCACGGTCATATCGGCTTTTGCTTTTTCTCTGATAGCGTTAAGTTCTTCAATTGTTTTCATTTTTTAGTCATTCCTTTCATTGGAATTATCCTGTGCCGGTGTATCGTCGGAACCTTCGGTTTTAATCGCAAGTGTTTGTTCAATAATGTATTCTTTAATCCACTCGAAAACTGCCGGGTCACTCAGCGGAACTTCTCCGAGCATTTGTTTGAGATCGGGTGTGTGCAGGATAAACTCTTTCGTATCAACTTCATGGCGGTATTTGAAATCCATGTGTGTGTTCATAGCAATGAGTGTCGCAACCGTGGAACCCATATCTCCGAGCGGCGGGAAATCAACACTTTGCGTTTTGAAAAGAGCGGTGATTTTTGTGCCGGTGTTCATTTTGGAGATGAGGGAGAAACTTCCGCCCGTCATTTCCGCTGCCATCTTGAAAAGCGGAATGCCCATACCGACCTTGCGCGTTGTTCTTGTGGTGTAAAACGGGTCGGCGGCTTTTTTGGTTTGTGCGGGTGTCATGCCCTTGCCGTTGTCGCTGATTTGTACAAGCATCTCGCCTTTTTCGGTATCCTCGATGATATCTATTGCGACAAGGGTTGCAGCTGCGCTGACAGCATTTTGCGCGATATCAAGAATGTTTAATGATAGTTCACGCATCGTTTTTAAGCAAGGTACTTGTCAAGGATTGCATCGATTTGGTCAACTGTCAGTTTGCCGTAGACATCATCGTTGATCATCATCACAGGCGCCAGACCGCAAGCACCGATACAGCGGCACGCATCGATTGAAAAACGCCCGTCCGGGGTGCATTCGTTGGGACCGATACCGAGCTTTTCGCTCACCTTGTCAAGAATATCCTGCGCGCCCTTGACATAGCACGCGGTCCCCAGGCAGACCGAAACATTGTACTTGCCTTTAGGGGAGAGCGCGAATTGCGTGTAGAATGTGGAGACGCCATAGACCTTTTCCAAGGGTATATCCATACCGTCCGCAATCATCACCTGAACCTCAAAGGGCAGATAGCCGTATATAAGCTGAGCTTGCTGCATGACATGGATTAACAAACTCGGATTATCTTTGGATTCATCGATGACAGCCTGCAAGCGGGCTTCCTGCTCTTTGGTTCCCGCAAAGGGGATTTTGCTGATTGTTTTCTTCATTTTGCCTTTCCTCCTTAGATGAAAATAGGTGCTGCGCATAAATTGGGGGGCTGAATGCCATATAACCGCATCATGCATTTGAGAATATTATAGCATGAAAAGTTATAAAATACCACGGTTTTTGCATGAATCCTACAAAAATAGTAGCTCAACTTTGGCTGTTTTTACCAAGAAATTTGTTGAAAAAGTCGATTACGGACTCCGCGTCATTCCTTTTTAGGTTAATCAAGCGGCGAGCTATTCCGATATCTTCCAAACGGTGTGAATCGGAGCTTGTTACAAGATGCATTTTTTTCAATATCGGATACCGCGCGATGAAATCCGCCGGCTCGGCTTTTTGTGTTATCTCAGCTGCCTGAAAACCCATTTCGGGCGTAATGCCGCCAAGATTTGAAATCACACTGTTGGATGGGCGGTCAATATGCGCGGGGTAGCAGATGCCGCCGAAAGAGCCGATTTTTTTGACTACGCCGGATACACTGATTGTGCTTGCAAAGGCCAGCAGCTGCGGATAGTTTTCTTTCACCGTATCGAACGGGGTCATTACAAGTTGGTCACCGAAAATATCCGTGCGGTTACCGATGCGCGGCAGGTGCTCATAGACATCGTTTGAAAAAGCCGCAGCGCTTGCCAAATCCGGCAAAAGGCATATAATATGCACCTCTTCCGAGGTGCACAGCTCCATGCCGGGTACAACGGTGATGCCTGCCTTTTTGCCCGCCTCGACTGCCGCGGGGCAGTTCAGGCAGGAGTTGTGGTCTGTCAGCGCGATAATATCAAGGCCGGCGAGTTTTGCCATGTTAACCAAATTATAGGGCGTCATGTCATTATCGGCGCAGGGGGACAGGCAGGAATGTATATGAAAATCATAAAAAAGATTCATATCTTATAGCAATTTTGAAATTGCGGCAGCGGTTTCGTAGGTGTTTTTTTCCGTCTGTAAAACAATTACTTCATTCTGCCTCGCCTTTTCAAGCGCGGGCAGGTCGAAAGCGGCATTTTCTGTGAGGATAATGCAGGCAATGTCCGCAAGCACCGCGACCCCTATGGAATTGATGTTGCCCATCACGGTCAGCCAGGCATCGCCTTTTTGGGCGCGCGACATGACCCAGCTGAGCAAATCGCCGCAGTAACAGCCGCTGACAGGCCTTTCGGCAAGGCTTTCCCCGCATAAGAAAATTAAGCCGAGTTTTTCCGCAATCGTTTTTACCGTCATTCATCATCATCCTTTACCGGTTTTCGAAACGGCGGGGGAATCAGCCCCTGAAAGCTGGGGTTGCCCATTTCGTCCCGCATATAAAACACACAGTCGCTTTCAAGCGCGATACCCCGGACGATATCCTCCGCGAGCGCGCGGCAGGAAGGCGCCCCACAGGTGCCGCAGTCCAGTCCCGGCAGGCGGTCAACGATGGTGTTGAGTTCTTTCATCATCTTCAGGGCATCCTCAACATTTTCCGCCAGCTTCAGTACGGATATGCCTTTGAGCGATGTTTGCCACTTCATTTCTCCCGGTACATTTTCGCCTTCGAGATGATTGCAGGAAACGGGCAGGTACTTGCGCAGGTGTTGGAGGCGGGAGCGCGCGATAAAAGGATTTTCCGCACAGAGTACGCCGCCCACACAGCCGCCGGTGCAGGCGTTCAATTCAATGAAATCAACATTGTTAAGTTTTTCGTCTTCAATTTCCTCAAGAACTTTAATAATATTTTCGATTCCGTCAACAGCAATGTACCGCTCGCGCAGCAGCGCGGCTGACTCACCGCCGCTTGCCGCCCAACTGACACCGATAATGCCCGATTGACGCAGATTGCCGGAATCTTCCAAGCGGTTCATTTGCTCGAGCAGTTTGGGGTAAATGTCCTTTATCGCGAAAGCGCCGTTGATGTTGGATTTTTCCAACCCGATAGGCTGCCGGATAGCCGTTATTTTCGCGGGGCAGGGGGTGATAAAAAACACGCCGATATCACCGGAAGGCAGTCCCGTATCCTTTTCCGCCTTATGCCGGGCAAGCCGTGCCGCTTCTTCCATGGGGGAGTTAAGTTCCAGCACATGAGATACCAAATTCGGGAAGCGTACGCGGATAAGCCTGCATACCGCAGGGCAGGCGGAGGATATGACCGGCTTTTTCAGCCCGCCGCGCTTCATGAGCAGACGGGTTGCTTCGGAAATCAGCTCCGCGCCTTTTGAGACCTCAAAAACATCATCAAAGCCGACCATTTTAAACGCGGTGAGCACATAATCAATATCATCCAAATTGTTGAACTGTCCGTACAGCGAAGGGGCGGGCAGGGCAACATTATATTTGTAGTTGGAGAGCATGTCGAAGGCGTCTCTTTCGGCTGTTTTGGCATGCTGCGGACAAACCCTGATACACTCCCCGCAGTCAATGCATCTTTCGGAAATGATGCTGGCCTTGCCGTTCCTGACACGGATAGCCTCCGTGGGGCAGCGTTTGATGCAGTTCATGCAGCCTTTGCATTTGTCCTCGTCCAGGCGGACAGAATGGTAAAAAATGTCCATAATGATGATCCAAATCCTTTGTGTGTTTCGAAAACAACGGGAATCAATCAGCTCGCTGTAAATATTTTCAGGCGGATGGTGGTGCCTTTGCCGATTTGTGTTTCAATAATCATATCATCGGTATACTTTTTGATGTTCGGCAGCCCCATGCCCGCGCCGAACCCCAGCGCGCGGATATGGTCGGAAGCGGTGGAGTAGCCTTCCATCATCGCAAGCGGCACATCCTCAATACCCGGGCCTGTGTCGGCAAGCACTATTTGTATCATATCCGGGGATATTTCGACATCAATTTGGCCGCCGCCGGCGTGAAGGAACATGTTGATTTCGCCCTCGTACATCGCGATGGAAACATTGCGGACGATTTCCGGGTTTAAACCCAGTTCTTTGAGAACCCTTTTCACTTCACCGGAAGCCTCGCCCGCCCGGGTAAAATCGCTGCCGTCTACATCAAAATGAAGGGTAAGCGTACTCATTTCTTACCCCCGCCTCCCTGTAAACCTTTTGAAAACAGTAAGCCGCAGGATGTGAACATCTCAAGGCGGGTGCAGAGCAAAATGATGTCGCGCTCTTTTGCAAGCGTGACGATATCATCCCCCGGGCGTTTGCCGCGCACAAACACGATACATTTCATATCCATCATTTCCGCCGTGCGCACCACTTGCGGATTGATAAGACCGGTGAGCAAAACCGCCTGCTCTTTGGCAAACGCCAGCACATCACTCATCATATCGCTGCCACAGGCGGCAAGGACATCTTTGTCCAGCAGGCATCCGCCGCACAGCACATCGGCATCCAGTATAGCTTTAATATCTTCAACAGTCATGAGATTTTTTCCTCCAAGCGTTCAATACGCTTCATCATTATACGATGTTATCCGGGTTTTTACAACCTGCAGCCCCAGCTCAACGGGTATACATCCGGTCCAAAATTTCAATCACATGCGCGACGGCATGGTCATTATTGGAGCGGACAATATGCGTTGCGGCCGCTAATGCTTCCGGCGCTGAATTTTCCGGCACGAAGGCGCCGGCTGCCGCCGCGAGCATTTCCACATCGTTGTAGCCGTCGCCCACGGCGTAGCATCGATCGTACGGCACATCGAGATAATCGGCAAGCTTGTGCAACCCGGTGCCTTTGTCCACCCCTTTTTTCATCACCTCGACGAAGGAGCCTGTGGTCGGCAAAAATGCCGGGTCATCCGTCACTGATTTCAACAGTTTTTGAATTTTCGGCGAGGTTTCGTTATCACTGCCGATCATGACCTTTTGCCATGGTCTTTTCGCTTGTTCGGGGTCGGTGATAACATTGAACGCGATAAACTGGCTGGTGAAATGCCGTTCGGTGTCATCCGTGAGGTGAATCGCATAAGTTTCGTTAAACGGATACATCTCGATAGACGCCGACGGGAAACTATCCCGCACAGCACGGACTGCCGCCAGCCCTTCGTCACCGATACCGTCAAAAAACGCGACGCAATTCGTTTCATAATCATAGGCCAAAGCGCCGTTGGCCAGCAGCACGGGGGCGTTGATATACGCAGGGTCATAGAGATGGAAGCCCTGGTAGGTTCTGCCGGTGGAAACGGTGAAATAACCGCCCTCTGCAATGAAGTACGCGATGGCATCGCGCACCTCTTGTGTGATGACACCTTCGTCGTTTTTTAAGGTGCCGTCAAAATCGCTTGTTATCAATACTTTTTCAAACTTTTTCATTTCTACAGTTACCCTTTAAGCAATCGTTCGTTCGCGTCAAAGCGCCAAAGAGTTCACGCCTGTCTTCAGCTGCGTTCTTTCACCCTTATAAGCAAACTCCGCGGTGATACCGGCCGGAATTTCAACGGTAACTATCACGCTGTCTTGTTGTTTTTGCCAGGCAACAGCGATTTTTCCGCTAATCGTTGTTATATGTCCTGTGGCAAAATCAAGCCCTTCGGCAAGCACCGGTTCGATCATAATGTTTTGAAACCCGGTTGAGCCGTCCGCTTGCCGTATGCCGAGCAGATAATAGAAAAGATACCTTGTCACCGCGCCGAACATCGGGTGGCTGCGGGATTTTTTGCCGCACCAGTATTCCCAGAGTGTGGTCGCCCCCGCCGCCGCCATGGTGTGGAAGGAGACCGCCTTTTCCCCCGCGAGCAAGTCAAAAGCAAGCTGCCCCTGCCCGCGTTCAAAGAGGATTCTGGTGAGAATATCCGTGCCGAAAATGCCCGTGTCATACATGCCGAGTTTTGTATACTTCTTTATAATATTGCCGAAAGTTTTTTCCCCGCCGAGGCCGATGTCAACCGCGAACGAGTTCGCGCCCTGAATATCACCGGCGAAATCGCCGGTTTCCGGATTATAGTAGGCCTTTTCAAGTGCGGCTTTCCGTTGCGCAACGCGCTTTTCCATCTCCGGGCGTATGTCGTTCCGGCCGATAAGCGCGGCGATTTCAAGTACACGGTATATGGATTTGATGTAGAAGTAATTGTTCACCAGCGGGGCGGGGATTTTTATGGCGTCCGGTGTGCACCAGTCCCCGAGGCACCAGGCGCCCGGAGAGTCGCTGGTGACCAGCCCGTCTTCGCTGTGCGCTTCCAGATAATCGAAATACCGCAGCATCTTCGGGAAGAACTCTTTGAGCACATCTTTGTCGCCGTAATGCAGATAATAAGTGTAAGGGACTTCGACAATGGCGCAGCCCCAGCCGCCCGGTCCGCCGCCGGAGGGGAAGTAGGGGGCCGTGTACTGAACATGACCGGTTTTCTCGTCCTGACAGTCGGCAATATCTCCCAGCCATTTCTTATAAAATTTCTGCCCGTCCAGCACCAGCATGGCCGCGTCGCAGGCAAGCTGGCCGTCGCCCGTATAGCCCCTGCCTTCGCGCTGCGGGCAGTCGGATGGAATACCCGCGTGCATATTGCACAGCTGGGTGCGGATATACGCGTCATACAGCCAGTTGAGGGTTTTGTTGGAGCATTCAAAACCGGAGGTCACCGCGACATCGCTGTGCACCACGGTGACCGACAGGGGCTTTGCGTTGTTGGTTAATGAAAAATACCGGAATGCGTGCCACATGAAGCGGGGATGTACACGCCGCGTTTTGCCGGAGCTGATGTAGACATCCGTCTGCATCCTTTTGCGGGAATGTTTGTAGGTATAGCTGGCGGAATTGAGCAGGCCGGTTTTGCCGAGCTCCTCCGTATACCTTGCAACGGTTTTAGAACCCTTTCGGCCGGTCATTTCTATCACCGGCCAGCCGGTGATGTTTTCCCCCGCGTCATAAATGGTGTAGTTGATAAAACGCTTGATAACTTTTGGGGTCAGCTGCCGGATTGCCCGGTCGGGCGGGCAGTCCCACAGCAGAAAATCACTTTCCGGCGCGGGGACTTCATTCACCTGCTGCCAGGCGGAATCATCAAAGCCGATGGCGTGCCAGCCGGGCGTTTCCAGCCGGTAATCGTGTGTCTCACCGTAGAGCATGCGGCTCGTGATGACGGAGCTTTGCGCCCATTTCAGATTGTTATCACTGACAACCTTCTGCTTTTTGCCGTCTTTACCGGTGAGCGTTATTGAATAACATAGTTTGACATCCCCGTAACCGATTTTTTTATACCAGCCTGCGCCGAGCACCGCGCCGATGACATTTTTGCCCTCTTTGACAAGCGGCGAGAGATCATATCGAACGCAATAAATCCGGTGTGAAAACCGGTCCGTGATTTCTTGACCGCCATTTTTGAAGCGGTGGTCCTCGTAATCCGTCCAACCGGGGACAAAATAGTCCTCCGACACGCGGCTGCCGTTGAGATAGAGTTCAAAAAACCCGAGCCCGCAGACGATGATTTCCGCCGAGTCCGTCTTTTTGGCAGAAAAACTGCCTCTGATATAAGGTTGTTCACAAGCGATATCGGGGGCAACCCACTTCGCTTTGCCAAACATTTCTTGATGTGTCATTCGTCAAACCTGCCCTCATTATTTTGTCGAGTTATTATAGCATAGACGGCGGGGGATGGATAGAGGAACATACAAGAGAAGTTGAAAAAACTGTATAAATTTCAAATCAATTGTGATATAATAACTAACGATAAATTACGCTGTGCGGAAATGACAAGTCAACATCCGTTTATCTGCCGGCAGCAATGCAAAATGCAATTTTATCGCAACTTATTAACTGGGGAGGATTAGCAATGGCAGGCGATTTTTTAGGCGGACTTGGCGGTTTGATGAAGGGTTTATCCGGCTTTATGCCGCAGGATGACCCGGCAGTCAAAATGATGAACAGTCAAACAGAGGTCAATGATTTAAAGAATCAAGAGACGGAACTTTATTCTCAAATCGGAAGAATGGTTGTTGAGCAGCAGGGTACAAGCGCTTTCGGTGATCTTGGCGAGCGTCTTAAACTTGTACAACTCAATCTCTCCGCGGCTGAAGCCAAGCTCAAAGCGGTTCAGCAGGAACAGGAGGCTGCTCAACAGGCGGAAGATGAAGCGGCTGAAAAAGCTACCTGCCCGGAATGCGGCGCACAAAATGCCGACGGTGTAAAATTTTGTCAGGAATGCGGCGCGAAATTGGCCGTTGAAAAAGTATTCTGCTCAAACTGCGGTGCGGAGAATGCACCGGGGACAAAGTTCTGCGGTTCGTGCGGAACAAAAATCGGACAGTAGGGAGGCAATTTATAATGCTAACATCTTTTACCAGGAATTATGAAGACAACTCAACGGATGCCGGTTTTCAATTTACTTTTTATTGTGATATTTGCAATGACGGATTTAAAAGCAGTTTCATTGAATCCGAAACATACAGCAAGGGCAGGGGTTTGCGCGGGTTGGCGCAAGGCGCCGGTGTTTTGGGCGGGTTGGTAGGCGGCAGGCTTGGCAGCCTTAGCCATTCCCTGGAACGCGGCGGGAATATATTATCCGAGCGTTTTGAAGGGATGAGCCCGGACTGGCAGAAAGCCCACGAAAAAGCATTCGAGCAGGCACAGACGGAAGCAAAGCAACACTATCACCGGTGCCACTCCTGCCGCAAATGGGTCTGCGATGCCGATTTTAACGAAGATGAAGGCCTTTGTGTGGAGTGCGCGCCCAGGCAGGAAATCTATGTTGCAAAGGCGAAAGCCGAGGCAATGAAGAGGAATATTGACGAAGCATCCGAAAGCGCGACGGTTTGGAAAGGCAAAATAGAAAGCAAAACAACCATATGCCCTTCCTGCGGCAAGCCCGCCGGCGCAGGGAAGTTCTGCAACAACTGCGGCGCTTCAATGGCGTTGAACAAGTGCCCTTCCTGCGGCAAAGAAAATGCTCAGGGTGTAAAATTCTGCAATGAGTGCGGCTCTCCCATGAGCGCGCCGCAAAAACTGAAATGTCCGGGTTGCGGTGTCGAACTGGCACCCGGTACAAAATTCTGCGGCGAATGCGGAGCGAAGGTATAAAAAGCAAAAATAACAGGACGGAAGTCTGGCAGATCAGTTGTCAAACTTTCGTCCTTTTTTAACGCGAATCTGTTTGAGCAGCTATTCAAAGCACTGCGGCTTGTAAGTGTGCCGCCGCGAAGAATTCGCGTGTCGGAATAGCCGGGGTTTGCGTCCGTATTACGGGATGGAGGGTGTGATATTATGGCAAAAGACAAAAAAACGGATACCGATGTTCAGACGGAGGAAGAGTTTACCAAAGCACAGGTCGACTATGTTTATCAAAACCGGCGGTATGTGGGTACCAAAGAGGTGGCGGGCTATGTGCTGTGGGATATGGCGCAGAGCTTTAACATCAACACCTACAATCAGCGCTTTGTCAACACCATTCTTCAGGTCAGCTTCAGATACCAGCAGATACTGTCTGTCATCAACGGTATCTGGGATATTGTCAACGATATTTTTACCGCCGCGATTGTGGATAAAACCAGGACACGCTGGGGCAAGTTCAAGCCGTATCTGGTGCTGCTGGCTATCCCCGGCACCGTCGGCACCTGCCTGTACTGGCTGCTGCCGCTTTTCTTCGGCGGGACGGGACCGGAGGACTTGAATAAGTTTATTGTGTACGCCGTTCTTGCCATTGTGCGCGAGGGAATCGGTACCTTTTTAGGTATCGCGCAGGGCGGCATTATCACCACCATTACCCCGCACCCGGTGGAAAGAACGCGGATGCTGACAATCGCGAATTTCTTTTCCGGCCTGTTCGGCGAAAAATTGCCGGAGCAGATTATGACCATCTTAATCGACCTCATCGGCAACAACATCATCAAGCCGAAAAAAGGCCCGGTCAGCGGGCTGTATCTGAAACTGTTTGTGGGGATGGGCGTTTTTACGAGTGTTGTCGGCGGACTCGTTTCACTATGGTTCAACACCATCATGCGCGAAAGGGTCGCGCAGTCCGTCAAAACGCCGAGCATAATGCAGGGCATTAAATCCATCACAAACAACAAGCCCGTGCTGCTCATGACGCTCTCGCAAATCCTCAGTTCCTTTTCCGTCGGCGGCAGCCGATCGGACTATTTTATTGATGTGCTCAATTTCGCGTCTTTGGGGTATGTCACCGGTTTTCCCGGCGGGCTGCTCGGGCCGCTGCCCTTCATGATTGTACCGTGGTTCCGCCGCCGCTTCCAGTCCCGAACGCTTTACCTGGCCAGCGGATATATCGGACAGGTGCTCATGGTGCCGATTTTCATTATCGGGTCCATCGGCGGCAAGCAAAACGGACTGTATAAAAACAGAACCGTCATGGCAATTGCCCTGACGGTACATGAAACGATTATCGCGTTTTTCTACGGCCTGCGAAAAGTTATTCCCACGGAGATGTACAACGAATCCATGGATTACTGCGAGTGGAAAAACGGCTACCG
>CAYUWQ010000028.1:5653-16092 GCA_964448455.1 uncultured Eubacteriales bacterium | reverse complement strand
GAATATCCTCATGCGCCATAAAATCAGCAAAATCACAAGAGATTATTTTGACGAAAACGGTTTTGTCGAAATCGAGACGCCGATCCTCATCCGGTCCACACCGGAAGGGGCAAGGGATTTCCTGGTGCCCAGCCGTGTTCACAAGGGTAATTTTTATGCTCTGCCGCAGTCACCGCAATTGTATAAGCAACTTTCAATGGTCGCGGGGTTCGACCGGTATATGCAAATTGCCCGCTGTTTCCGCGATGAAGACTTACGGGCAGACCGTCAGCCGGAATTCACGCAAATCGACTTGGAAATGTCCTTCGTGGACATCGACGATGTGCTCGGCATGGTGGAGGGTTATATTTCCCGTGTTTTTAAAGAAGCGCTTGGTGTCGAAATACCGATGCCCATCCCGCGCCTGACCTATAGCCAAGTAATGGAGCGTTTCGGTTCCGACAAGCCCGACACCCGTTATGCGATGGAGCTTTATGATTTGAGTGATATCGTTAAAGACTGCGGTTTCGGTGTCTTTACCGGTGCTGTTCGGGGCGGCGGGAGTGTCCGGGGTATCACGGCGAAAAACGCCGTTGCAACACTGACTCGCAAAGAGATTGACAAACTCACCGAGTTTGTCCGCGGTATCGGCGCGAAAGGACTGGCGTGGATCCGAATCAACGAGGACGGCACACATACATCATCTTTCGCGAAGTTTATGACAGATGACGAAATGACAGCGATTTTAGCGGCTGCGGATGCCAAGGCCGGCGATGTTATTTTCATCATCGGCGACACCAACAACAACCATGTGCTGCTCACCTTGGGCGCGCTGCGCGCCGCGGTTGCCAAACAGCTTAATATTATACCGAAAGCGGACTATAACTTCCTTTGGGTAGTTGAATTCCCGTTCTTTGACTGGGACGAGGAAGCGGGTAAGTTTGTCGCCATGCACCATCCGTTCACTTCGCCCATGGACGAATGCCTGGAATACTTGGAAACAGACAAAGCAAAAGTCCGGGCAAAAGCGTATGACCTGGTGCTCAACGGCATCGAACTCAGCAGCGGTTCTATCCGAATCACCAACCCCGATTTGCAAAAGCGCATGTTCTCGCTTTTGGGGCTAAGCGACGAGGAAGCGTATTCGAAATTCGGCTACCTGACCGACGCGTTCAAGTACGGCGCGCCGCCCCACGGGGGCATGGGGTTGGGGTTGGACCGGCTGATTATGCAGATGCTCGGCTGCGAGAGTCTGCGTGATGTGGTCGCCTACCCGAAGGTGCAAAACGCTTCGGAACCGATGACGGAATGCCCCGCCGGCGTGGATGAGAGTCAGCTGAAAGATTTGGGACTAAAGCTGATTTAGCCGGTTTCTGTTTTGCAATTCTTTAATTGAAAAAGCCTCGAGAGTGTGATACAATGCTCTCGAGGCTTTTTATGTCACATTTTTATATTAATCTTAACAACGGGGGTTTTCATATGGAACTACAGAAACCATATATCCAAATTATAAAAGAGCGGATTTCCTGCAGGTCTTTTGATAATAAAAAAATCGATGACACGGCGATGACAAAGCTGGGTGATTATGTTGCGGCGGTGAACGCGCAAGCAGAGTCGCAACTGAGGTTTCTGTTGACAAAAAAGCAAAGTGAAAACGGCGGCAATGCGGAAAAACTCGGCACCTACGGGGTCATTTCCGGTGCAGTCCATTATATTATCGGTGTGACGGACAAGACCGAAAAGGACGAAGCCGAGTTCGGTTATCTGTTTGAGAAAATTGTCCTGTACGCGACCGCCATGGGGCTGGGCACCTGCTGGCTCGGCGGTACCTTCAAAAGAAGCGATTTCGCGCAGGCGGCTCAGCTCAAAGAAAATGAGTACATCCCGATTGTTTCCCCCGTCGGCATAAAAAAGGAAAAAATGCGGCTTTTGGATATGGCTATGCGCGCAGGCGCCGGTTCCAACAAAAGAAAACCGTGGAACGAACTGTTTTTTGAAAGTAATACGGAAACAGCCTTGACACAGGACGCTTCGGGTGAATACAGCACCGTGTTGGAAATGGTCAGGCTCGCGCCTTCCGCCTCCAACAAACAGCCCTGGCGGGTTATCCGGCAGGGCAACGAATACCGGTTTTACATTTGCCGCACCGATGGCTACGGTATGGCAAGCTATGATTTGCAGAAGAATGATTTGGGTATCGCTATGTGCCACTTTGAGCTGTCCGCGCAAGAGCTTGGGCTGCGGGGCGCATGGGTAAAGGTGAAGCCGGAAGATATACCGGAAAAATGGGAATTTGTTGCTTGCTGGGTTGCGGTGTAAAAAAAATTAAACGGTACGGACGGCTCGCAGGTATTGAAAAATATACAGGAGCCGTCCTTTTTTTGTATACAATGCCGCCTGGCATGGCTGAGTTTTGTCTAAATTACTATAATTTGTTAATTTGTTTGAAGATACTATTGCACAATATATAAAAACAATATATAATGTAAAAAATAACAAGGCTTGATTCTGTATAAAACGGTTGCGATATACAAAATGTTTGTTATGTTAAACGGCAGAAGGCGGGAGTGAGCGCACTTGGCAAAATATCTGACGAAAAAGGTTTTCATCTCAATTTTAACGCTCTGGATTGTTGCGACAGCAACCTTCTTTTTGATGTTTATGGTCCCCGGCGGGCCGTTTTTGGCGGAGAAGGCACCTTCCGAGGCGACCATCGCCGCGCTGAATCAAAAATACGGGCTTGATCAGCCCAAAATTGTGCAATACAAAAACTATTTTACCAACTTTCTCAGCGGCGACCTCGGTCCTTCCATGAAACAGCGCGGGCGCGAGGTAAACCAGATTATTTCAACCGGCTTTAAGGTTTCGGCGAGAGTCGGGGGTATGGCTATCCTTGTTGCTGTCGTGGTTGGTATACCGTTCGGCTCTGTCGCTGCGCTCAAACGCGGCAAGTGGCAAGACAATATTATATTGCTGATTTCAACAACCGGTATTGCCGTACCGAGCTTTGTTGTTGCTACGGTTTTAATGATGATACTCAGCGTTAAGCTCAACCTGCTGCCGACATACGGGCTGACATCCTGGAAGCATTATATCATGCCGGTGATGAGCCTTTCATTTTATCCGACGGCCTATATTTCCCGCCTGATGCGTTCCAGTATGCTCGAAGTGCTCGGTCAGGACTATATCCGCACGGCAAAAGCAAAAGGTCTGCCGATGTTTCGGGTCCTTTTTAAGCATGCGCTGCGTAATGCGGTACTGCCGGTTGTTACTTACCTTGGCCCGCTGCTTGCCTATACGCTCACCGGCAGCTTTATTGTCGAGCGAATATTCACGGTGCCGGGGCTTGGAAACTCTTTTATCAGTTCCATCCTCAACCGGGACTACACCATGATCATGGGCACCACCATTTTTCTCGCGGCACTCATCATCGTTATGAACCTTATTGTCGATATTGTCTATAAACTGGTGGATCCCAGAATAAAATATAAATAGGAAGGAGCAATTGTGAATATGAGCGAACCTGTTAAAAAAATAAGTTTTCAGCTTGATGTTTCCGATTTCCTTCCTGCCGGTCAAGATGAAAAACAAAGTCTTGTTTGTATGCGGGAAAGCGTCGGGTTTTGGCGCAACGGTTTCAGCCGGCTGAAAAAGAATAAAATAGCGATGATCAGCCTGTTTGTGATAATTTTAACCTTGATTTTTGCGTTTATTGCGCCCTCTTTTTATCCTTATTCCTACGAACAGCAAATCCGCGGCAGCGAGAATCTTGCCCCGATGCAGTATTCCGCGGCCGAGCTTGCCGAAAAGGAAGCCGGCGGCAAAGTGTTTCCGCATTTCATCGGGACGGACGCGCTCGGGCGCGACACGACGATCAGAATTATGATGGGCAGCCGGATTTCACTGCTCGTGGGTATCGTGGCAAGCTTCCTTGTGTTGCTCATCGGGTCACTGTACGGCGCCATTTCGGGCTATTTGGGCGGGAAAGTGGACATCATGATGATGCAGCTTGTGGATATTATTTATGCGATACCCGACATACTGATTATTATAATACTCATGGTGTCCCTCAAATATCCCCTGCAAAACCTGGCAAATACGGTGCCGGGTTTTCAGTGGATCAATACCATAGGTGTCGGGCTGATTTGTATTTTTATTGTTTTTTCCCTGCTTTACTGGGTCGGCATGGCAAGAATTGTCAGGAGCCAGATTTTATCGCTTAAGGAACAGGAATATGTTACAGCGGCAAGGGCTTTGGGGGCGGGCAACGCGCGAATAATCGGCAAACATCTGCTGACAAACTGTATCGGTACGCTGATTGTTACCACAACGCTGCAAATTCCTTCCGCGATTTTTACCGAGAGTTTCTTGAGCTTTATCGGTATCGGCGTTTCGGCACCGATGCCCAGCCTCGGTTCCATGGCGTCGTCCGCCATCGGCGGGTTAACCTCTTACCCTTACAGACTGTTTGCTCCGGCTATTATGATCAGCATCATTATTCTCTCCTTTAACCTGTTAGGCGACGGTCTGCGCGATGCGTTTGACCCGAAGCTGAAGAACTGAGGCACACAAGATGAGTGAAATATTGTTAGACATTAAAAATATTCGCCTCTCCTTTTTTACCGCCGCCGGCGAAGTGAAAGCGCTCAACGATGTGTCAATCGTGATGAACCGGGGCGATGTGCTGGGTATTGTGGGCGAATCGGGCAGCGGGAAAAGCGTGACCGCCTATTCGATTATGGGTCTCACCGCGCACCCGGGAAAACTTATTGCCGGCAGCATCGAATTCAACGGACAAATGATTAACGAAATGTCCGAAAAGGAAATGAGAAATCTTCGCGGCAACGATGTCAGTATGGTCTTTCAGGATCCGATGACGAGCTTGAATCCGGTGTATACCGTCAGCAATCAAATTTGCGAATCCATCATGCTTCATACAGGCAAAAACAAGAAGGATGCCCAAAAGAGGGCGCTTGAGCTGCTTGATCTGGTGGGTATTAATGAGCCTCAAAAAAGAATGAAACAGTATCCGCACGAATTGTCCGGCGGCATGCGGCAGCGTGTCATGATTGCCATCGCGCTGGCTTGTGAACCAAAACTCCTCATCGCCGATGAGCCGACCACAGCCCTTGATGTGACAATCCAGGCACAGATATTGGAACTGATGATGGAACTGAAAGAAAAAATCGGTATGTCGATTATCATGATCACGCATGATTTGGGCATCGTGGCCAATATGTGCTCGAAGATTGCCGTTATGTATGCAGGCAAAGTGGTGGAATACGGGAGTGTGGACGAAATATTCTACAACCCGAAGCACGAATACACAAAGGGTCTGCTCAACAGCATTCCGAAACTATATGAAAAAGAGCGCACCAAACTGATTGCAATTGAGGGTACGCCCGTTGATCTACTCAATGCGCCGGAAGGGTGCCCTTTCGCGCCGCGATGCGACAGCTGCATGAAAATATGCTTAAGAGAAATGCCCGAATATACAGCCGTCAAGGACGACCATTACAGCGCCTGCTGGTTATTGCAGCGCGAAGAGTTTGCGCAAGGCGGTAAAAAGCAATGAGTAAAAGATTGGTCGAAGTTCAAAATCTGAAAGAGTATTTCCGCGCGGGCGGCAGCCCGTTTAAGCCGAAATACATCAAAGCGGTTGATGATGTCAGCTTGCATATCGACCGCGGGGAGACGCTCGGCCTTGTGGGCGAAAGCGGCTGCGGCAAAACAACCATCGGGCGCACCATCATTCGTCTTTATGAGCCGACAAGCGGCAAAATCATCTATGACGGGGCAGACATTACCAAAGTCAATATGTTCCCTTACAGGCGTAAAATGCAAATCGTCTTTCAAGACCCCTACGCGAGCCTGGACCCGCGCATGACGGTTGGCGACATAGTCGGCGAGGCAATTGATATCCACAAACTTGCGGCAACCAAAAGAGACCGCGGCGACAAAATAATCAGCTTGCTTGAGCGTGTCGGCTTAAACTGCGAACATGCCAACCGTTATCCCCACGAATTTTCCGGCGGACAGCGGCAAAGAATCGGTATCGCCAGGGCATTGGCGGTGGACCCTGAATTTATTGTGTGCGACGAGCCGATTTCCGCGCTGGATGTATCCATCCAAGCCCAGGTGATCAACATGTTCGAGTCTTTGCAGGAAGAGATGGGATTGACTTACCTTTTCATCGCGCATGAGCTCAGCGTAGTCAAACACATCAGCAACCGCATCGGCGTAATGTACCTTGGCAAAATTGTTGAGCTTGCCAACAATTACGAGTTGATTTTCCATTGCGTTCACCCCTACACAAAATCGCTGATATCGGCTATTCCCGTTGCCGACCCGATACAGAGCCGTAAAAATAAAAGGATTATTCTCGACGGCGATGTGCCAAGCCCCCTGAACCCGCCCAGCGGCTGCCGGTTCAGAACCCGCTGCCGGTACGCGACAGAAATCTGCTCGCAGCAGGAACCCGAACTCAAAGAAATATCGGCGGGGCATTTTGCCGCCTGCCATAATCTGGATAAAATCCAATGAAGACGCTCCCGTCTTTTCGGAACATTTTTATTTGAGAAGCGGCTATCGGCCGTTAGCCGGTTCCCGAATAAATGTTATAGAACAGAAAACTATTAAATTTTAGGAGGAAAGAAAATGAAGAAAAAGATTGCACTCATCATGGCGATTCTCATGGTTTGCCTCATCGTTCTGCCCGCGTGCAACAAAGACAAAGAACCGGCAAAGAAATCTTCGGTCGAAACACTGACGGTTTGTGTCGGACCTGACCCGGACACCATTGACCCCGCCCTTAACTCATCGGTTGACGGCGCTACGCTCATCATCCATGCTTTTGAAGGCTTGATGACGCTGGACAAAGACGGCGTGCCGGTTTATGGCCAGGCGAAATCCCATAAGCTTTCCGACGACGGGAAAACCTACACCTTTACCCTGCGTGACGACCTGAAGTGGAGCGACGGCACTGCATTAAAAGCATCTGACTTCGTTTATTCCTGGAACCGCGCGATTAGTCCCGATACGGCCGCGGACTATGAGTATATGTTCGATGTGATTGACGGCTATGACAGCGACGCGAAAACCCTGAATGTCCAGGCAACAGACGATAAAACACTTGTCGTAACCCTGAAGACGCCAACACCGTATTTCCTTGAACTTTGCGCTTTCCCCGCTTACGCGCCGGTTCGCAAAGACATTATCGAAGCAAACGGTGAAAAATGGGCGACAGCGCCTGCCACCTATATCGGCAACGGTCCCTATAAAATGACCGAATGGGTACCGGGTTCGCACATTACCTATACCAAAAATGAGAAATATTGGGATTACGCGAACCTTGGCACGACCAACCTGAAGTTCGTGCTGATGGATGACGACTCTGCTATTCTCAACGCTTTCACACAAAAGGAAATTCTGTTTGCGGATACTCTCCCGAATGATGAAATTGACGCTTGGAGAGACAAGCCGGAGTTTAATCTGGAAGGCCAGCTCGGCACCTATTACATCTCCTACAATGTGAAAAAAGCGCCGCTTGACAATCCCAAAGTCCGTCAGGCGTTAACCCTCGCGGTCGACCGTGATTTCATTGTCAAGAATATCGGCAAAGCGGGTCAAGTTCCTGCGGGCGGTTTTGTGCCCATCGGTCTGTCCGACACAGATAAGACCAAGGAGTTCCGCACGGTAGGCGGCGACTATTATGATCCGACCGCTGCAGGCAATGCCGCGAACCTCGCGAAAGCGAAAGAGCTGCTTGCGGAAGCCGGCTACCCCAATGGCGAAGGCTTGCCGAATATTGAATATCTGTATAACACCGGCACCGGCCATCAGGCCATCGGCGAAGCGCTTCAAAACATGTGGAAAGCAATCGGCGTCAATGTCACCCTTGTTTCACAGGAATGGGGCACTTTCCTGAACACCCGTAAAAACGGCGAGTATTTTATCGCCCGCAACGGCTGGCTCGGCGACTACAACGACCCCATCTCCTTCCTGGACATGTGGGTAACGGGCGGCGGCAACAACGACGCGCAATACTCCAACGCGGAGTATGACGCCCTTATCAAGCAAGTGAAAGAGTCCAGTGACCCCGCTGAAAGAATTACCCTCATGCATAAGGCGGAAGACATCATCTTTAAAGATTGGATGCTTTGCCCGATCTACTATTATGTGGATCTGTTCCTGCTCAGCGACACAATTGATGGTTTCTGGTCATCGCCGCTCGGATTTAAGTACTTCATGTACGCGATTGTAAAATAATTCCGGGCGAGGAGCAGGCCGCTTTCGGCAGGCTCAGCATTACTAAATGATTTTCAAACACGAGCGGTCTGCGCGCAAGCAAAGGCCGCTCGTTGCGTATCTTTTCGCACAGGAGGAGCTTGGCGATAAGCAGAATGAAGATTTATATAACTGTCATGGCGCAATTCCTGCGGCAATCAGAAGTTTGTGTTGTAAATGCCGATAATAGTTGATATAATTTTATAGACAGATAATTTCTAAATAAAAAAATAATCTTATAAACGAGAGGGGTATCGGCATGGGAGAATTACTCAGCAAATACGACTATGAACAGCAAAGCGCACAAACCAGGGACAAGCGTATGGCGTGGTGGAGGGAAGCCCGCTTCGGTATGTTCGTGCATTTCGGGTTGTATTCACATTACGGCCACCATGAGTGGGCGATGACGCAGGAAAATATCCCCATACAGGAATACGAAAAACTGGCTGATCAGTTTAATCCGAAGCCGGGCGCGCCGAGGGAATGGGCGGCTCTGGCAAAAAAAGCCGGGATGAAATATATGGTCATGACCTCCCGCCACCATGAGGGTTTCAGCCTGTGGGATTCCAAGGCGAACCCATACAATTCGGTCAATTACGGACCCAAGCGCGATATCGTGCGCGAATTTGTCGATGCCTGCCGCGAGTTTGGTTTGAAGTTCGGCTTCTATTCCTCCCTGATGGACTGGCATCACCCCGACGGCTGGCGCTGCGCGTTTGACACCGAGGCAAGAAGGCGTTTTACAAAATATATCCGGGACTTAAACACCGAGCTTTTAACCAATTACGGCAAAATCGATATTTTATGGTATGATGTTTCCGCACCGATGGAATCCTGGGAAGGCTGGGATTCATTGGAACTCAACCAGCACATGCGCTCCCTCCAGCCGGATATCATCATCAATGACCGCAGCCGTTTACCGGAAGATTTCGGCACGCCGGAGGAGCACATTACCGCCGCGGACAGAGACTGGGAAGCCTGCATGACCTTTAACGGCTTGAGCTGGGGCTATGTCGACGCCGCGCAGGCGGTGAATTACAGTTACAACGCCCAGCGTATTATCCGCATGCTGCAAACCTGCGCTTCGGGCGGCGGCAACCTGCTGCTGAACATCGGCCCTGCGCCGGACGGCTCCGTGCCGGCGGACGCGATTGAACCGCTGACCAAGGTCGGCAAATGGCTCGAGCAAAATGGAAAAGCCGTTTACGGAAAACTTGTCAAAAACGCTGGAGAAAACAGCAGCTGGTTTGGCTCAAACGGATTAGCGAGCGCGTCTTCCGACGGCAAGTCGGTTTACCTTTGGACCTGGATCTGGCCGACGACCGGCGAGATGGGCATCGGCGGCTACATGACTGCGCCGAAATCGGTTCGCTTCCTGAAAGATAATACCCCGATTGAGTTCGAACACAAAGGCCACCGCATTCTGCTTAAAAATATGCCGAAAAAATCTCCCGACGAAACAGCGGGGATTACGGTTATCGCCATGGACTTTGACGAGAAACCCGAGTATATGTTCGCCACCTATTATCCGCAGCTCCACGGCGGCCGTGATGTGGCGGGGGACAATAAAATTTAGTTTTTAGTGGTTAGTGGCCAGTGGCCAGCAGATGTAGGGGACGGGTTCTCCGTCCCGAAAATGTAGGGAACGACCCCTGTGTCGTTCCATGAGCCTTAAAATTGAGATGAAAACGGAGATTTATAGATGATAGTTATCGTAGCAAAAAACTATATTGCCGAAGGCAAAGCGGATGAATTCAAAGCATTGGCAAAACCGCTGATAGAAGCGAGCAGAAAAGAAGAGGGCTGTATTTCCTACAGCTTGTTTGAGGATATTCATGACAAAAACATTTTAACTTTCATTGAAGAATGGAAAAGCGTTGAGGCTATCCAAATGCACAACAATACGCCGCATTTTACCTCAACGGTTCCCAAGTTCGGACCTTTGACGGCAAAGCCGTCGGAGGTCAACTTGTACGAAGCAGTCTAACGAGATGGAGAAGCGTGACTGCGCCACGAGAAGCAGTGGGAAAGCATTGGAGAACGAATCCCCCTCCGGCTGTTGCCGGTTTCCCCCTTTAACAAGGGGGACAAGAACTCCTCTCCTTGCCTCCCTTCTAAAAAGCTTTAGCTTTTTTAAATGAATGACGAAGTCATTCTATGTGAAACGGGAGGGG
>CAYUWQ010000028.1:0-5553 GCA_964448455.1 uncultured Eubacteriales bacterium | reverse complement strand
AGTCATCGCATTTAACGGCAGCCCCAATAAGCAAGGCAACACCTATCATGCATTAAAAATGGTTTTAACCGAGCTCGAAAAAGAAGGCATCGAAACAGAGATTGTTCAGGTTGGCGGTAAAACCATCAAGGGCTGCATCGCCTGCGGAAGCTGCGCGAGGAACAAGGACGAAAGATGTGTTCTACCCGGTGATGAGGTCAACGAGTGGATTCAAAAAATAAAATACGCCGATGGTGTGCTGTTTGGTTCCCCCGTACATTATTCGGCAATCGCGGCGGACATGAAAGCGTTTTTAGACCGGGCATTTTATGTGCAGGGCGGCAACGGCAGAATGTTCCGTCACAAGGTCGGAGCTTCTCTTGTCGCCGTCAGGCGATCGGGCGGGGTGGCAACCTTTGACCAGCTGAACAATTATCTGAATTGTTCCGAAATGCTCATGCCGACCTCAAACTACTGGAATGTTATCCACGGCGCGCGGCCGGGCGAAGTGCTGCAGGACATAGAGGGTGTTCAGGTGATGAGCCTGCTCGGCAAAAATATGGCATGGCTGCTCAAGCTTGTTGAAAACGGAAAAGGCTCGGTTGAAGAACCCGCAAAAGAAGACAAAAAATTCATGAACTTTATACATTGAAACAGGAGGCCGTTATGAAACTGACCGGCGGAGAAATTATCGTTAAATATCTTGTCAAAGAGGGTGTGCCGTATATAATCGGCATCCCGGGGCATGGCGTGATGGGCCTTTTTGACGCCATCAGGCGGGAAGAAAAAAACGGCAAAATCAAGTATATTCAGGTCAAGCATGAGCAAGCCGCGACCGCTATGGCGGACGGTTACTACCGCGTGAGCGGCAAACCGCTCGCGTCCTTCGCGTCTATCGGGCCCGGTTCGCTCAATACCTGCATCGGCCTCGGTACCGCTTATGTCGATTCCACTGCGTTTATTCAACTGTGCGGGGATACGCATGTGCGCATGAAGGGTGTCGGCGTGCTGCAAGAGATTGAAAAATACGCGGACAGCAATATCATACGCGCGCTCGAACCGCTCTCCAAACGCAGCTGGCGTGTTGAAAATGTGCTGCAGCTGCCCAAAATCATGAAACGCGCGTTCAGCGGGATGGAACAGGGCAGAATCGGCCCCTGCGCTATAACCCTGCCCATGGATGTGCAGTGCGAATATCTCGAGGTTTCCGAGGAGCAGATGAAGGTTCAGGAAACGCAGTCGAAGCCTTGTGCCGACCCGGCGCAAATCGAAACAGCCGTACAAATGCTTCAAGCCGCGAAACGCCCGGTTATACTCGCCGGCGGCGGCGCGCTGCGGGCAAAAGCGGGCGAGCGGATTGAAAAGCTCGCCGAGCTTGCCGGCGCGGCGATCATCACCACACTATCCGGCAAAGGCACCGTTTCGGAAGTTCATCCGAATTATGGTTTCCACACCGGTTCCAAAGGCACGCCTGTCGGGATTGAACTATGCAGAAACGCCGATTTGGTCTTAGCGGTCGGTACACGATTCGCGGATGAAACCACCTGTTCTTACCGCAAAGGCGTGAGCTTCAACTTCCCCGATACCAAGTTGATTCATGTCGATATGGACGCGGGTGAAATCGGTAAAAATTACAGCGCGGATGTCGGCATCATCGCAGATTTAAACGACGCGCTGGCACAAATGATAAAAAGTTTCGGTGAGCCCATTACAAATAAAACCGGATATCTCTCGGAAATTTCAGCGCTGAAAAAAGCGTGGGCGGAGCAGTTAACAGCAATCCGCAGCGCTAAAACAGATAAAATCACCATTTCGCAGCTTATCGGTGAACTGAACGAAAACCTGCCGGACGATACGATTATTTCGACATCCTCCGGCAATACACAGGCGCAGCTTTTCCAGGAATATTGCTACAAAAAACCTTACTGCAACCTGACAACCGGCGGTTTTTCCACCATGGGCTGGGCTGTGCCCGCCGCTTTCGGCGCGAAGCTCGCAAGCCCGAAAACACCGGTTGTCGCGCTCGTCGGTGACGGCGACTTTATGATGGTGATGCAGGAACTTTCCACCATGGTGCAGTATGACATCCCGGTGGTGATTGTACTGGCCAACAATTCCGGCTGGATGGCGATCAAAGATTTGCAGCAGGATGTGCTGGGTTCCAACGGTACTTTCGGCAATGATTTTGAAAAGAACGGTCAGCCTTATTCTCCGGACTTTGTCAGGATATCCGAGGCGTTTGGTGTATATACACAGAATGTTACAAAGCGGGAAGACATGAAAGCCGCGCTGGATAACGCCGTAAAAGCCAACAAGCCTTCGCTCATTCATGTCGAAGTTTGCAGGGAATATCCCTACAGCGGCGGCAAAGCCTTCGGCTGGTGGGATGTTCCGATTCCCGCTTATGACGAAACAAGGCGCAGCGTTTATGAAAACAGCATTAAGGAAGAGACACTGTAAAATATCTTTTCAGGAGGATTATTTATGGCGGTTCCGGAGAAGTTGAAGTTTGTTCTGATCGGCTGCGGCAGGATTGCTACCCTTCATGTTTTGGGGTATGAAAACAATCCCGACGCCGAGCTGTACGGCGTTTTTGACAAAGATAAAAAACGCGCGCAGGAGTTCGCGGAAAAATACGGCGTCAAAAAAGTATTCGACAGTTACGAGCAGGTGCTCGCTGACCCGGCGGTCGTTGCGGTGGAGCTTCTGGTTCCGCATCATCTGCACTGTGAAATGACGGTGCAGGCGTGCGAGGCAAAAAAGCATGTTTCCGTACAAAAACCGATGGCGCTGAACTTGGCCGAATGCGATACCATGATTGAATCGGCCAGGAAAAACGGCGTCAAGCTGAAAGTTTTTGAAAACTTCATTTTTTATCCGCCTTATCAGCTGGCGAAGAAGATGCTGGACAGCGGTGAAATCGGTGACCCTGTTTCCATCCGCTATAAAATGAACACCGGTTCCTTGGGTTCCGTCAACGCGCCGGGTGCCGCCGCCCGGGCGAAGCTCGCCGGTGTGGACATGGAAGCGGCAGGACTTAAAGAAACCGGCTGGAAGGTAGACCCGAAATCCTGGGCATGGCGCATGAACGACACACTCTCCGGCGGCGGGCCGCTTGTTTTTGATGATGGCTACCATAAATTCTCCGTTATTATGCATATGTTCGGGGATGTGGAAAAGGTTTTCGCCTGGATAGACACTACGGCGGTTTTGCCGGGTCTTTACCAGGACTGCCCCGCGACGGTTATGTGGAAGCACAAAAGCGGCAAACAGTACGGCGTAATGGACATTGTGGACTCCAAGGATATGTACATCGAAAGCAAGTATTACTGCTGTGACGAGCGCATGGAAATCACCGGCTCGCGCGGTATCATCTGGGTTACCCGCTGCACCGCTGCGATGATGCCGGAACTGGCGCCCGTCGTGATGTACAAGGACGGCAAGACAACCGAGTATTGGGATATGCCCGCCGACTGGGGCGACTCCTTTAAAAACTCCACGCTTGATTTTATCGACGCGTTAAAAAATGACCGTGAACCTGTTTTAAGCGGCGAGCGGGCGCGAGAAATTTTGAAGTTTTCCTTAGCGGCAATAGACTCCGCAAAGAAAAAGCAGGAAATCTATCTTGACAGTTACGAGGACAAAAAACTACTGAAACGAAAAGGCTTTTTCGGCGCGTTTGGAAAACACTGGTAATTTAGATTTTAGATGTTAGATATTAGATTTTAGACAACAAATATAAACATCTGCTACTATTGCTCAACACCGTTTAAATATTATCAGGAGGTCAAAATGAAAATAGCAGTCATCAACGAAGTATCCACCCGCGCGAAAAATAAAGATATCCTGGCAGGGCTTGATAAACTGGGCATGAATTACATCAACGTCGGTATGTCGGACGAGCCGTCTGCGAACGACTTATCCTATATCCACACCGGCTTCATGGCCGGCGCGGTGCTGAACCTGGGGCTGGCCGATATGGTCATCGGCGGCTGCGGCACCGGACAGGGTTTTTTAATATCCGCCATGCAGTACCCGAATGTTTACTGCGGATTGATTGTGGAACCGGTGGATGCGTTTTTGTTTTCGCAGATCAACGCCGGCAACTGCGTTTCCCTTCCCATGAATAAGGGCTATGGTTGGGCAGGGGAACTGAATCTGGCCTATATCTTCGAAAAACTTTTTATCAAAGACCCCGGTTCGGGCTATCCGCCCGAGCGCGCGGAATTCCAGAATATGAGCCGCAACCTGTTGAAAAGTGTTAACGAGGCGACGCATAAAACCTTTGAGCAAACACTCCTTACAATAGACAAGTCCATCATCCAAACCGCGCTGGCACACAAACCGTTTATGGATGCGCTCAGCAGGGGTGAACCGGGTCTGCTTCAAAAGCTTTTTGGGGAATTGTTTTAAACGATGGGAACAGTCGGTTGCCATAAAATAGAAAGGGGATGTTCCAATGTCATTTATGCAGTTTATTTCCGCGTTAATTGCCTTGATTCAGTTTGCCGGCATTACCCTGAATGTGCTGCCTTTTGAAAAAAGAGTCAATTACGGCGGCACACCGTATAGCGAAACCCAAGTGACCGAATGGCTCACACTCATTGAAAACGGCTCCAGTCCTTATTCTATTGTCCGCGGCGCGAACGCGAGCCCTTCCGAAGTAACAGCCACGAACGAACTGCAAAGTTATCTCGCACAAATCAGCGGCGTTACACTGCCCGTCAGAACCGACGCCGCCTTCCCCTCGGCCAATGAAATCATCGTGGGCAAAACCAACCGGGAAGATGCCAAAAACTACACCATAGACCGCACAGCGCTCGGCGACGAAGGTTTCCGCTTGCTTGTGACCGGCAATACATTGGTTATCGCGGGCGGCGAATTGAGAGGAACACTGTACGGTGTATATACCTTCCTCGAAGAGCAGCTTGGCTGCCGCTGGTTTACGGATACCGTGACGACCATCCCCGAAACGAGTACTGTTAAAATCAACGCCCAACTGGATGACACGCAAATCCCGGTCTTTGAAGCCCGCCATTTGAACGGCGATGCTTCCGAGGCGTGGCAGGTGAAGCAAAAGGGCAATGTGCATCTGAACACGCCGGGTTTCGGCGGCGGATATAACAACATTACCTGGGATGTCAGTTTGGATAAATTTGTGCCGGACAGCCTGATGACAGAACATCCCGAATATTTTGCCTACCGGGCGGATACGGGCGAACGCACAGACGCTCATGTATGCTTGTCCAATCCGGGCGCTATACAAACCGCGATTGCCAACGCAAGGGCACTCATTCAAAACGCCGCACCGGGGCAGAACATTTTGCATGTGGGGCAAAAGGACAACCAAGATTACTGCCAATGCGAAACCTGCAAGGCCTTATATGAACAATACGGCGCGGTATCCGCGACGATGGTGCTGTTTACCAACGCGCTGTCGGACGCGCTTGCGCAGGAATTCCCGGATGTGACTTATACATTCTACGCTTACCTGGAATGTGAAGCCCCGCCGGAAAACCTCAAATGCAACGCCAATGTGACACCGGTGCTTTGCCCGATACATGCCTGTTATGC
>CAYUWQ010000027.1:14274-16397 GCA_964448455.1 uncultured Eubacteriales bacterium | reverse complement strand
TCCGGGCGGCCGACAGGCGTTGTCAGCGGCGCGTCATGCAGCGCCTGCGGATTGTCAAATGCCATCGCGTACACTTCTTTGAATGCCGTTATCGCGTTGTCCAGTGTTTCCCGGCTCTCGGTCTCTGTCGGTTCGAGCATCATCGCCTCATGCACAATCAGCGGGAAATAGATGGTGGGCGGGTGGATGCCTTTGTCAATCAGCCCTTTGGCCACATCCGACGCGGTGATGCCGGTGAGCCTCTTGAGTGGTTCGAGCGACAGGACAAATTCATGCATACAGGGTCCTTCAAACGGCACCTTATAGGTATCTTTGAGCATTGCCATCATATAGTTGGCGTTGAGCACGGCGTTTTCGCTTGCTTCTTTAAGACCATCCGCGCCGAGGGACATGATATATGCCAGCGCCCTGATACAAACCAAAAAATTGCCGTAAAAACTGCGCATGCTGCCGATTGATTTTTCCGGCGCGGCAAAGCGGTATGCTTCGCCGTTTTTTTCAACAACGGGAGCCGGTAAAAATGGCTGTAATTTAGCTTTGCTCGCTACCGGTCCGCTGCCGGGGCCGCCGCCGCCGTGCGGGGTGGAAAAGGTTTTGTGTAAATTCAGGTGCATCACATCAAAGCCCATATCGCCGGGGCGGGTGATGCCCATAATGGCGTTCATGTTCGCGCCGTCGTAATAAAGCAGGCCGCCGGCCTTATGCACAATTTCGGCGATTTTTTCGATGTTTTTGTCAAAGAGTCCGACGGTGTTCGGGTTGGTCAGCATCAATGCTGCCGTGTCATCCCCGGCCGCTTTTTCAAGCTCGGTCAAATCCACCATGCCCTCCGGCGTTGACGGGATGTTGATTACCGTAAATCCGGCCATCGCCGCACTCGCGGGGTTTGTGCCGTGCGCCGAGTCGGGCACGATGAGTTTGTCGCGCCGCGTTTCACCTATATCCAGCAGATACGCTTTTATCATTGAAAGGCCTGTAAACTCGCCGTGCGCACCGGCGGCCGGCTGCAAAGTAATGGCGTCCATTCCGGTGATTTCACAGAGATATCCGCCGAGCGTTTCCATCGCTTCCAGGCAGCCTTGGACGGTTTCTGCCGGCTGCAGCGGATGAATATCCGTAAACCCTTTCAGCGCTGCCGCATCCTCATTTATTTTCGGATTGTATTTCATCGTGCAGGAACCCAGCGGATAAAAGCCGTTGTCCACCCCGTAAGCCCTGCGGCTCAGGTTGGTGTAATGCCTTACCAAATCCACTTCGGCCACTTCCGGCAGATTCAACGGGATATTGCGCTTGAAGTCGTCCGGTATACCCGCAAAACAACCCTCGCAAACCGTTATGGAGGAACAGCGCCTGCCGGTTCTGCTTTTTTGAAAAATCAGTTCACTCATGACACAGCCTCCTTTAAGATTTCCGTGAGCGCATCTATTTCGTCTTTGGTATTGAGTTCCGTCACACACCATAAAATACAGTTTTTGCCGTTCACCTGGACAGGCAGACCGCCTAAAATGTTGTTCTCGGTCAGCTTTGCCGTCAAAACATCCGGTTCAACCGGGCAAGCAGTCACAAACTCATTAAAGAAGAAGCCGTCATGTATAAATTGAAACCCTTGAACGGCTGTGATTTGTCCCGCGGCATAATGCGCCTTGGCAAAACATTGCTCCGCCGCCTCACGCAGGCCTTCTTTGCCCATCGCCGCGCAGTAAATAGTGGCTGTCAGCGCGCAGAGCGCCTCGTTTGAGCATATGCTCGAACAAGCTTTTTCTCTTCTGATGTGCTGCTCCCGTGCCTGCAGGGTCAGCACATAAGCCGTCCTGCCGTCTTTGTCCGCCGTCTGCCCGACGATTCTGCCGGGCAGCCGCCTGGTATGCTCCGCCTTAACCGCCATAAAACCGAGGTAAGGGCCGCCGAAACTCAGCGGAAGCCCGAGCGGCTGGGCTTCGCCAACCGCGGCGTCCGCGCCGTATTCGGCCGGGGTTTTCAGAACCGCGAGCGCGGTCGGATAGCAGCCCATAATCAGCTTCGCGCCGGCGGCGTGAATGATTTCGGCCGTTTTACCGGCATCCTCCACTAAACCGTAAAAATTCGGCTGTTCCATATAATAACAGGCAGCCGACTCATCAAGT
>CAYUWQ010000027.1:0-14174 GCA_964448455.1 uncultured Eubacteriales bacterium | reverse complement strand
CCCTGGCTCATTTCCGCCTGATATGGTGTATAGGCTGTAACGAATTCAGACCGGCCGGCCAAATGGCGGACGACGCTCGGGATAAAGTGCCTATACGAACCGGCACCCCTGAAACAGGTTTTATACATCTTGTTTTTATCCGCCATGGCTTCAAGCGCATTTATAACCTCAAGCTCGCTTTTCGCTGCGGGGATATCCAATTTTCTGCCAAGGCGAACAGACTGCGGTATGGCCGTGAGTAAATCCTCCATACTCTTCTTCCCCGCGGCAAGCAGCATTTCATCCCGCTCGGCGGGGGTGTTGGGCACATAAGACATGCTAACCTCAATTCTGCCGCCACAGACGGCGGCACTATGTAGTTATGAAACAGACAAACCGTCGTTTATTGTAAGATATGCGTCAGGGCAAGAGCACCGCCCTTGCCCCGTATTGATGAATCAGCGGTTGAACTGCGTATTATTCTTCTTCCGCGAGGTAGCGCTCATAGGATTCCGCGTCCATCAACTCGCCGTTGCTGACAACATCCTCCAATTCAACAAGCCATGAACCGTAGGGTTCGGCATTGATGTTTTCCGGTTTGTCCAGCAATTCTTCGTTGACGGCCACCACTGTGCCGCTCACAGGTGTATAAACATCCGTGACCGCTTTAATGGACTCTACATCACCGATGACATCGCCTGCCCCGAAGCTTTCGCCTTCATCGCACAGGTTGATAAACGCCACATCCCCCAGGGCTTCCTGCGCATGGTCTGTGAGACCGACAAAAGCTGTCCCTGCATCCGTGAACCGAACCCATTCATGTGTTTTGGAATAGAGTAAATTAGCGGGTATCTGCATATTCAACTCTCCTTGTATTTTTTGTTTATGATTTATTTTTTTTGTAGAACGGCAGCTTGACGACCTTCGCCTTTAACCGCCTGCCTCTGACATCAATTTCCAACCCGCCGCCTTCTTCGGTGCTGCCGGTTTCGACCAGCGCCATCGCGACAGCCCTTTTTATAAAGGGGCACATGGTGCCGGATGTAACCGTGCCGATTTCCCGCGCGCCGGAAAACACCTTATCCCCCTGGCGGGCGATACCCCTGTCTGTGAGTTCCAAACCGATGCGTTTGATTTGCGGTTCGCCCTTTATTTTGAGCGCGGACTTGCCGATAAAATCCGGCTTGTCCATTTTTACATAAGCGCCGATACCGGTTTCAAACGGCGTTATGACATCATTCATCTCATGCCCGTACAGCGGCATAGCCGCTTCCAGCCGCAGCGTGTCCCGCGCGCCCAACCCGCAGGGAATAAGCCCTGAAGGAGTGCCCGCGGCCATTAGTTTTTCCCAAAGCGGAGCGGCGTCCTCATTCGCGGTGTAGAGTTCATAACCGTCTTCACCCGTATAGCCTGTTTTCGACACGAGACAGATGATTCCGCCGACATCGACATTTTCTGTAAAGCTGTAATACTTTACAGGCAGTTTTTCAGGTTCGACAAGCTTTGTAATAATGGCAAACGATTCCGGACCCTGCAGCGCCAGTTGCGCGACATTTCCGGATATGTCTCTGAATACACATTCGCCGAAAATGCGGTTTTGCATCCAGTCGACATCCTTGTCATGGTTGGCGGCGTTGATAACGAGCATATAACTGTCATCACGCTTTTTGTAAACCAGCAAATCATCCACAACGCCGCCGTTTTCGTTGCACATGGGTGAGTATTTTACCTGGCCGTCAATCATGCCGCCGCAGTCATTCGTCACCAGATGCTGAACATTCGCAAGGGCATCTTTGCCTTCGAGCGTAACCTCGCTCATGTGTGAAACATCAAACAGTCCTGCGGCGGTTCGCACCGCGATGTGCTCCGTGGAAATCCCGGAACCGTACTGCACCGGCAGCAGGTAACCCGCGAACGGTACAAGCTTACCACCGTATTTGACATGCGTGTCATACAGCGGTGTTTTTAAATCCAACAAAATCATCCTTCTCATAATATTTCCCGAAACTATTACGAAAAGTATAATACCACCGTTTTACAGTGTCAACCGAATAGCAATAATAACAAAATGTTTGTGGATTCAATCTAAATCCCGAAATATTTCGCGGCATTATTGTAGGAAATGTCCTTAACAATCTGCTTAAGTGTTTCCATATCGTCCGGATACAGGCCGTCTTCCACCATATCGCCGATGAGTCCGCACAAAATACGGCGAAAATACTCGTGGCGCGGGTAGGATAGGAAGGAACGGGAATCCGTCACCATCCCGATAAATTTGCCCAGAACGCCCGTGTTCGCAAGCGCCTTCATTTGTTCGCGCATACCGTCGAGGTTGTCGTTAAACCACCACGCGGTACCGAACTGGATTTTGCTTGCCGCTTCGCTGTTTTGGAAGTTGCCGAGCATCGACGCGAGCACATAATTGTCCTTGGGATTCAGGGTGAAAAGTACGGTTCTCGGCAGGGCATCCTCTACCGCGATACTGTCCAGCAACCGCGAAAGGTTGACGGCAATTTCATGGTCGGTTATCGAGTCAAAGCCGGCGTCCGGACCGAGTTTGTTGAACATCGCGGTGTTATTGTTACGGATAACACCGATATGAATCTCCATCCCCCAGCCGCGGCGCGCGTATTCCTTGGCAAGGTACCGCATCAGCTCCGTCTTATACGCGTCTGTTTCATGAACGGTCAGCGCGGCGCCGGTCAGCGCTTTGGCAAACACCCGTTCCAGTTCGTTTTCGTCCGCCCTTGAATAAGGGATATACGCAAACGCATGGTCGGTTGCCCGGCAGCCCATGGATTCAAAAAAGTTAATCCGCTCCAGCAGGGCGGCTTTGAGCGCTGTAAAACTTTTGATTTCCTTGCCAACCCTTTGTTCCAGGGAGGCAAGCCACGGTAAATAACCCGGCAGATCAATACTAAGCGCTTTGTCCGGCCGGAAAGCGGGAATGACACGGCATTGAAAGCTTTTATCCTGCGCGATAAGTTTATGATACTCCAGCGAGTCCGCCGAGTCATCCGTCGTACAGATGCACGCGACATTGGACGCCTCAATGAGTTCGCGCGGTTTGAAGCCGCCGGCCGCGATTTTAGCGTTGGCGCGCTGCCAGATATCATCCGCTGTTTTTTCGCTGAGCGGTTCGTGAATATTAAAGTAACGCTGCAGTTCCAAATGGGTCCAGTGGTATAAAGGATTACCGATTAAATAAGGCATCACCTTGGCCCACGCCATGAACTTTTCATAGCCGGAAGCCGAACCGGTTATCAGCTCTTCATCAATACCGAAGGAACGCAGCGCGCGCCATTTGTAATGGTCGGCCGCGAGCCACAATGCGGATAAGTCCTGCGGCTGCTTGTTTTCATAAATCTCTTTGGGCTGAATATGGCAATGCCAGTCAAAAATCGGCATTTCCGCAGCTGCATCTTGATAGAGATCGATTGCTGTTTGGTTGTTGAGTAAAAAGTCCTTGCCCATGAATGGTTTCATAATACATTGCATCCTCTCATAAAATATTACTGCTAAACTATGGGTGAGCGATAGGTTAACAATTGGTGAGCGATAGGTGAGCGATTGTTCAGCCATTGCTCAACTACTGCTCAGCTATTGTTCAACTACTGCTCAACTACTGTTCAGCCATCGCTCAGCTCGTTGCCTTAACCTTTTCCATCATCCCCGTGAAAACTTCCGCGATTGTATAGGCCGTGTTGGGCCCTAGGGAGTTGGTCTCTTCATAGTGCCGCCTGCCGGAAGCGTCTTTGCCGCCGTCGAAATAAGACGACACCGGGTCCAGATAAAAATCGTTCGGCGTAACAATATAGCCGATTTCATCGTTCGACAATCCGAACACAAGCAGATTTTTATCCCTCGCGATTTCTGTCAACGGCGCGGGATTGATATCGGGGCTCTTGCCTTCCGCCGTCTGTTCTGCGGGCAGATATCCGCCGTAAACCAGTTCGGGGAAAATCTCACCCGGCAAGAGCAGCATTTTGAGCGTATCGATTTCAAAATAGGTCATCTCGGTTTTCAGCGCGTAGCCCGTATATTTTTCGGCGTTGATTGCATGTTTCTCCGCATTGAGTATACCGAATTTCGCGGCGGAGAGCAGAGCGAAATTCCGTGCCTCGGCGTAAAACTCCTGTTTCAGGATACTGATTCTCGGCTCGAGCTTTACCTCGTTGTTTATCGCAAAAGCGGCTTCCGCCAGCTTTCTGCCGGCAATTTTGGTGGATTTGATGTTGTCCTCGTCGAGTTCCTTCATCCGGATAAGTCCGCCGATAGCGCCGACGAAATAAATGGTTTCCGCGCCGGTTTCTTTGCGGACTTCCTCCCGCAGATAGCAGGGAAAATCCGCGCTGACAAGCGAGTTTTTACCAAGCATGGATTCGGAGTGCGACGCGAAGTTGATGAAATATATTTCCCGGCTCCCGTCGTTCGGGGCAAAGCGCAGGCGCGTGAGCGTCTCGGAAAAAACGATGGGCGGCCTTGAATCCCGCAATATGTCCGGCGCATCGTGGCTGCCCAAATACAGCGAGCCCTCGCGCCTGTCCGCGTAAGCTGCCTCCACGGCGGTCTTGATGCCTTTGAACATAATTTGCATAAACTTTTCGTTCCGGCCGGAAAAAGGCAGGTTGCCCCACATGCCCATGGTGTCAATACCGGCGTGGTTGTGCGTACTTAATATGTTGACGGAGCGGCAGCCTGTTTTTTTGACAAAATCCGCGAGCATCGCTTTCGCTGCGCGCACATCCTTGCTGACGAGCCCCACATTGTCCACGGATATAAAAACGACGCCGCCTTTGCCGGAATTATCGTCCAGCCAAAAGGCGCTGGCGGTCATCGGGTCCAGCACGCCCTGCGCGGGGTTCCACGGCCGGTAACCGGCAATGTAATACTTCTTCTTGTCGATATCGGGCGGCATAATATCCGTTTTGCCGAACCCCGCGGTAAAAAATGCGGACTTTGCTTCGCTCACCCGGTCAAACACCGCGTCCGCAACCGGTGGTGCAGGTGATTTTTTTGCCATTTTCACGCCGCCCGCGGCAAAGCGTTTTGTAAAGACCTTGGTCATGATACCGACAACCTTCATCATTAGCCTCCGGATATTTCATAATTCGCGTGTCAACCTGTTATACACGCCGTGTATTAATATAACACATCCCATACCGAAAATAAATAAAGTTTAGAAAACAAATGCAAAAAGCCTTGCAAAACATGATGCGCTGTAATATTATATTTCGGAACCATAAGCTGGAAAGGCCGGTGTACATTTTGTCCTATACGAAAAAATCCGTTTGCGTTTTCTTTTGTATATTGTTTGCGATGGCGATATTTTCGACAACAGCGGGCGCGATAACGATTGACGGGGAAATGAAGACCAACCTGGAGTGGAAGGACGCGGTAAAAACCGTCATTTTCCCTTACGGGACAAACACCAACTGCGATATAAACTACACCTGCATGTGGGTGATGGTTGACCCCGGCAAAAACGCAGTGTTCCTGGCCTTTCAGGTTATACAAAAAACGACAGACGCTCTTCAACCGGGTAACACGGCTATCGGTGTCAGGCTGAAGGTTGCCGACGGCACAAATATTGCCTGCCGGATCAGCGGAACCGATGAATTTGACCGAACCGCCTATTCCGTGGAGAAGGGAATCAAAATCGGCAGCCAAAATGACTATATTATTGAAATGCGCATCGGATATTTATCCGGCGTACCGGAAAACCCGCTGCTCAGTTTGCAACTGATTGACAGTTTCGGTAACTTTTCCAACTATTACAGTTTCCCCGTCATAGTGACCACGACAACGAAACCGGTCACAACCGCCAAGCCGACCACGACTGCAAAACCGGCTACAACAAAAACAACCACAAAGCCGGTCACAGCCGCAAAATCAACAACTAATGCAACAACAGGCGCCAAACCCGGCAGCACATCCGGCAGCCAAACCAATGGCTCCTCAAATTCAAACAACAGCAGCGGTTCCGGTTATTCACAAGGCATTTCGGCCGTTGAGGCAGTCACCGGCGAAAACGGTGAACCCACACAGACGAACTACTCTTCCGGCGAGAACACTGCCGAAGCGCCCGGCCGCGGCACGGAAAATGACTTTAGTGAAAACGGCGATACAAACAACCAAAGCGGCGGTATCGGCACAAACAAACAAATTGCCGCCGTTGCGGTTGCGGCTATTCTGATTGCGCTGGCCGTTTTCTTTATAGCAAAAGCGGCAAGGTCAAAACCGCCGGTCGCAGCCAAACCCGCGGTACCGGACATGCCCGATGAAGACGAAGACACGGACGATGAATTTTGACCGATAAGCCGCCAAGAGTATACCATATATAGTATGATACGCGAACCCCATCTCTACAGTTTGAGGTTCCCGCAGCATTTTCTGTTGTAAACCGGACAGTCCCGCTGCTTATTTTTCAAAGGCTTTGCGGCTGTATTCCCATAAAAGACGCATGAACACCCGGTAATCTTCCAGTGTAACATCCGGCGGCGTCTGGTGGTCTACACCGGGGATATACCCGCCCGAGCGGATTACGGGCAAAACACGCTCAAACTCCGCGCGCATCGCCGCTTCGCCTTTATGCATAACGGTTTTGTCATACCCGCCGATCATAATCAAACGGGGGTACTTTTCGCGGATCCGGTTGACATCCACCCCGGCCATTCTTTCAAGCGGGAGAATGCCCTGAATACCGCCTTCAAGAAACCAGGGGATCAGGGGCTCGACATTGCCGTCTGTATCGATGAGCACCTTGGTGCCACGCTCTTGAAGCAGAGGTGTGAGTTCTTTATAGTATGGCAGTACAAACTCGTTATACGCCGCTCTCGACAGCATTGGTCCGCCGTTATACGACATATCCTCGGCAAAGGTCATAAATTTCGGGGTGATATATGAATATACAATCGCGATGCATTTTTTGTGGTATTCGCACAAGTCACGGTTGATGGTCTTCATCAGCTCCGGGTAATCATAAAAGGCGAAAAGGTGGTTTTCAATCCCGAACAGCGTGCGCGGGAACCAAAAGAACCCTTCAAGTGACAGCCAATAGGCATAATCTTTGCCCCGGTTTTCCGCCAAAAAGGTCTTAATCCTGTTTTCACTTTCAATAAGCAATTTGTCGGTGTAAAGATGTTTTTTAATGTCCGCATAGTCGCTTTCATTAATCATGAGCGGCGCGCCGTGCGACTTTGCCCGCGGGCAGCCGCTGTCCCGCACAGGCAGCCAAAACTGATGCAGTCTGTCCTGCCCGAAGAAGTCTTTGATTTCTTCATTATTCCCGGCTGTTTCAGGTAAACCCTGCTGCCGCCAGTTGTCAATCGTCTTGTCCCACCACCCGGCCCATTCGATGACAGGTGTTCTGTCCAATTCATCGGAAAACGAGAGAACTTTATCAAACCGTTCGGTGTTATTCATTTTGCTTCCCCCTGTTAATAAGATTTATCAGTCTCATGATGGCTATTCATAAGATTGACGCTGTCCGGTACAAATAACATGATCCATTATAAGGGACTCAAGCGCGCGCGGCAACTGTTCTGCCGTAAATATTTTATTGCCGCGCCTTCTTCTTGCTATTATAAAAAAGTGCTTGTCGCGGAATTCGTTATTTTATTGAACTATGTGTCCGTTTTATTCCCGGGCACAAACAAAACAGCCTTTTTTGTTTATTTTGACCAGTTTCGAACATTAAATATTGTGCACTATTTTACAAATAATTTGTATTTTCTATTGCAAACAGCGCCCTTATATTATATTATAATGATGTCAAATAGCAGTTTATCGCAAACTGCAAGAACAACAAAAACAAGGGGGAAACGAAATGCAGAAAATTTTGGCGTTTATCATGGCAATTGTTATGCTCCTCGGTACGCTTGTACCCGCGTGGGTCAGCGGCAGTGTGGACGGCATAACGACCGGCGACTGGATCGACATGGTTGTCACAGAGTTCAACATGGGCGGCGGCATCTACAGCGAAGATCCGCACACAAATGTCACCTCGGCGAGCAAGTACTTCAAAGCAGTTCAGCTTGCTTATGAGTGGGGCATTGTCACTGACGAAGATGTGCCGTTGGCCATCGACGCGGATGTCACCAATGAGTATGTTGCCACAACACTCGTCAGAGCGGCCGGCATCGAACTCACGAAAGCTGTTGTCATCACCAACGCGAAGAAACTTGCCAATCCCAACGAAGTGGCAACGGCAGTTGACTTCGGTCTGTTCAATCTTGACTTCTTCAAAAGATTCGTCGTCAAGGTCATTTCGCTTGAAGAAGCGAAAGCTGCTCTCGAAAAAGTTAAAGAGTGGTGGGCAACCAAGAAATTCGGCGCACCCGCAGCGGATGTCATTTCTCAGGAAGAACTCGCTTTCAGCGGTGACTTTGAGCCTGCGCTTGAAGTAGCTGAAGTCGTAGCCGGCAACGGCGCGGTTCTCCAAAACGCTTTTGTACCGCTTGATGACCCCGCAGGCATCACACAGTCTCAAATCGACATCGCAGGTCTCCTGAAGAAACTTGATGTTGACTTCAGCCTCGGCGGTTTTGATTTCGGCTTGAAAGTGACCGAAACAGGCTTTAACCTGGATGTCGGCGCCACAATCACAAACGGTGTTTATATCAACAAAGCTTTTGAAATCAGCAACTTGAATGTCAGCACAAAATTTGACGGCAACCTTGTCACCAAGGACATTAAAGAAGCTTATGTCCGTGCTGATTACGACCTCAAAGATATCACCAAGCTGACAGGTTCCTATGCAGGTTCCGTCGCTGTTGACCCGAGCAAACTGCCTGCAGACGCAGGTCCGGTTGATTTTATGCAGGCTGCAAAAGCAGGCGCTCTTGCGTTAATGCCGGGCGGTGGCAACAAGATCACGGTCTTCAGTGTCAATGTACCCATCCCGAATCTTCCGACCGTTACGATTTCTCTTGATGTCAACATCAGGCTGACCGTCAACGGCAAGATTGAAATCACGATTACTTCCAGCAATGTCAAGGGCGTTGAAATCATCAACAACAAACTCAGAGTCATCAACGAAACCGTTTACGGCGAGCAAACCTATGACATCATGGCTGATGTCCGCTTTACGGTTGGTCTTTGCTTCTCGATTAAAGCGCTCGGCTATATTCTTGTTGATGCTGAATTTGAAGCAGGCATCGGCGTCAGAGTCAGTGCTTACATTAAGACAGACACAGCAGTGTATACGCTTGAAATGCCTTTAGACCTTGCCATCAACCTTCCTTATCCGACAGGCGGCATGGACGGCGCTGAATTCTGCGGCAACGCAAAGATTTACGGGCTCATGTACATCTCGGTCGGCCAGAACTCCCAGCTTCTTAAATTGGCCGGTCTTTCCAAGAGCTGGACAATCTTTGACGAGAGCAACGCGACAATCTACAACCTTCATATTGAAGAGAGCGGTATTGTTGACGCTTGCACAAGGGCAAGAACTTAATCGACTAATACAAAGCAAACGGCAGGGATGTTTCGAAAGAAGCATCCCTGTTTCTTTATCTTTGCCAAGTGTAGATGTTACTATTCGGTCTGTCCCTATTGCTGCGGCGAACTGCACACAGCAATGTACAATGCCGCCTGATTTGCATAAGTGAAATGACACTTGTTACAGCGAAACAAGATGAAGACCCTGTATGGGTAATAAGACCGCAAGGACGCAATGTTTACTATTGTAAAAAGACGCCGGAACGATTCTTCCCGTTCCGGCGCAATTATTTCTGCTATAGTATATTTATAGAAGCAGGACTTCGTTCTTAACTTATCGTCACCTGAAAAAGCCCCGCCTGCTCAAGCAGGTGAACATCGTCACCGTTAATCTGCCCGTCCCTGTTCACATCCGCGGCTGAGTAAACAAACTCCCCGACCTGTGCCTGTGTCAACATGCCTGCTGCTATCAGGCTGACCAGCGTAGCGTCCATGCCGTCCGCAAGCCCGTTGCCGTCTGTATCGCCGTATACGATAACAGTAATACTGTCAACAACCGTTCCGTCTTTGCTCAATAGCCTGATAACTGCTCCGGTGCCAACCGGCTGCGAACCGGTTAACTGAACACCGTTCGCGTCAGCAATGGTTATGATGGCAGCATTGTCGAATTGTGCCAGAATATTGGCGGCGTTATTGTTTTGCAGACTGAAACCGGTAATTGAATTATTCTCACGGTTTAACGCAAGGCTTGACGTGCTTGTGAGGATGAACTGAGTTTGCGCCGGCCGGAGAACAAGGTTGTTTAAAGTGTTGATAATGGCCGCTTCCGCGTTATCAACAATGCTTTGCAGGGTGATGTCTAAACTGCGCGAAACACCCTGCCCTGCCGTTACCGCGTTCCGGAAAGCGGTTATCGTTTCAGCAGTATAGTAAATATCATTATATTGAGGTTCCAGCAGAATCGCCGCGTCAAGTGCCGTATAGGATGCCGGTTTGAACACAAGGGCATTGTAAGCCGTGTGGATGACGGCTGCCGCGGCATCGACAACCGGCTGTGAAAGGATGTTCAAGTCACGCGCTACCCCCTGCCCCGCTGTTTGCGCGGTTCTGAGCGCGTTAATGGTAGTGTCGGTATAGTAAGCATCGGGATATGGCGGTTGAAGGGCAATGGCTTCATCAAGCGCCGTATAAACCGCGTTGTTTATTACGACACCGGTTACCGTCACAGTCTTTATCTCTGTTACATTGTCGATTGTATACACACCTGAGACCGGTGTCAGCGTTGTTCCGTTGGATTTGACAACGATCAATGAGTTGCTGTAATTTGGGAGAAGGGTGATGGTGAAAGTAAAACGAGCGCCCAAGGGCACCGGGTTGACAGATGTGCCGTGCAGCGCCGCCGTGAATCCCTCGCCAACCGGCAGATTGACCTCGAATGCGTTTATCGCGTATTGCGCGATAATCGTCACATTGCCTGTAATTACCGAATAGTCGGGGCTCCAGCCGATAAAATAATAGTTTGGTTTTGTGTTCGGAGACGCCGGCGGTGTCGCCGCGGTGCCGTGGGTCACATTCTCCTGAACCTTCAGAACAGTATTGTTCCAGTCTTTAAAAATTACAGTATACCGATTAATCGCGAATGCCGCGGTGAAGGAAATTGAAGCGTTGAGGGTTGTCCCGACGGGATTCGCGTTCCAGCCGGCAAAGTGGTAACCGGGCGCCGGTACCGGCACCGGGATATCTGCCGCGGTGAGTGTGTATCCTTCCTCTGCAAGCAGTTGTGTTTTGCCGCTTAAGGCTCCGCCCGTGCCGGCCACGGAGAACCCCACCTGATATTTTGACAAGCCCGCGCCCGTGTAGGAAGCTGTCAGCGTGGTAACATCGCGTAAAAACGACGGAATCGGGCTGTTGTTGCTGGTCATAACAAAGGTATAGGAATACCCGGCTTCAAAATTGAAATTGTTGTATCGGCCGGGACTGGTGGAATTGGTGTCCGCAATCCAGACCTTGCTGCCGGGAACCGGATTGGCGATACAAAAGTCATAAACACCTGCCGGAATGAGAATGGTGGCTGAATTATTAACAATAATATTTGGCGTGGTCAGCACACCGTTTGCGTTTTGCGGAATTTTATACTCGAACTGATCGTACACGGAATCCGGCACATTGCCGCTGATATTAAGCGCGCCGCTTTTTTGAAAGAGGCGGCCATAGGCGTCCGCATCCGCGTCCAGGAGCAGTTGATACCCCGAGCCGTCCCCCCAGACATCGCCCGCTACAAGGGTTACGGAGGCGCAGGTTGATATGTTGACTTCAACAACTTTTACCGAACAGGTGTCCGTCTTGCCTCCGTCCGCGGTTGTCGCTGTGATCACAGCGTTCCCGAGCCCTGCAGCGGTTACAATCCCCGTTGCGCTAACTGTCGCGACACTCTGATTGCTTGATGTAAAAGTAACGCCTTTTAACTGCGCTTCGGCCGGCAAAACAGTATAGAGCAAAGTTTTAGTCTTGTTCAGGCCGATAATCACCGCGTCGGTCTCAAATTTAACCGCGGACACCGGCGTATAGCCCACACTCACCAGACAAGTATCGGTAAACCCGCCCTGATTTGTTGTGACGGTTATTACCGAACTGCCGGGGGAAACGCCGGTCACTTCACCGGCAGCGTTTACGGTGATTGAACCTTCATTGCTTGAGGTAAAAGAAACACCTTTGTTATCTGCATTGTTTGGCAATATCGAATATGGCACAGGCAATGTGTAATTCAGCGGCACGGAAAAAGTGTCCTGATTAAACACAACACCTGTTACCGGTATGGGCGGTTCCTCGCTGACAGCCAGATTGAAAGAACCCTTTGAATTATAACTGTAGCCGCTCACAAGGATGCGGTATGTGCCGGTCTGCGGCACCACATAGCTGAAAATTTTACTAAAGCTCGCCGCGCCCTCGTCATCGTCATACGCCACACGGGTATAGGTACCGCCTGTGTAAAAGTAGAGGTCTAAATAGGTATCCACATTTGTCGGACCGCTTGTTTCAAAAGTGATTTTTTTGCCCGCCTGCAGATTCAATTCGAAACCTTTTGCCGTGGTCGCAGGCATCAGCGGCGGGCGGCTGTAGACAATATAACTTGAATCCTGCCATCCGAGCGTTACCGGTGTCGTTGTTCCGACACTGACAGCTGAATAGGTTATATGCGTTTGGTCCTGCAACGATGATTCCGCAACGACATTGATTCTGCAGGTTGCCGTGAAGTTACCGGTTTGACTCTGCGCTGTTATATCAACAGTGCCCGCAGCGATACCTTTTACAACCCCGGCGGTAGTCACGGTTGCGACAGAAGCGTTGCTGGTGTACCAAGATATTGTTCTGAATGAAGCAAAAACGGGGGTAATGGTTGCGATTAAAGTGCCTGTATCACCAACTAAAAGTGTACCGTGATTATAGTTCAAAGAAATTCCGGTTGTCGCGACCGGGGGCTGCACATTAACGCGGCCTTCCCCGACGAGTTGCCCGTCTTCGGAAATAGCGGTGATATAAGCGGTCCCCTGCGTGACACCCGTGACAAGCCCGGACTGGTTCACCTTCGCGATGTTCGGATGGGAACTCGCCCAGGTAATGTTTTGGTTGGTGGCATCCGCCGGGACTATTTCGGCGGACAGCTGCGTGGTAAAACTAATGTATACCGGTGACTCAATGGGTGTGACAATCACATTTTCGACATGAATATAGTCACCGATTTTTACATTATCCACCCAACCGGTGTCCGCACCGCTGTTAACCGCGTTGTCTTTTTGATAAGTCCATACAAAAGTGTAGTTGCCGGTATTCGGTACCACATATTTAACCGTTGCCCATGAGCCAGTCAGCCCGCTGATGAGTTTGTTCGGCGTACCGTTGACGATAAAATACAGGGTGTCTTTGTCCACTTCGCTGCTGACATGCCAGTCGAAAGTGAGCACCTTGTCTTTTGCGAGGGTGCCGGCGTTTAGCGTTATGCTTGTTGACCCGTTAGCAACGCCTGAGATATTGGACGCCGCAGAGGTTCTGCCCGGTGCCGAAACACTGTCCGCCACCCAGGGATAAGCGGCATCGTTTACAAAAGACAGCGTACCGCCCGGCACATTCAGGGCGGTATTGAGTTCGTTTACCGCCGCGCTGACAAAACGCATATTTACCGGCAGCACTGTAAAAATCAGCAGCGCTGTCAGCAGTAAAGAAATAACTTTTTTCGTTTTCATTGAGGCACCTCCCCAAAAACGGAAACAGATTCCTGATAATACCTGCCAAAAAGGCACAATTAACCAATTAAATTATACATTGTTTGGCTTATAAAAACAAGGTATTCATCGAAATTTAACATCTCAGCCAACACATCAGTCAAACCGGGTACAAAGACCAAAAGGGTTAAAAAAGGCGGCCGGCAATTTATCAATCGCCGGCCGTTGCTATCATAATTGTCTTTTATCTGTCGAATACAAATGCTTTGCTATGACAGAATACCGACTATCATCGCGGGAAACAGGTTAACTGAATACTATGATATTTCCGCCGGCAAACTGCAAAATCTTTAGCACATCAATATTGTTGACTACACCGTTCAAATCGACATCCGCCTTGAGCAGCTGTGTTGCGTCAAGAGTCGTCAATCCTGCCAGATACTGCAGCAACATGAGCGCGTCAAGTGATGAGATGCCATCGCTCGAATTAATATCGCCGCGCATGAGCCATTGCGCTGTATAAGTCTTGTCCTC
>CAYUWQ010000026.1:0-16403 GCA_964448455.1 uncultured Eubacteriales bacterium | reverse complement strand
GCCGCGAAACGCATTGAATATTGGACTGACTTTAGATTTAATTATGGCTTCACGGAATGGTATTCCAATGTGTATTATGTGGAAGATTTGGCGCCGCTGAGCAACCTGGCCGAATTCGCAAAGGATGAAACAATTAAGCTGAAAGCAGCCATGATGCTTGACATCTTCTGGTTTGATGTGGCGACACACAGCCACAAAGGCGCCTTTGTGTCAACCGGCGGGCGCATGTATTCCGGCAACAAAATAAGCAGTGACAAAGGCAATTCTTTGCGTGACCCGATTACCCACCTCTGGCCGGAATTTCCCGTTGGCAAACCGGAAACCGGCGGCGGCATGACATCGAATTTCATTCTCAATAAAACATACAAACTCCCCGCCGCTGTCCGGAATGTCATGCTTGATGAAAGCGAACAGGTTATCCTTGCCTCAAACGGGTTAAGCGTTTGGGAAATGAAAGGCGAAGGCCTCATCGGTCAGTCGACCCATCAAATTATGATGCAGTTCTGCAAAGAGGCCTTCACAGCACCGGAGCTGCTTGCCAACACCGTCAAATATCTGTCAAAAAACAGAATGTTCAACAATTTTTTTGTCAATCCGATAGGCTTCCTCAACATCCGTTTTTTCAGGCTTTTTCACTTGCTGGGACTTTTATCAAAACTCATCAAATCCCCTTCCGACAACAGCGCGCTCAACAGAGCGAATGTGTATGCTTACCGCACAAAGGACTATATCATGGCAACCGCACAGCAATACGGCACCGGCACCTGTGCTTTTCAACAGCATATTTTCAGCGCGACACTGGACAGAAGCCTTTCGCTTTTCACCACCTGGCCCGGCAAGATAGAAGATAAAGGCGTTTTTCCGCAATTCATCCTCGGCAGTTTCCGGCTGCCGCATGCTTTTCAGCATAAAAATATTGCCGTCATGCTCTACGATTTAACCGTAAAAAAACACATCGCGGAAAAGAAACCGTTGGACTTCACGCACGCGTTTTTCCCGACAGAATTTATGGACGAGCATATTATCGAGAACAACATCGCTTTTTGCAGAAAAGGCGAAACCTTTGCCGCTGTAATCGGCGCGTCAAAGTTGGCGTTGGGGCCGATGCGAGAAGAGAATCTTGGCAACTTTGACCTGAAGCAACCTTACTCGTTGAGGCAGTACGGCAAAGTGCAGTGTTGGATATTTGAACTCTCCTCCCAAACCGAAGACGGCACTTTTGAAGGATTTATGGAACGGATAAAGTCAAACGCGGTTAATTTTGAGCAGAAGGAAAAAAGTATTGCTTACACTTCAAGGGGTGACGAAGTCGCCGTTGTATATAAAAAGAAAGTCATGGTAAACGGCAGCGAAATCAATACCGAATATAAGCGTTTCGACAGCGAGTATTCCGTTACGGAGCGAAAAGCCGAAGAAATTGTAATAAAATGCGGCGGCGCCAAGCTTACATTAAACAAAAGCAAACTCATTCGCAAAGAGGAGTTTATTTAATGAAAAAAGCGTCAGTAAAACTTCTTGCAGTTCTGCTGAGCATTAACTTGTTGTTAAGCTCAACGGCGAGCGTTTTTGCATTTACATCCTCCGTTGAAAATCAACCGAAATATTTCGGTATCGCAGCGGACCCGCATTTGTTCCCCGAAAGCCTGATTGACCCTGACAATGCTGACTTCCAGCGGCAAACTCACAATAACTCGAAATTGATGGGTGAATCGGAAGCAATTCTGAAGGCTATGCTGGAAACAGCCGCACAGCGGAAAACACAAGGCATTTATCCGATGGATTATCTGTTAATTCCGGGTGATTTGACGTTTAACGGAGAAAAACCGGCGCACATAAAAATGGCTGCCATGTTAAGAGATTTTGAAAACAGCACCGGCATTCAGGCTTATGTCATTAATGGCAACCACGATGTGAACAATTACGGTGCGCAGAGTTTTACCGCAATCCCCGGCAGAACTGTGACGGCAAAGAACAACCCTGCTTTACTGCTGACAAAACCCGATGATTTTAAAGCGATTTATGCCGAGTTCGGATACAATGAAGCAGACAGCACTTATCAGCCGTCTTCCGGTAAAGCCGGCAAGCTATCCTATGCGGCGAGTTTACCCGGCGGTTACCGTTTAATTGCTTTTGATTCCTGCAAATACACAGCGGATGTGACGAGTGACGGTGAAGATGACGATGAATCTGATGCCTACATGACACCCGGACTTTTGGCTTGGGTTCTTTCCGAATGCCGCACAGCAGTATCGCGCGGCGAAACGGTAATCGGCATGACACACGGTAATGTAGTTGAGCACTTTGAATATCAGAGTGTTTTTGCGGGAAGCTTTTTGCAGGCTGACTTTGAAAGAATATCCTATGAGCTTGCCGATGCCGGCATGCATTTTGTTTTTACCGGCCACAACCATATGAACGACACAGCCTCTATTATCTCCGGCAATAACGAAATCATCTATGATTTTGAAACCTGCGGGCTGACCACCTACCCGAATATTTACAGAGAGGTTTCGTTTGATAATACACCCGGCAGCGGTATGGTAAATTGCATACCGAACAATGTTGCCTGCGATGCGCAAAGCAATGTTGACATCAGCGGAATATCCGATGTGTACGGTGTTATTCAAAAACCGTTTTGTGAGAATTACGCGATGCCGATGCTATACGGCGGTTCTATCGAACAAGGCATCAGTCACGACGGCGCAGTATTTATCAACAGCTTAATTGTGCCAAGACTTCCGGGCATCATTAAAAAACCTCTTCCCCGGGGTATCGCCGGAATGCTGGATGATAAAGATATTGACTTTAAAGAAATCTCACCGGCATTTACATCTGCGCTCGAAACATTCAACCTTTCGCCGGCTGCCTTTGCCGCTTTCCTTGATTCGGTCATCGCTCAGGTTGATGAACAATATATTTTAAATACCACCCGCACAACGCAGCTGGCTGCTGCAGCGGTTGAACGGCTTGCACACTTTGAATTGGCTGAGGGCAATGAAAAAACCGAACTTGGCAAAGTGTTACTTCTGGTAATGTGCGGCATGACGGCGGGCGATGAAAATCCGCTGAATCACCCGGAATTGATTGAAACGGTTACTGCCTTGCGCACGCAAGCGGGTGCGGACAGGCTGATTGAAGAACTGCTTGATATTGTTGTCAACGACATGCTGTTTGATGAAATTTTACCTTCTATCAGCCTGAATGAACTGGACAGCCTGCTGCCGGCACAGGTGATGTTAAAATTTCGTGCCATTGCGGGTGATGATTTGACCGTCGGCGGTGTGCTGGATAAAATACTCGATGCGGCCGCAAAACCCATGAAAGATAATGAATTCTTTAAAATTGAAACCGGCAGAGATGTTTTAAAGGATTTGATCTATGTTGCCGGGTATCCCTATCTCAATGCAGAATCCCGTTTAAGGATATCGAAGGTGCTTGCGGACGCTATTTCGTCCCTTTCTCAGGATAATAACTGCAAAGATTCCGGTACACCCCTGCCATACAACGGTAAGACGGTTGTAATACCCACTGCAAAGAATTTCAGGCTGCCGATGAACAGTACTGTCACAGCCGGCGGTAAACCGGGCGATGCGGTCATTACCTGGCATACAATGCTTGGCATTGAGGGCTGTGATATCGAACTGAATCCCCTGCCGGCCGGTGCGGTCATAAGCGTTGAGGTAAAAAGAAAAGATTTGAATTTGACCGCAATTGATTTGGGTTTTATGACTTTTGATAAATCCAAGCCTGCCCTTTTGCATACGATTACAATATGCGGACTCGAGCCCGGTGTGACCTATCATTACCGCATCGGTGACAAAGCCAAGGGCTTGATGGCTGGTACTGCGTCGTTTGAGATCGATGATTCCGGTGAAATAAGCCACAATACTGCCACCGGCGGCAATCGGTTTTTTGCCGGTTTGCTCGAATTCATTTTAAAATTCATATCGGGCGTAAAGTCGGTTTTCGCCGTTTTCTATTTATTCCCTTAGTCTATCCACAGTCAAACAATTGCATCCTGTCATATTATTAGCAATAGGAGTTTAAAAATGAAAAAAGTTCTTCAAAAGCTGCTGTCCGTTCTATTGGTGCTCACTATGCTGTTTGGTTCCTTCACCGAAGCCTCCGCCTATTCGAAGGGTATTTTTGACCCACCTCTAAAAATCGGCGTAATTTCAGACCCGCACACTTTCCCGGAAAGCTATGTAAACAATACTTCCGAAGTGTACCTGCACGAAGCCTATTGTGATTCCAAACTGATGGGTGAATCAATGGCAATACTCAAAGCCGCATTGGAAACCATCGCGATACGCAAAGTAAAAGGTTTATATAATATGGAATATCTGATTCTGCCGGGCGACCTTACTTCCGAGGGTGAAAAACTCGCGCATATTGAAAACGCGGCAATGTTTGAGGCGTTCGAAGCACAAACAGGGATAGAAGTATTTGTCATTAACGGCAACCACGATGTCAATAATTATAAGGCGTCCGACTACAACGGCCCCAGCGGGCAAAGAATTACCGCAAACGAAAACCCGGAACTCCTTTTAACAACACCGGAAGACTTCATGCAAATCTATGCGAATTTCGGTTATAACCAAGCTGACCGTGTTTTTACACCCTCATCCGGTAAAGCGGGCGGTCTTTCTTATTCAGTCGGCATGCGCGGCGGTTACCGGTTATTAGCTATTGACTCATGTGTTTATTCGGCGGATATAACGTCCGGTGGTACCGACTCAAAAGAAGGCCGGATGAATATTACCCCGGAGCTTGCTGCTTGGGTAGTGAGCGAAAGCAAACAAGCGGCTAAAAACGGTGAAACTGTTATTGCCATGGCGCATGGCAGCCTTGTGGAACATTTTGACCTGCAGCGCTTTTTATCAAAGAATTCAACCATATACGATAACGAAATACTCGCCGGTCAATTCGCGGATGCCGGTATGCATTTTATATTCACCGGTCACATGCATTCCAATGATGCTGCTTCCTTTATTTCCGCAAACAATGAAACAATTTACGACATCGAAACCTGCGAATTGAGCGCATATCCCTGCACATACAGAGAGGCTTCTTTTTCGAAAGGCCTTGTTCAAGGGACTGTAAACTGCGGACTTGCCAATGTTGACTGTGACACGGAATCCCCTGTTGATATCAGTAATGTATCCGACCAATACGGTGTGATTGAAAAGCCTTTCAGCGAGAATTATTGTATGCCGATGCTGTACGGCGGCTCCGTTGAAGACGGCATCCGGAACAGCGGAATCGGTTATTTCAATAATGCTTTCTTGTTCAGAGCGACCGATGCTATACACGAGGCGCTGCCGGACGGACTTGCCGGCCTCCTGCGCAAAAATGGTATTGATATCGGTGCGGAACTCACGAAGAATTCGCCTGCATTAAAAGCATCTTTAAAAGGATTTAATCTTACGCCTGCCGCATTTTCAAAATTTCTGAACGCTGTTGTTGCAAAAATTGACAACAAATATATTTTTGACACAACACTCACAGAAGAACTTATCAGTGCCGCGGTTGCAAGGTTTGCAAGCTTTGAAATCTCGCCCGGCAACAGTGCAACAGCATTTGGCAAGATCGCGCTGCTTGCGCTCGAGTATAACGCCGCCGGCAACGAAAATCCGGAGAACAACCCGGAAATTATCGAGGCTGTCTCGGCATTGCGCACACAGGCGGGTGCGGACAGATTTATCGCGGAACTGCTTGACATTGTTATCAACGATGTATTGTTTAACGAACTTTTGCCGTCGATCAGCCTGAATGAGCTTGATATGCTTCTGCCGGCAGATGTGATGCTGATGTTCCGCAAAATCGCCGGTGATGATTTAAGTGTAGGCGGTATATTAGACCTTATCTTAAATAATACGGCAGAACGCATGAACAAACTGCCGTTTGTCCAAATTGACAGCGGCCGGGATTTGTTGAAAGCACTTGTATACACAGCCGGCGCGAAGTATCTGAATTCAAAAGCACGGCTTGATATTTCGAGCGCATTTGCTGATATTATCGTATCGTTCACCACAGACGAAAATCCGCGCAAACTGAGCGATTATGATACGACGCTTGAATATAAAGGCAAAGTAACCGTTGTGCCGACTGCCGAAAATTACAGACTGCCCGCCGATATTGTTTTGTCAAAAGGCGCCAACCCGGGAGAAATCCAAATAGAATGGCATACCCTGCCCGGCATTGAAGGCAGTGATATCCGGTTGACCCCTGCCCCTGCCGGCGCTGTTACCGCCGCTCCAAACGTAAGAGTTGAAAAAGAGATACCGGCTGTAGACTTAGGGTTCCTGAAGCTTTATAAAACAGTATCCCTGCTTACGCATACGGTAAGCGTCAGCGGGCTCGAAACTGGCGTTGAGTACACATTCAGCATCGGCGACAGCGCAAGGGGTTTGATGAGCAGCCCGGTACCCTTCACCATTAGTCCAAACGGCGAAATACACCAAAACAACCAAACCGGCAACGAATTTTTCACCAAACTGATTGCCGTGTTTGAATTGATTATCACAGCATTTCATTCTATCGGCACGATTTTTAAATTTTTTACCGCCGCTTAAAACGCTTACCCGAGTTTATAATTCTCCACAAAATGCCGATATTGTAACAAAGATACGGAGGGCACTAAAATGAAAATGCTTTTTCGCCGGTTAACGGCACTTACAATGTCTTTCGTTTTATTGACCGGTTCGTTCACCATAACACCGGCACATGCGGTTAGCATAAAAGAACCGGCAGTAAATTTCGGCGTTATGTCTGACATCCATTATTATCCCGAAAGTTTCGTCAACCTGAATTCGCAAAAATATATTGAAGCCGCTTACAGCGAAGCCAAGTTCATGGGAGAATCGTCCCCGTTACTGCACGCCGCGCTTGAAACGATTGCCGCACGCAAAGCAAACGGCACCTACCCGATGGATTACCTGCTCATCCCCGGCGACTTGACTTTCGCGGGAGAAATCACCGGGCATCTGGAAATCGCCGCGCTGTTCCGCGCGTTCGAGGCGCAAACCGGCATACAGGTCTATGTTGTCAACGGCAACCATGATGTGAACAACTACAATGCCGTCAATTACGCGCTGAGCGATGACGATGACCCTGCTTTAATCACCGCCCCGGAAACTTTTCGAGAGATTTACGCGGACTTCGGTTACGCGCAAGCCGACAGTGTATATGTCCCCTCAACCGGAAAAGCCGGTATGTTGTCCTATGCCGTTCGTTTAGCCGGCGGTTTCAGGTTGATTGCAATTGACGCTTGCAAATACTCCGCGGATGTAACGAAAGACGGCCTGGATAGAAAAGAGGGCGGTATGCATCTGTCCCCCGAGCTGACCGAATGGGTGCTAGAACAAACAGAGCAAGCGGCCTTGCTGGGGGAAACGGTGCTGGGGATGATTCACTTCAGCGTAATCCCGCATTTCGAACTCCAGGCATATTTGACGGCCGGCGATGATATGCCGGAAAACCATGAGGGTTTTGCGGGCGCGCTGGCGGATGCCGGTATGCAATATGTTTTTACCGGGCATGTTCACGCCAATGATACCGCCGGCTATGTTTCGGCCGGCAATCGAATACTTTATGATATTGAGACCGCTGCGCTGGCGGGTGTCCCGAATATCTACCGGGAAGTTTCCGTAACGCCGGCTGCGGGCGGACAGACTGTCTGCCGGCTCAATAATGTTGCCTGCGATGCCGAAAGTTATGTCGATGTGAGCGATGTTTCCGACCGGTTCGGCATCATAGACCGGCCGTTCAGTGAAAATTACTGTTGGCCGATGCTCTTGGGCGGTTCCGTTGAAAACGGCATTCGGAGTGACGCCGCGGCGTTTTTCAACACGATGTTTCTGCCGGAGATTGTCAAAGAGGTCCGAAAAGCCCTGCCCGATGGTCTTTCGGGCTTGCTGAAAGAGAAGGGACAAGACCTTGGCAGGGAGATGATACAATCTTCCTCTGCGATGAAGACCACTCTTGCCGGATATAATCTTTCCGCGCAGGATTTCTCGCTTTTCCTGGAAGCGGTTGTCAAGCAGATTGATGACCGATACATCCTGAATACAGCGCATACGCAGGAACTTCTCAGCGCAGCCGTTGCAAGGCTCACACGTTTTGAGTTGGCAAAAGGCAACAGCGCGACCGAATTTGGCAAAATACTGCTGCTTTGCTTTGAATATCATATGACCGGCGATGAAAACCCGTCAAACAATCCCGAAATTCATGCCGCCGTGGATGCGCTGCGCACACAAGCCGGAGCAGACAGGCTTGTTGCCGAACTGATTGACATTCTGATAAATGATATACTTTTTGACGATATCCTCGCGTCCATCCACCTGAATGATTTGGACAATCTTCTACCCGCCGGCGTGATGAAAGCCCTGCGAAGGGCAGCGGGTGATGATTTGACCGTTGGCGTGATTCTTGATAAAATTCTCAACAAAGCGTCATCACGCATCAGTCTGATACCCTTGCTGCGCATGGACTCCGGCAGAGATTTGGTGAAAGCGCTGTTATACACAGCGGGGTACCCGTACCTAAACTCGGATGCACGCTTTCAGATGGCCGGCGGACTGGCGGATATTATCGATTCATTCACAACGGACACCGACCCCGTCTTTTTGGGTGACTCTGTAACCACGCTGGTTGCCGGCACGGTCGAAATCACACCCTCTGCGGCAAATTTCAGACTGCCCGCGAAACTAAAGGCCGCAAAAGGCGCAAACGCCGGCGAGGCGGTTATATCTTGGTACACCATACAAGGCCTTGAAGGAACCGATATAAAGATAACCCCCCTGCCCGCCGACGCGTCAATTTCGGCGCGTACTGCAATTGATAAGAAAACAGTTAAAACATTCGACTTTGGTGTTGCCGAAATTGAAGTCCCGCGCATTTTACTCAAACATACGCTCACCATCAGCTGCCTGGAAACCGGTGTAGCTTACTCCTTCATCGTCGGTGACAGCGCAAGGGGGCTCATGAGCGATGAGCAAACATTGACGATTGACGCAGACGGAGATGTCCGTTTAAACAACACCGGCAGTGAAACTAATTTTTTCGCTCAACTGATTGCTGTTTACGCGGCGCTTGCCGGTGCGCTGCGTTCGCTGAAAACTATTTTCATGTTCTTCATATAAAGAACACACAACGACAGAAAGCCCGGGCGGTATAAACCGTTCGGGTTTTTTTGGGGTGTTTAGTGTGAGTACCTACATAAACCTTGTTATGTCCTCGAGTTTTTTACGGTTCTTTTGGCGCAGTTCCTCCTCTGCAGCATAACCGACAGCAATCACAAGGCGAATCCGCTTGGCTTTTGGGATACCGAGCAAGTCCTTGAGCGCGGATTCGTTGAACCAGCCGATGATGCAGGTGGAAAGCCCCTGTTCCGTGGCAGCCAGGCACAACTGTGCCGTAGCAAGGCCGATGTCAATCGGGGCATATTCCTGGTTTTTCACCTTGCCGCCGAACCTCGCTGACAATGTCGCGGTTTCCTCCGTAATAATAATGAACGCCGGACATGCATCCGTAAACTTGTTCATGCCCATCTCCTGCAAACATTTAGCCACCTTTGGCGCGAGTTCTTCACTGCACACAGCAGTAAAGCTCCATGGCTGGGAGTTGCAGGCGGATGGCGCGAGGCGCGCCGCATCGATGCATTTTTCCAGTTTTTCGCGTTCGACCTTCTGCCCGGAATAACTGCGGCAGCTTTGCCGCTTGGATATCAGTTCAAAAAAGCTGTCCATTGTTGTTTCCTCCTTTTGTTGACATCGTTTCAGGTTATGGTAAAATACTGTTATATAAGTGATGAAGTTCCTCACAGCATATTCACATATTCATGGTATAATCATCGTATTATTTAGTGTTGTTCGAAAGGGTGCCTGATATGGAACAAAAACCAAAAAGCAAAGTTGCGCTTGTAACCTGCGCGGAATATGACGATGCTCTTGTTGCGTCCGCTGTTCAAAAGGGGGTTGATTTGCTCGGAGGCATCGAAAGCTTTGTTGCGAAGAACGAAAAGATTCTGCTCAAACCAAACCTTTTAAAAAAGGCAGAACCAAATCAGGCTGTTACAACACATCCGGCGGTTTTTACCGCTGTCGCTAACCTGTTGAGAAACAATGGTTTTAAAAATCTGTTTTACGGCGATTCACCCGGGCCGGGCGTATCCATGGCAAAGGTTGCGCAAGCCGCAGGGATCAGCCAAGCCGCTGCCCAATGTGGTGTTTCTCAAGCGGATTTCAGCGGTTGGAAGCGTGTTGATTACCCGCAAGGCAGAACCGCGAACAGCTTTATTATTTGCAAAGGCGCGCTTGAAACCGACGCGATTATCAACCTGTGCAAAATGAAAACGCACGGGTTGGAGCGGATAACCGGTGCCGTGAAAAATACCTTTGGATGCGTTGCCGGGATTAACAAAGGTGCCGGCCATGCGAAGTACCCTGACCCGGACAGTTTCGGCAAGATGCTGGCGGATTTGAACAATCTCATCAAACCGCGGCTGCATATAATGGACGCCGTAGTTGCCATGGAAGGCAACGGCCCCGGCTCCGGTGACCCTGTACAAATGAAACTGCTGCTGTTCTCCGCCGACCCGGTCGCGCTTGACAGCGTTTTTTGCGCGCTGGTTAATCTGGAGCCGTCCCTGGTGGCCACAAACATTTACGGTGAAGCGTACGGTGTCGGTAAATGGCGGCCGGGAGATATTGAGGTTGTGACGGAAAGCGGCACAATCAGCATCAGCGAGGCAGCGGAAAAATACGGCAACCCGTCATTCAATGTAAACCGGGGCGACACCAAATACGGCAAACTGACTATGTTTTCGCGCTTTACAGCCAAAAGGCCCGCTATCATCCAACAAAACTGCATCAAATGCGGCCTGTGCGTAACAAGCTGCCCGCTCGAAAAAAAGGCCATCGCAATGGAGCCCAAAAAAGACGGTTACCCTGTTTATGATTACGGTAAATGTATCCGGTGCTTTTGCTGCCAGGAGATGTGCCCGCACAAAGCCATTGAAATTAAAACGCCGCTGCTTTCCCGAATAAAGAATAACCGTTGATTGTATGATACCTTAATCATTCACATTTTTCAAGATGCTTTAAAACAGACAGGAGGCGGGAATTCCCCCGTCTCCTGTTCCTGTTTTAACACTTTTACACGCTTAAGCCATCGGGTTAATGTTTTGCTGCGATTCGGACGCTTTCGTTATCGAAAGCGCATCGCCTTCGGATACCGCGCGTGAAACCAGGGAACGCCGTTCATGCAAATCCGCGTACATCCTATCGCGTTTGGCGCCGGCAAGGTCATAGAACAGCTTTGGTATAATACCGAGTGATCCCGTCACGAACGGTATGATGGTTGACATGGCGAAAAGGAAATATTTTGTTCTTTCTGTCTGCTTTAAAAATCCCGCGCCCTGTTCATAGCCAAACGATTTCATCAAAACCGAACGGAGAGTTGAACCGAACACCTGCACCAGCTTTGCCGCAAGCCCCCTGGCGACACTGGTCATGCCCTCGGTACGGAATCCGTTTTTCCATTCGCAGTAATCCATCGCCTCATTGTACATTTCGATGGGGATGACTCTTCTTAACCCCATCACAAAGGTGAATAAGGTTTCCTGCAGCATAATCGCGGCAATCATCGGTCCTTTGCGTTTATAAAGTCCGTTCTTTATACCGCCGACGGACCCGAAGAAAAACACCAGTGCCATCAGGAAATCACCGGTATAGCTGCCGATGAGCCAGTTCACTTTGGTGGAAAAGTGCCGACGGAACCATGGCACAAAAGCAAAACTGACGGGGGTAATAAACACACCCGGTATACCGACAATCAGCGTTATCGAAGCCATTCCAAGCACATCGATATAGTAGTTTGACATGCCTGTGCCGATGGAAAATGAACCGAGGAAGTCCGACAGCGTCATGAGCAAAACAGGTTTGTTATTCAAGATGGACTTAATGCCCTGCATTATGCTCGGCCGCTCGATGGACTGCATAACCCGTTCTTTGGTTATCAGCGAAAAATAGAGCGCGATAATTCCGGAGGCCAGCGTGGTTGCAGTCCCCATAAATACATAGGCGCTCTGCATTTTTATTTTGATTTTGCCAAGATTGATGGCGTCAATTAAAAGTGTCATAATCAATTGGGGAACCCCGTCGCCTAAAAAGTTAGCCATTAAATTAGAAAAAGTGATCAGGCGTGTTCTGTCCAAAGGGTCCGGGGTCACAGTGGCGATGATGCCGCTTTGGGCAATGCCGCTGAATGTTCCCACCGTCTCCCTGGTGACCGCCAGCGCGAAATAGACTAAAAATTTGGTAAAGTCCATCGCGGATTTTTGCGGAAAAAAAACCGGCAGCAGCCAGTATAAACATGCCATCAATGTACCCGGGACCGCAAAGATCACCAGATAGGGTTTGAATTTGCCCCAGCGCGTGCGGGTTTTATCCACAATCGCGCCGATGATGGGGTCATTGACCACATCCCAAATTCCGCCGAAAAAGCTGACTATGGCCAGGTAAGAGAAGTCCACATGCAAAATATCAAAAATGAACCGGTCCGTATACCCGATGCCGTAACCGCCGGAAGCTTTGTACAGCGAATAGCCGAAGGTTTCTTTTTTACTCACATAGCGTCTGCCCTGACTGCGGTACTCTTCTTTCTCTTTTACGGGCGCTGCTTGGTCTTTAATAACCGGTTTCTCCATCGTAAGCCTCCGCAAATCGAATATATTAAGCGGTTGTTTTGATCAAAGTTTCTGATTCTTATCGATACTCTTTTGCGTCTCCGATGCCCTCGCCATAGATTCCGCGTCCCCCACAGTCGCGTCCTTTGTAACTTTCGCGCGGCGCGACATTAAATCCTCGTACATTCTTTCACGCTTTTTGCCGGTTAAGTCATAAAACAACTTTGGAATAATGCCGAGCGACCCGGTGACAAACGGTATCACCGTGCACATCGCGAACAGAAAGTATTTTGTTCTGTCCGTCTGCGCCAAATAGCCTTTGCCTTGCTCATAGCCAAACGCTTTCATCAGCAAAGACCTTAAAACCGACCCGAATATGGACACCAGTTTTGACGCAAGACCGCGCGCGACGCTGGTCATGCCCTCGGTACGGTAACCGTTCTTCCACTCGCAGTAATCCATCGCCTCGTTGTACATCTCAGTCGGTATAACCCGCCGGATACCGAACACGAACATAAACAGCGTTTCCTGCAGCATGATGGCGGCGATCATCGGCCCTTTGCGTTTATACAAGCCATTTTTAATGCCGCCGATAGAACCGAACAGAAATACCAGCGACATCAAAAAATCACCCGTATAACTGCCGACGAGCCAGAGTGTTTTGGTGGAAAAATGCTTCCTCGCCCACGGTACCCAGGCAAAGCTGGGGGTGGACACAAAGCCGCCCGGTATGCCGACAATCAGCCCGATGGACGCCATGCCGAGCACATCAATATAATAGTTGGACATCCCCGTACTGATAGAAAACGAGCCGAGGAACTCCGACAAGGTCATCAACAGAACCGGTTTGTTATTGACGATTGATTTTAACCCCTGCAGAATACTCGGCCGCTCGATGGACTGCATCACCCGTTCTTTCGTAATCAGGAAAAAATAGAATGCGGCGGCACCGCCCACAATGGTGGTGAACATTCCCATAAACACATAGGTACTCTGCATTTTGAGCGCGATTTTTTTCATGTTGATGGCGTCAATGAGCAGTGTCATCATAAACTCCGGTATCTGACCGCCCAGAAATCCCGCCGCGACATTGGAAAAAGTGATCAGGCGCGTTCTGTCAAGCGGGTCCGGTGTGATGGTGGCAAGCATCCCGGTTTGCGCGATACCGCTGAAGGTGCCCGCCGTTTCCCGCGAGATTGCCAACGCAAAATAGACCAGAAATTTTGTTAAATCCATGGCCGACCTGCCGGGGAACAGCACCGGCATCATCCAGTACAAGCAGGTGCCGATGGTGCCGGGTATTGCGAAAACAATCAGATACGGTTTGAACTTGCCCCAGCGGGTACGGGTTTTGTCCACAATCGCGCCGAACATGATATCGTTTACAACATCCCAAACACCGCCGATGGTGCTCATAATCGCCAGATACGCAAAATCGATTTTGAGCACATCAAAAATGAAGCGGTCGGAGTATTTGTTGATGTTGAACTCCTGCGACGCCTTAAACAGCACATAGCCAAAGGTTTCTTTATTGCCAAGATAACGGCGCCCCTGCGCGGCATAGCCCGCCTTGTTATTGTCCGCCTGTTGAACGGCGGGGGTGACCGGTGCGGCCATGGATGTTCCTCCCATGCAATGATTTTACCCGATAACATTAGCACACAACGGCTGTAAAATCAATCAACTGTTCGGAACAATTTTTCCGGCTGTCAAATAAAAAACCGGAGTGGATTTTAACCGCCCCGGAAGAAAATTATTCAGTTCGTATCAGTCTTTGTTCCCGACATTTTTTTGCCCTTCGGAAGCCCTGGCCATGGATTCAGCGTCCCCCGCGGAAACATCCTTGGAAACCTGCGCGCGGCGGGCAAGCAGGTCCTCATACATGTTGTCACGCTTTTTGCCGGTCAGGTCATAAAACAGCTTGGGTATGATGCTTAAAGAGCCGGTAACCAGCGGAATAACCGTAGACATCGCGAACAGGAAGTACTTTGTATCATCGGTTTGCTTGAGGTAACCTTTTCCCTGCTCGTAACCGAATGATTTCATTAGAAGCGCCCTGAAAGAAGCACCAAAGACACGCACAAGTTTGGACGCGAGCCCCTTGGCCACACCGGTCATGCCCTCGGTACGGTAACCGTTTTTCCACTCGCAGTAATCCATGGCTTCGTTGTACATTTCTGTCGGGATAACTTTACGCACGCCATACACAAACATAAACAAGGTTTCCTGCAGGGTGATAGCGATAATCATCGGCAGCCGTTTTTTGTAAAATCCGTTGACCTTACCGCCGATGGAGCCGAACAGGAAAACGATGGCCATGAGCACATCCCCCGTGTAACTGCCGATAATCCACAGCGCTTTGGTCGAAAAATGCCGCCGAAACCACGGTACCCAGGCAAAGCTCGGGGTAGAAACAAATCCGCCGGGGATGCCGACAACGAGTTTGATAGACGCGGAACCGAGCACATCAATATAGTAATTGGACAACCCCGTGCCGATGGAAAAAGAGCCGAGAAATTCGGAAAGGGTCATTAATAGTATGGGCTTATTATTAATAATCGATTTAATGCCCTGCAGGATGCTCGGGCGTTCGATAGACTGCATGACCCTTTCACGCGAAACGAGCAGGAAATACAGCGCGAGCCCGCCGCTGACAATGGTCGTAAACAACCCCATGAAAACATAGGTGCTCTGCATTTGCAGGTTGATTTTGCCCATGTTGATGCCGTCAATCATCAGCGTCATCATCAGCTCCGGTATCCGCTCGCCCAAGAATCCGGACGCGACCGTCGCGAGGGTAATCAGGCGGGTTCTGTCCACCGGGTGCGGTGTGATAGTCGCGAGCATACCGCCTTGTGAAATGCCCCTGAAAGTGCCCATCGTTTCCTGCGTAATTGCCAGAATAAAGTAGGCAATAAACTTTGCCACATCCGTCCCCGAACGGTTGGGGAAAAGCACGGGCAGCAGCCAGTAAACACAGGTGAGCGCGGTGCCGGGCACGGCAAAGATTATCAAATATGGTTTGAATTTGCCCCAGCGCGTGCGGGTTTTATCCACCACCGCGCCGATAATCACATCGTTGATAACATCCCATATTCCACCCACGAGGTTGATAAGAGACAGATAAAGAAAATCAATGTGCAGCACATCAAAAATAAAACGCTCCTGATAAGCGTTGATATTAAAACTTTGGGACACATCAAAAAGCACATAGGCAAAGGTCTCTTTTTTACCCAAATACCGCCTGTCCTGGTAAACATACTTTGTTTTTTCCTCCGGCTCGCGCACCTGCACAACCGGCTTATCTTCCAGCATTCAACCTTCCCCTTCCAACAATAAACTCACTTGTATACTTTAGCACACAAGTTGCCGGCAGGCAAGCAAATAATAGAATAAAAGCTTTGTATTGCCTCCGCTTAACAACGGATTACTACGGGTTGTACAGCAATATGCCCGCCGAAAAAGCCGGCGGGCACAGATAATAAGATTCAGATCACTCAACGAGAATGGCGGACCGGGAACCGATGATAAACGGCAGCGCGAATTCATTGGAATACATGGTGATGTTGGCAGGGATAGCGCTGATGGTGTTGCCGATGATGCTGCCGTGCCAGGTCGTGTTGCCGCCGCCGACGGTTACATTGCCGTTGGGCGCGTAAATAATACCGTAGCCGTGGGTGCCGCCGAAGTTGAGTGTTATATTGCCGTTGGCGGA
>CAYUWQ010000025.1:14148-16410 GCA_964448455.1 uncultured Eubacteriales bacterium | reverse complement strand
CTTTGTCACCGGGAATATTAAGTCGGCATCCGCCAAGTTCCACGGCATATCCGCCATTGGTTTTGGTTAGGATACCGTCAAGCAGATTTATTTGCGGTGAGCCGATAAAACTCGCGACAAAAAGGTTGCAGGGGAAATCATATAAATTCTGCGGTGTATCGATTTGTTGGATGAATCCGTCCTTTAACACAACGATCCTGTCACCCATCGTCATCGCTTCGGTTTGGTCGTGCGTTACATAAACAAAAGTGGTCTCCAGGCGTTTATGCAGTTTGATAATCTCCGCCCGCATGGCTGTACGGAGTTTGGCATCCAGGTTGGAAAGCGGTTCGTCAAGCAGAAAAACCGCGGGACTGCGAACCATCGCGCGCCCGAGGGCAACCCGCTGGCGCTGTCCGCCGGACAACGCTTTTGGTTTTCTGTCCAGCAATTGTTCAATTTCAAGTATTTTCGCGGCTTCAAAAACCCTTTTTTGTATTTCATCTTTGGGCACTTTGTGCAGTTTCAATCCGAACTCCATATTTTTATAAACCGTCATATGGGGGTAAAGGGCGTAGTTTTGAAAAACCATGGCGATATTTCTGTCTTTCGGAGGAATATTGTTAACCAAACGGTCACCGATGTAGATTTCGCCAGCGGTAATATCCTCAAGCCCCGCAATCATACGCAATACCGTTGATTTGCCGCAGCCGGAAGGCCCGACCAGCACGATGAATTCTTTGTCTTCAATATCGATGTTGCAATCGGAGACCGCGGTAACATCGCCGGGATACACCTTGTAAACATCTTTGAGTTTAATACCGGCCATAAAGCAATTCCTCCTTTTGTTAGAATTATTATTCAATTGATATCTCATTATATCATTGACTCGGTAACATTAAAATAGTAAAATATTGATATGCTAAGGCGGTGAGGGTAAATGGAATTGAATGAATCTTCAAATACTGTGAGTCAATGTAATGAAGGCCGCGAAAACGACCAAACAACTTATCCGGAATTGATTGTTCATGCGCTGGCACTAATTCACAAAAACTATGCCGAACTGTACGGCATCGAGGAGTTGTCGGAAGAATTAATGGTCAGCAAGTGCCATCTTATCCGGGCGTTTTCATCCGCTGTCGGTATAACGCCCGGGAAGTATTTGACAGCGGTTCGGATAGCTGAGTCGCAAATTCTTTTATGCGGTAAGGATTACAACATTGAAGTGGTAGCAACTCTGTGCGGTTTTTCAGGTGCTAATTATTTTTGCAGAGTTTTCAGGCAGAAAACAGGCATCAGCCCGTTGATGTATAGAAAGAATATGTCTTCCGGGACCTTTGAGGCAGAAACAACGGAAATGGAAAAACGGATATTTTTGTAAAACACAGCATTCAAGTTGCCAAACATCGAATCAAGGCAACTCTATTTTTATCATCATTTTGCTATGCGTCAAGGCCTTTTTGTGTTAGACTGTATTCAAATTTCTTTTATGTATTGGGGTGTCGTTATGACAGAATCCGCAAAATCAAAGAGCGGAAAACTACCGTTTGCTATTGCGATGGTATTGGTTTTCGGTTGGGTGCTTTGTTTAATGCTGTTAATTGACAGCAGGTGGTATGCATATCTTTGCCTGTGTGCTGTTGCGGTTGTGCTATCGGTAGTGCGTACAAGCAAGTTGTGGCACGGCTGGCGTATTTTTGCCTGTTGGGTTCTTGCTGTTTGCTTCGCCTATACGGGTTTGATCTTCGGCAGGCCTGACTTGCAAGTGTCGTTTGCCGGAACATTAACACGCGAAAGCATTCGGTTTGTTATGCAAATGCCTGCTTTGCAGGACGGCGGGTTGTTTTCAAAAGGGAGCGAATACGCAAGCAAAGAGTCTAAGTGGAAAGCGCCAAGCGGGTATACAAACGAAAAAATTGATCTGTCGGCATCAAGTATAGAGATTGTGCAAAATGCGGCACAAGCAAACGATAATATCATTTATCAGCTGCACGGGGGCGGATATGTAATCGGATTTATGGATGTATACCGCAATATGGCGGTGCGGTACTCGAAATTATCGGGTGGCGCCGATGTCGCGTCGCTCAACTATCGCATCGCGCCCGAAAACACCTATCCGGCCGCCTTGGAAGATGCGGTTGAGGGGTGGGAATTTTTACTCGCAAAAGGGTACAGACCTGAAAATATCATTGTGGCCGGGGACAGCGCCGGCGGAAACCTGACGCTTGCCCTTGTCGCAAAACTCCGTGACGAAGGCAAAGAACTGCCCAAGGCTGTAATTTG
>CAYUWQ010000025.1:0-14048 GCA_964448455.1 uncultured Eubacteriales bacterium | reverse complement strand
CTGACCCGGTACAATGGGATGTTCCATGTATTTCAGATGGCCGGGAATATGCTGCCGGAAAGCAAAGCTGCCTGGGCAGAAGTTTCTGTATTTTTAGCAGAGCAGTATAATCTGCAGCAGTAGCGGAAAAACAGTTACCCCAAGCAAGGAGCCGACATGAACAGAGTTTTCATCAAAAAAAAGGAAATCCATACATTTCTTGGAAGCTTAGAAGTTAGGCTTGAAGACTATATCCGCTATCCGCTTTACAGCTGGCCGACGACGCCGGTTACTTATCGTATCGACTTCTCGGGTGACAATGTGTGCACAGAGGAGTTGGTGTTGTCCTGTGGCTCAAAGCAGCTGCCATGCCAGTTTTCGGATGTTGTCTGCCGGGATGACGGAACGCTCCTTTCTGCCGATGTTACATTTATGGCCGATTTGCCATCCGGCGGGGCAAGAATATTCCGGCTGGTAAAGGGAATTCCCGAAGTTTTTGAATGCCCGGTAACCATAAGCGAGACGCAAGACGGCATCGTTTTATCCAACTCCATTGTAAAAATAAAATTGCCTCTATCCTGTGATAATCCGTTGAATCCGCCAGGTCCCGTTATGGCAATGAATGACGACAAAGCGTGGATTGGAAGTTCCCGTCTAATATCCCGCGGGCGTAAGGTTATTCAAATCATAACAAACTGCGTGGCGTCCGGGGAGGTTTTCACGCACTTTCGTGTTGATTATATTTTTGAAGGAAGCGGCCGTTACCGGGCGGACATCTGCTTGTTCGACACTCTTGATTTTATAACACTTGATGAACAGGTCAGCGGCATGAACAGCGATGAACAAGTCTGCTGGCAGTTTGATTTGATCGGGTTTGAACCTACCCACCGATATGCCCCGAACAACCCTGGCAAAGTCAAGGAGGACGCCTCTTGCCGGAAATTTGAGGATTATCCGTGGCATAGAATTGACGAACCTTTCGTGGAGAGCTTTAGCCACCCGATGGATTTGCCGACTGCCGGCGATAACGGCGAGCTTCCATTCAAATTGAATGTATTTGAAACGCAGAACGCGGTTGCCCGCAATAAAAACGCGTGTTTCTGGGACGAACGCAGCGGGCGGAGCGTCGGCATTTTTTTGCGCAGGAGCGAAAACTGGGACAATGAGCGATACGATATTTTTACATCTTGGGATGGCTCGGCTGTCAAGTATTTTTACGAAAACAATAACCTGCGGTGGCAATTCCCCGTTGCGAACGGTACGCGCAGCACAGGGCTGACAGTATACAACCATGAAAAAGACAAGCAATGCTTCTTTGAAGTGATTGAAAGGTTGAAAGGCATTGACGGTTTTCCCGCGCCAAAACTTGGGCTGTTCGCAGTGAGTTACGCTAATTATCTTGAAAACTGGTATAACACCTTAAACCTTGATAAGGTGAAGGACTATACGCTCACATACCCGAAAGACGGTTTGCGGCCGGAAAAACTTTGTGAATTCCCGGCATTTGACACACCGGCCGCCATGCTGGAACATATGTTTACTTATCTCTTAGTGCCATCCTTGCCGCTTTACGGCGCAAGTATCAACTGCGGTTTCTCCGGTGTGCCGTACCGGCGCATGAGCGAGCAGTATTTCAGCACTTACAACATAATTTATGACCTGTTCAGCGACGCGCAGCGGGAACAAACCGAGGCGATTCTATTGCTGTTGACTTATCTCGCGCAGGGCGAATGCTGTGTGCCGATGTTTGTGATGCACGGCGGTCCGCCGAACCTGTTATCGGATGTCAAACGATGCCTTGGCACGACAGCCTGCCTGTTTCCGGAACATCCCGATTATGAATTGTTTATGAAAACCTTTGAAAAATTGATCCCTTTAACATCGAAGTTCATGACCCGCCCGCCGCTTAAACAGTACATGCTGCGCGGCGGCCGGTGGGCGGAGAACCTCGGTTTGTATACTTGGGCTTATTTGCATCATGTTCTAAACGCTCAAGCGGTTGCCCGGATACTCGGCGGGCGAATAAACACAGCCGGCACGCCGGAGACAGACATGCTGGGACAATGGCTGATTCACTCTCTGACTGCACCCTTTAATGGAGATAACCAGCAAACACTGACTCAGCACCTGAAGAACAACCGATATTGGAGCAAGGGTTGCTGGGCGGAAGGTGAAACAACCCGCAGGCTGCACCCGCCCCAGGGCGCTCACAGCGCAAGGCGTGCTCCGCCAAACGCCATGTGGCATCTCGCGCTTGCATTAGAGCGGTATGCACCGCTTACCGCTGAAAATCTCAGGTATATTTCAAACCATGACGATGTGGAAGCCGAGGCGCAGTCCCGCAGCAATCTGTATCGTGCGCTTTTTCATCGGGAGAAGCGGGACGGCGGCACGCGGCCGGAATTCCGTTCCTGCGCGTTTACCGGCTACGGTGTCGTGCTGCGCGGCGCGGTCGAAACGCCAGATGATATGTCGGTGCATTTGCAGCAGTTAGATGACGGTCCGAATTACCGCTGGGGCACAGCCGGCATGGGCGGCAACGGAGCCATCTACTATTACGCGGCAGGCAAGGCATACAGCCACAACGGCTCGGAAGAAATCGGCGACGGTATGTTTCATGACTGCGATGCCGGATGCATGCTCGGCGTGTGGAAAGGGTACAAATACCGATCCATCGGTCCGAATGTAATGAGAAACGGCTTCTTTGATATGGGTGATTTTCAGTATGCCAAAATCGATTCCGAAGTCAGCACCGATTCATACGGTTGGCCGGAATATCAAAGCCGCAGCATAACCCTTTCACACAGCGATTACATTTTGATTTATGACGCGGTCGGCTCCGCGCATACAAAGACACGCTTTGCCTGGAATGTTGCACTTTATGACGATTTCCCGGATATTCGGATGTTAACAAAGACGGATAACCGCTGGGAACTTTTCACACCCGAAAGCAAGAGCGTTTGGTACCATGGTATGGGGGACAGCGTTGCGCTGGTTACACATAAAACCGGTATCAGCGCGGTATATGAAAATGGGTACGCTGTTGTCCGGCGGGAAAATGCGTGGACGGATTATATCCTGCGCAGCCAAAAGCCTGTTTGTGTTCATACTGACGCCATTACATTCAAGGGTACATCGGGTGCTGTGCGTGTCAATGCGGACGGGACATATTCATTAGCGTTGTTTGACGGCGATTTGCTTGAATATAAAGAACTGAAAATCGAGCTTGAGGGCGAAAAACCCGTAGCCGTATCTTTTAATGATTTCCGCGCGCACACCATGGAAGGCCGGGTGGTTTCGTTTGCTGATTCGTATGTTCGCGTTGCCAAAAGGAACTGCGTCGATGAGATTTATATTGACGGGGTTAAGTTGGTTCCGGATGAGCGCGGCTATGTGTTTGTCCAAAAGGGAGCGCATAAACTGAGCCTCACGCAAAAGGGGTATTTGCCGGTTCCCGCTTCGCCGCAAATCCTACAAGTTACAACCGGGAGCGGGCAGGCAAACATAGAATGGACTGCGGTATACAGCACCGAAAAATATGAAATTGAATTGAGCCGCGACAGCGGGGAAACTTGGATGCATGCCGCGTATTCATCCGGAACGCGCTTTGAACTGACCGGCCTTGAAAATGAGACAAAATATCATGTCAGGGTAACCGCGCGAAATGCCGAACATTGCGGCATGCCGTCGCACGAATACCCCGCAGCTGTTAGCCGAAAACTTCCGGTTCCCCCGGACGGGCTGACCCTTGAGTTTGCTGAGACGGGAGAGCTCATTTCGTGGGGGGGAATATTGGGCGCTTGCGGATATAACCTCTACGCGAGACATACAAAGGGCGAATTTCGGCTGCTTTATCAAGGGAATGAACACGAGTTCTTTTATAAAAAATCCGGCACGGACATCGAACAATTCGCTGTTGCTTCTGTAAACCTGAACGGCGAGGGCGAATTGTCAGCTGTGATTGATGACAATCCGGAAAGTCTTCCGAACTGGTCACCGCGCAAAAAGAAATTTGACAGAAATTCGCTTTATAATCACCACCCGTTTTACGCTTTTAATATTCATCAGCTCAAACCTTCGCCACGGCAATATCCGTAAACTCTTGCCAGCGGTCAATGAAAAATTGCTAAATAATGAATTGCTTAATTCAATTCAATTTGTTAAACTGAACAGAACTAAAAAAACAAGATAAAACAGCGGGAGTAACGAATGGCTGAACATGTGAATTTCCAAGACCGGCGCTATATCGGTACCAAAGAAACTTTCGCTTATTGTATATTTGATTCGTCAAAAAGCGTTAACATCACTGAATACAACGGACGGTTTAACCTCGATCTTGTCAAAATTGATTTTCGCTGGGGAGCGATCGCGGGTCTTATCGGCGGTATTTGGGACATCATCAATGATGCTTTCGCGGGGATTCTGGTTGACAAAACGCAGACCCGATGGGGCAAATTCAAGCCTTATCTGTTGGCGTTTGCGATTCCCGGGACTTTGCTTGCTGTATTCGGCTGGCTGACGCCGTATTTTTTTGACCGCAATCCAAAGAATTTCAACAAACTGATTTATACAACTGTTTTGGGTATGACCGGCGAGTTGATGGGTACATTCCGGAATTTCGCGGAAACCGGATTTATATCGAGCATGTCGCCGAATCCGCATGACCGGGTTTTGCTTTTTACAATTGCCGAGGTTATTTCATCCCTGTGGGAAAACTTTCCTGGCATGTTTATGGGCTTGCTGATTGACCTGATAAATCATAATAAAATCAACATGACCATGCAGTCTGCTTATTTATCAATGGGCACTTTTTGCGCCGTGTACGGCGGGTTGGCTGCTCTGCTGTACTTTTCCGTAGCAAGGGAGAGAATTGCGCAAACGCTTGATAAACACAGTTTTAAGGAAGGGGTCAGGACAATCCTCAACAACAGGCCGATGATGATTATACTGATATCGGACCTGCTCGGCATTTTTAAATTTGATACCGGAACGCAGAATTATTTTACGGATGTCCTCGGCGTTGTCTCCCTTCAAAATATCATTGTCATTCCGGGAGCCCCGTTGTCATTTATGAGCTATGCTTATTTGCCGTGGGCGCAAAAAAGGTTTTCAACCAAGTCTTTATGGATTTGGGGCGGCATTCAAAAGGAAATTACCAATATTTTGCTGTTTTTAATTGGTATCGTCGGCGGAAAAGGTAGAAAAGGCTTATATAACAATATTTGGGTGATGGGCGCGGCTTACATGGTAAAGGATGTCATTTACAAGTCCACACTAAGCGTGTTTAAAATAATACCGAAGATGATGATGACCGAAGCACTGGATTATTGCGAGTGGAGAAACGGCTACAGAACCGAGGGCACAACCCTTGCCGCGAAAGGGTTGATACAAAAAATCGCCGGCATTGCAATGGGACCCATTCGCAATTTGATTATGATTAGAATCGGTTATTCACTGAGTTCGGGTTTCGGGCAGCAGACCGACAGAACAAAGTTTTTGCTGTTTGCCTGCTGCACCATATTGCCGGGTTTGACCGGGTTGCCGTCGTATATCCCCAAATTTTTCTATAAAGGGTCACACGCAACCCGGGAAAGGATGTATGAGGAGCTGGCTCAAATGAGGGCGCTGAAACGCCAAACGATTAAAGAAAATGAGGCGGAAAGACTGAAGGATCAATCCTAAGCGTATAACAAACAAAGGAAGAATGCTTAGACTCGGGCAGAGGTGCGATACATTGGAAAAGATGCAATTCCATGACAGACGGTATATCGGCAGCAAGGAAACGATGGCGTATGTACTTTTCGATGCTTCGAAAGGGTTCAGCATCGGCGGTTACAGCGGACGGTTCTTTTTGGACCTTGTTAAAATCGATTTTGCCTGGAACGCCGTTGCCGGCTTTATTGCCGGAATTTGGGATATTATAAACGATATCTTCGCGGGCGTCATTGTTGATAAAACCGAAACTCGATGGGGTAAGTTTAAACCTTATCTTCTGCTTTTTGCGATACCCGGCACACTCTTCTCAATCCTGAACTGGAGCACGCCGTATCTGTTTAACAGCGATCCGAAGAATGTCGGAAAGCTGCTTTATTGGACAGGCCTCAACATGACAGTCGGACTGATGAATACCTTCAGAGGGTTTGCGGAGACAGGCTTTATTTCCAGCATGTCCCCGAACCCGCAGGATAAGGTGAAGCTTTTTACGATGGCGGAACTGATTTCATCACTGTGGGAGTCATTCCCGGGTATACTTATGGGCGTTCTGATTGACCTTGTCAATCACAATATCATCGGCATGTCAATGCAGACTGTATATTTGTCCATGGGCACTTTGTGCGCGGTTCAAGGCGGGGCATTTGCTTTGTTTTTTGCGTCTTTGGCTAAAGAGCGTATTGCCCAGTCCGTTGAAAAACCAAGTTTTGCCGACGGCATCAAGACGATACTCAATAACAGGCCGATGCTCATTATGATGCTTTCCGACTTAATGGGCGTATTCACCTTCGATACGGGTGCGGATAACTATTATGTGGATGTCCTCGGTTCCGTTTCCATCAAAAACATTATTATATTACCCGGCGCTCCGCTGTCACTTGCGAGCTACAGCTATGTACCCTGGGCGCGAAAAAAGTTTTCGACCAAAGCCCTTTGGATTTTTGGCGATATATCCAGAGATTTGACCAATATTATGGTTTACTTAATCGGTATCATCGGCGGGAGAGGAGCCGGTGGATTTTACAGGAAACTGGGGGTCATGATCCCGGCATATATGTTAAGGGATATCATATATAAATCGAGCCTCGGCATTCAAAAAATCATACCCAAAATGATGATGGTTGAAGCGCTTGACTACTGTGAATGGAAAAATGGATACAGGACAGAGGGCACAACCATTGCGGCAAAAGGCGTTGTGAAAAAGATCACAGGTACACTTATGGGACCTGTTCGCAATCTGATCATGATTAAAATCGGTTATTCCCTAAGAGCCGGCTTTGGACAGCAGACAGATAGGACGAAGTATCTGTTGTTTATGGGGTGTACCTTGCTGCCGGGGTTGACCGGCTTGCTGACAAACATCCCTAAATTCTTCTACAACAGCACGGTTGAAACGAGGGAACGAATGTATGAGGAGCTGGCGCAGGTAAGAGCCGCAAAGAGAAAAGCTTTTATGGAAGAGCAGCGGGACACGGCGAATGCCGGTGAAGACTAATCAACATAGCCGCTCACTGAAATCAGAGCGCATAAATCCACGCTGGACAGAGGATGCCGTAAATGGAAAAGGCGAAACGAAAACCTTGTTGCAATAAAGCGCGGCAAATAACAATCGCAATAACAGGCGTCTTGTTACTGCCGTTGCTGATATTTCTTACCTTTATTGAGTTGACATCTGTTTTGCTGACATCAAAACGGAAGAAAATACAAAGCGCAAACGGAAACTATAATGAAATACTCAAAAAGCTTTCGGTTGGCGAACCGGTTACGAAAGAAGACTGGGAAGTGACCGAAAGAATGGTACAGGGTATCACTGACCGTTACGGCAGCTCCACCTTTGATTTTCAGACCGCGCTTCGGGTTTTGCTGACGGCTAAAGAAAAACGCGAAAAAAATGAAGAAGATGCCGCGAGATGGCAGGTGCCCTTGGAGTATGAGGACAACATCAAACGGGCATTTACCGGCTACCGTTTTTTCATGACAATGCCCGGCTCGGATAATATGGTGCTTTGGTCTGAAAATCTTCAAATCCAGCTTGCCTCGGCAGAATATTTTACCGCGCTGCTTTGGCCGGATGGGGTTTTTCCGGTGGATGGCAAACCGGCTTCGGTACATAAAGAACGCGCCGAAAGCAGAATAAGGATATGGCTCGAACAAAGGTGGCGTTATGGCTTTGCCGAATGGAATTCGCCGACCTATTATGTGGAGGATATCTCACCGCTGAGTTTGATCATCGATTTTGCCGAAGATGAGAAGCTGCGGACACAGGCAAAAATAATTTTGGATTTGTTGATTTATGATATGGCGGTGGGGCAGTTCGACGGCATTTTCGGCAGCACAGCCGGGCGCTGTTATCCGGCCGGCAGGCGCTTAACCCGCGTGGAAGATTATGACGGAAGAACCCCCTTGCGTGTTTACAACTCTGTCGGCTGTGTCATCAATGAAATGGCGGGAGACCATATTTATAAAGGGCTGAAAAGCAGCGGCTGCACATCCTTCATACCCGGCGGTTACAATGGTATGCTGCATAATTTTAAGTATCGCAAGAAAGACGGATATGATATCCCCGATGTTTTAAGAAAAATAGCGAAAGATAAAGGATACAGAGAGCTAAGGGCATCATACGGATTATATCTTTCTGAACTGAAAGAAAACGACCTTATCGGGTTCAAGGACAATCAGATTATGATGCAATGGGCAATGGAATCCTTCAGCAACCCCGAAACAATCAATAACACTATTGCTTATTGCCGCCAAAACAAACTGTTTGGCAACGGAAATTTTAAAGAGTTAAGATTTTTCAACCTCACTATTCTAAGAGTGTTCGGGCTGCTGCCGCATATCACAAAGTTTGCAAATCCGTTTTCTAACGGTATCGCGCTTCAACGGGCAAATATGTATACCTATAAAACACCGTATTATTTACAGGCAACGGCGCAGCGTTACTGCCCCAATACGCACGGCAACCAACAGCATGTTTGGACCGTGAATTTCGGTGAGTTTGCGGTTTTTGCCGCGAATCCTTATGACACCTATGGCAATAAGCGGAATTATTGGCTGAGTGACGGTGTGATTCCCACGGTTGCTCAAAATAAAAATATAACAATGAGCATTTATGATACGCGCATAAAAGGACTGAAAATCCGGAAGGTTTATAAATATACCCACGCGCATTTCCCGGTAAGCCTTTTTGACCAAGTTGAGGAAGGCAGACTTTCTAATGGCCTGATTTTCGGTGCAAAGGACGGTGCGTTTATTGCGTTGATTGCCGGGAACCCTGTCAAGTTTATTAACGCCGAAGGATTGGAAGACACCTCTTTTATAAGACACAATCTTGTTCAGGAGGGCGAGATGACCTGGTGGATTTGCGAGAGCAGCGACGAAAGCAGGGAGAGCTTTGATGTCTTTGTTGCAAGGATTGTATCAAACGAACGCTCTTTCACTAATGATGTTTTGTCATATAACAGTAATGGAAAGTCTTATTCACTTGCCAGCAAAGGCAGTTTCAGCATCGACAATACTGTAATGAATTTAGAATATGACCGTTATGATAGCGAATATATTCACGCGAAAAGAGAAAGCGATACCATGGCTTTTAAATATGAAGGCGCTTCGCTGTGTTTAGACTTTGAAAATTCCATTCGCCGGACAAGATAGAATAAGCACCAAGGCGTCTTGTTAAATCCGCTTGGTGCTTAATTGCATGAAGCTGCAACAGGCTAAAATGAAATACATCCATTCACAGTGTGTATCATGGTGATCAAGACTGCTTGGTCGCTTTCTTTTTTGAATAGCGTTTCATGCCGGCAAAAGAAACGACAGCAAAAATAATAATCGGCAGTATGTAAAGAAAACTGTACGGGTTCGATAGGTCGCCTTTTGCGCCGAGCAGCGTCCATAAAACATTAAGAGGGATCATTCCGAGGTTTGCCGCAAGCATGTATTTGCGGTATGGAATGTTTAAAGTGCCAAATATAAGGCTGCTTAAATCGCTTGCCAAAAGTCCGGAAACTTTCATGATCAATACAAAAGCAAATTCGTTTTCTCCCGCGAAATCATCAAGTTTGCTGATTTTAGGGAACCGCTTTTTAAGGGTGTCAAACATTGGCTTGCCCGTAAAACGGCCCAAAAAGTATGGAAGTGAAAGGCTTAAAGCTGTAGCGATAAAATTGACCAGCATAGCAATCCAAATATTTTCAAAGATTAAGCCGGATAACGCGAAAAGCACAGCGGGTGGGAAAATCAGGGCAAATGATTTGATGATTGAAAATAGTATCATACCAACCGCAAGAGTAATAACACCGCCGTTGACATCCTTCAGCATTTCTTGAACAGCGCCAAGGTTTTTAACCGATATGTTATACTTGTTGAGTAAAATCACGCAGCCGATAAGCATCAACAGCATAAACACGCCGGAACAAATTTGCAGCAATTGAACAGTTCTGCTGTAATCTTTATTTTGTAATTTTTCTCCGGTTGCCTGTGCTTTTTTCAAAAAATCACCCCAATCAATAATTGTGTTCCAAATACGACAACATCATTATAAAAACAATTCAACCAATTAGCAATAAAAATATTTACACGGAGTGAAAATATCGGGAGGAGCTTTTGTTCACAAATAAGTTGATATATGAGCCGGGCTTTGATACAATGAAGTTGGCGGACAACCGCTTCATTCAATGCGGATAAAATTAACGATGGGGTGACAACAATGCCGGCATCGCAAAAGAAAAACACAAGTAAAGAGCAAGTATTTGATTTGGACGGTTCGGGTATTATTTATGCCGTAACAAACACAAAGAGTTGGAACAGAGTCTTCAGGGTCGCGGCAGTCATGAAGGCCGATGTCAAGCCGGACATCCTCAAACAGGCTGTCGCTGATTTACGGGAGCGATTCCCGACATTCTTTGTTCAGTTGGACAACGATTTTTATAATTACAAACTCAGAACGGTTACCGATACAGATGTAATCGACAAGGAAGATTCATATCCCTGCGGACACATTGATGCCGGAACAGGCAATAAGCCGATGTTCCGTATTAAATGGTTTAGCAACAGAATTACACTTGAAATCTTCCATGTTATTTCGGACGGCACAGGAGCGGTGAACTTTTTAAAAAGTATCGTCGCAAGATATGCTGCATTGCAGGGCTTTGAAGTCGAAAAAAACGAAGGCGTTCTTGATTTGAATGATGCCCCGTCCGATGCAGAGCTGGAAGATTCTTACAAAAAAGTCAAGGGCGGCGAAGGTGAAAAAACAAGCCTGAAAGAAGTCGCCGCATATAGATACAGGCAACCCAAAAAAGAAAATTTGTTTAAGCTCACACATGGATTCTTTCCCGTTGACGAAATGAAACAAATAACAAAAGCTAGCGGCGTTACGATAACGGAATATCTGGCGGCTTTATACACATGGTCTTTTTATGAGAATATGCTGCCTGCAAACAATAAAAAGCCGATTAAACTATCCGTACCGGTCAATTTGCGCCGCTTTTTTAATTCTGTTACAATGCGTGGATTCTCGCTGTATGTCACAACATGCATTTATCCCACTGGAAAAAAGCGCAGTTTTGATGATATACTGGCAGAAATAACCCCTCAGCTGCGGGAAGGTTTCAAAGAAGAGCGTTTAAGTAAAAGGGTGGCGGATAACACAGCCACACAAAACAATCCGGTAATCCGCAAAATGCCGTTGTTTATCAAGAAAAGGGTTTTAAAGATCGGTTATCTGCTGCTTGGCGAAAAAGCGATGACAAGCGCGTTCACGAACCTGGGGGTTCTTAAAATACCGCAAGGTATGGGAGAACACCTTGATCATTTTGATTTTGCTGCAAGCGGGTCGATGAGCAACTATATAAACTGCGCGATTTCCACCTGCGGCAACATAATAAATGTGGTTTTCTCCTCAAGAAGCGAAGCGACGGATGTTCAGCGGACATTCCTTACATTCCTTGCGGATAAGGGGATCAATGTTGAAACACAGAGCAATGTTAAACAAAAAGCCGTTGATACCACAAAGATGATTCATTGTGAACAATGCAAGGTTGAATTCAAAGATAATCATTTATGTTGCCCGCTTTGCGGTGATCAAGGCATTCCTTCGGAGAAAAAGCCGCTGTGCATAACGGCACCATATCCCGAAATGTAAGGCAAACAATAAACTGATTGCAAATGCTGTAGCACAGAGGTTGACAAGTTGAACAGAACACAGTATCTAAAAGAAAAGGCGTTTGAAAACGGAAAAAACCCAAACAAACATACCGAACAGCAGTTTTGGGTGAACAAAGCATTGACCGAGGGCGTTGATGAATTCGCCCACAACATCAAACGCGCAAGAATCGATTGCGTGCTCTTTGATAATTATTCCATCGAGATTGATAAGCGCGAGTTGATTGCAGGGCGTTATTCCAACAACTTCAAGCTGACGCCAAAGCAAAGGAAAACAAACGAGACCGGCAGATTGCTATGGAACAGGAACGGCTTTTTCAGCGGCGCCCGCCAAGGCGACACCGGGCACCGGGTTCTTGACTATGAAAAGCTGTTGAATACTGGCATTAAGGGTATCCTTGCGGAAGTTGAAACACATTTGAATGCTTTGGATTACAGTGATCCGGATGCCTGCGGGAAAAAGGCTTTTTACACATCGGTGAAAATATCGCTCGAAGGTGTTTGCCGGTTTGCGAAGCGTTATCATGACGCCTTAACTGACCTGTATGAAACAGAAAAGAACGCGTCCCGCAAAGAAGAATACAGGCGAATGTCGGAAAATTTCGCGCATGCGCCGTATGAACCATGTGAACACTTTTATGAAGCAATTCAGTGCATGTGGTTCATTCAGTTCTGTTTTGCGTTAATCGGGGACTACTCCCTGACCGGCAGACCGGACAGTTACCTGTATCCTTTTTATGAAAAGGACCTGGCACAGGGGTTTATCAGCAGGGATTTTGCCTTTGAGCTGATAGAAAACATGTTCCTGAAACATAATGAGCTTTACGACACCTGGCCGGCGCCTGTCATGGTCGGCGGGGTAGACCGACAGGGGAATCCGGTCTGGAATGAATTGTCGTATATGTGTATACAGGCAATTGAAACAACCGGGCTGATCAACCCTTCGGTAGCTGTTTGTTATAATAAGGATATGCCGGAAGACCTGCTGAGTTTATGCATAGCTATGATCGCCAAGGGCTATACCAGACCCTCGATTTTTAACGACAAAGTTATTCAGGAAGGTTTATTAAACGCCGGGGTAAGTGTTGAGGACGCACGCTATTATATACACAGTACCTGCGTGGAGATAACACCCATTGGCGCGTCCAACATTTTGGTTGCAACGCCGTATATCAACCTGAACAAAGCGCTTGAATATGTTTTTAACAACCAATCAGCTTACTATGGCGAAAAATGCAGGGTCGAGCCGCCGGTTGATTTTACTGCGGATGATTTAAAAACCTTTGAGGGCTTTTATGCCGTAGTAAAAAAGGCGATTTCCGGCATCATCCGTTCCTATTTAATCGATGTGTGCGAGTATGCTTACAGCCGTGAAAAATATATGTCCGCGCCTTTGGCGTCCGCCTTTACAAACGGCTGCCTTGAACGCGGCAAAGATGCGGTTTCCGGCGGCGCGCGGTATAATTTTGTTTATCCGTGTTTCCCCGGTTTTTTAAACCTGGTGGATTCGCTCGCGGCGGTAAAAACGGCAGCTTATAGGGAAAAAGCAGTCACTTTGGAGGAACTCGGCAATCTTTGCAAAGCAAATTATGAAGGCGGAGAGAGAATTCGTCAATATCTCATCAACAAATGCCCGAAGTTCGGCAACGGTATTGATGAGGTTGACAGCATCGGCGTTGAGCTGTATGACCTGATCAGACATGAACTTCAAAATTACAGAATCAGCATCGGCGGAACCTTTCATCCCAGCTATTTTGCCTGGGTGATGCACGGTGTTTTAGGCTCGCGCGCCGGCGCGACACCGGACGGACGCAAGCAAGGCGAAGCGCTCTCCGAATGCCTCGGTTCGGTGCAGGGGTTGGACAAAAACGGACCGGCCGGTGTGTTGAACTCCATTGCGAAAATTGACCAGAAATACGGCATCGGCGGCATCGCGACAAATTTCAGGTTCAGCAAGGCGTTCATTCAGACAGAAAAAGGCAAACAGTCGCTTGCGGATTTTATCAAAACCTTCATGCAAAGCGATTGTTTTGAGATTCAATTCAATGTGGTTGACCAGGCGGACTTAATTGAGGCACAAAAAAGACCGGATAAATACAAGACACTGATGGTGCGCGTTGCGGGGTACAGCGATTACTTTGTTAACCTGGACAGCAAGATTCAAGACGAAATCATCAAACGCAGCGAGCATG
>CAYUWQ010000024.1:13189-16462 GCA_964448455.1 uncultured Eubacteriales bacterium | reverse complement strand
GCGGCGGAAAAAATCAAAGTGTTTGAAAAAATTATACTGGACGAACTGAATATAAAAGAAGCCGAATATATCGACGATTTTAATGTGTTGCAAGACGCGTATTTAACCGTCAATTTTAAAGCAGCCGGCGCCGTGCTCAAACAGAACGTCAACAAGTTTAAGCAAAGTCTGGAAGAAGCGACACCGGAGCAAATGCAGCAAATGGTCGAACAGCTTGACAAAGATGGCAAGGTAAAAGTGACCGGCTGGGACGACGAATTCGCAGCAGACCTTTTCATCAAACAAGCACGCACCAAAGCGGGCATCGTCAGCGCGGAGTGCGCCGGGGAAATGACTGTTGCGCTTGATACCGTACTGACCGAGCAGCTTGTGCGGGAAGGCGCGGTGCGTGATATCGTCCGCCAGTGCCAGCTGCTGCGCAAAGAGGCCGGCTACATGGTTGAACAACGCATAACAGCCGCCATCAGCAGCAATAGCGCGTTTATCACAGGCGCGCTGGAAGAAAGCCGCGCGCATATTGCCGCGGAACTGCTGGCAACCGAGCTGCTGCTTAACGCAGAGCTCAACGCCGATATGGTCAAAGAAATCGAGGTCGGCGACGATATGGTGACGATTGCGGTGAAGAAGGCGTAATAAGTGGACAGTTGAAATGATGGGTTGGCAATAGCTGAGCAATGGGTTAGCGATAGCTTAACGATTGTTCAACTATTCTCAGCGATTGCTCATCAATCGCTCAACCGGGAAAGGATTATAACATGAGTAAGTTTCTCTTCTACCTGATTCAATTCACCTGGGCGTTGCCGCAAAACCTGGCGGGCGGCATTGCTTATTTAATTTTATCAAGGAAGCATAAACATGAGCGCTTTCACAACGCCTTCATTACCTATATCGCGAAGGAAGGGTTCGGCGGCGTTTCTATCGGCATTTTCATTTTTATCAACCCAACCCGCACGGGCGACTGGCTGCATGACACCAGGGTTCATGAGTACGGCCATACGATTCAGTCTCTTGTATTGGGTCCGGTCTGGCCGTTTGTCATCGCCCTGCCTTCCGTCATCTGGTGCGGAATGCCGGCACTGGTCAAGTATCGTAAAAAGAATGATGTTTCCTATTACTGGCTCTACTGCGAGGGGTGGGCTAATCTGTGGGGCGCCCGGTTCAGCAATGAAAAATTCAAGGGCGCGGAGATGATCAAACGGGGTCATTTCGGCAAACCGCTCAAAAAATATTATGTGTCAACTCCGCTGTAACCGCCTGGAACAAAGGGCGGCATCGGGAATAAAACCTCAACATAACCCGGCAACCGGCGCTTGCGAAAGGATGGATAGTAGTGGCAGATAATGACGCGTTTACAGCCGGCGTCGAATTCGGCGGGCTGCGCACCAGGCAGGAAATTAAATTGCTCATTTGCTTTTTGCTCGAAAGCCTCGAAAAGCCGCTTTCAAAAGCGCAGATAAACGAAATCATGCAGGGGCAGGGGTTGGCTAATTATTTTGAAGTCAACCGGGCGCTTGATGAGCTTTTTACAGCCGGCACAGTGAATATTGAAACACTTGATGACCAGGAGATGCTCTTGCTCACGCAGGATGTGCGTGCCGCCGCAAAAATACTTGAAAACGAATTGCCGAAAGCGGTCCGCGAAAAGGCGATTAACGCTGCCGTGCGTATGCAGACAAAAGCGCGCCGCTTGCGAGAAAATAAAATAGAGGTCGAAAAACTTGAAAACGGCTATCATGTAACCTTTACCATATCCGACAAAGCGGATGTCCTGATGCGGTTAACCGTTTATGTGGCGGATATTACGCAGGTGGAAACGGTGAAGCAGGGATTTCTCAACGACCCGGTCAGTTTGTATTCTGCTATTATTGCCTCTTTAACCGCATAGGGTTTGTTGCGCGTGTTAAACAATCGCTAATCATCAAAAGGACGGTGCGATATGCTGAAAAAAATGATGTGCGTGTTCCTCGCGGCTGCGGGCATACTTGTTTCTTTCTGCGGCTGCGGCAAGCAGATTGAAACCGTCAAGGTTGCCAAGGCGGACTCGATTGAGAACTTCGCGGCATACCGGGCGGAGATTGTCGCGCTGCTGGATAAGGAAAAAGTGGACTACGCGTTTTCTGACTTCTCTGCAGGTAATAATGAAGACTCGCTCGAAACTGACCCGTATATTTATATCATGAAAGTTTCCCTCGCCGGTGAGCCCGGCGGAGAGATTAACATCGGGCTCACAAACAAAGAGCAGATAGAAAGTTTTACCGTTTCGATTGTCACCACCAGCCCGACGATTGAAGACTGCGATATGAATATCCGTGATTATCCGTTTTTGAGGAAGATTTTCAACCTCGTATCCGACATCCATGTGTCCGCCTTCGCGTGCAACCGGTTAATGCGTTCTGTGCGCAAAGATTCCGCGGATGAATACGCGGGAAACCCGGACGCATTCAACAAGAAGGACACAAAATACTTTTCGCGGGACAAGTCGAAAACCTGGTTACTGGAATACTCTATCTATTACAGAACGGCCGATGACCCGGCGGTATTTGAAGAAACTTTTGCTTATAAAGGCAACTTGGCGCCGAGAGCGGCATCTTAACCCGGAGAACGAATAATAAAATATAGGCAGCAGGAGGACGAACCATTGGGGGAGCGGCTCAAGCGGGCGATAGGCGTTGAAGGCAGTTTTAAAGAGACGATAGTACCGATGATCGGCTATAACTCGGCGAGCATCCTCTTCGGCGGCGGCGGTCATATCATTTCACTGTATTTTTTGAGTTTTTTAACCGAAGTGGAAGGCTTAAATCCAAAACAGGCGGGCTTGGTTTTTCTTTTCGGTCTTATTTGGGATGCGGTAACCGACCCGGCGATGGGCTTGATAACCGACCGCACCCGTTCACGCTTCGGTAGACATCGATTGTATATCCTGCTGGGTACCGCGCCGATAGCCATCTCCTATTTTATGCTTTGGAACTCCTTTGGTATCTCAAGCCTCGGCAAAGACGGCATAACGATGACGTATTACATCATCGCATATATGCTGTTCAGCACGGCAACAACCATTGTCGCCGTACCCCATACAGCCATGCTGCCGGAACTCGCACCACAGTATTTTTTACGCACGCAATATAAATCGGTGGAGTATTTAACAAATTCGGTCGGGATGACATCATCCTTTGTATTGGCTTCACTGATTTTTGGGTACATCAATATGGATGCACTCAGCAGTGCCGCCAGACCGAAATTTATGCTCATGGGCGGTATACTCTGCCTGTTCTT
>CAYUWQ010000024.1:11621-13089 GCA_964448455.1 uncultured Eubacteriales bacterium | reverse complement strand
TTCTGGCTTTTATCATGAGCTTTATCATATCGCTCGTGTCATACGGCATCAGCTTTTCTACTTTCGATGAACAGGAGACATTTATGATACCGGTGATGACGGCAAACCAATGGAACGGAAAAAACCTTTATGTCAACGGCAGAACAGCGGTTATCGGTGTCGAAAAGGGCGAGCCGCTCACGGATACCCTGTATCCTTCATTTGCTTTCGAGGATGAACTAAGCATAAAAATCGGGGATACCGGCACCAAATCTTTTAATTATTACGGGTTTTCCCTGCAGAGTAGCAAACCGCTCAAGGGCAGCATTACCTACGGTATATTTGGGAAAAGTTACACGGAAGAGTTCTTTATTGAGCAGTCCAATGAACCCCTGGAGTTCTTTAGTTTTATTGACGGATATTTTGACAAGCAAAAGGGCTGCAAAATAACCAATATTTCTTTTGAAAACCTTGGCGGCGGGCAGGCTCAGCTGGTAATCAAAGGCATAGCATTCTATAACCGCAGAATTTATGATGAAACGGTCTATACCAGCGATGCAAACTATAAGCTCGGCGTTTCTTTAAGATGGGGCGGCGCATTGAGTTACCTGGAATATTTAAAGGCGAATGTCCAGGCTGTTCGCACCCCCGACGATGTGATTATCGGTGTTGACAGCCTTTCAAAGTACGGCGGGGAGCTGATTACGGATACAGTGAACCTGATTAACCGCGCCGATACGGGCCGTCTTGTGCAGCAGTCTTATTACGGGACCAGCGGCGAAAATGACGATTATGTGCAAGGCGAATGGATGAACACCAAGTGGACTTACAACCCGGTTCAAGGCGGCAATACCTATAACGATGCAAGCAAGATAGTCGATTGTAAGGTAACCGCTGACTCCGTTTATATCAAATGCCGCCCGATGGACTGGGCAAAAACCGCAAAGGATATAACGCCGTCTTATATGGAAGCAACTTACACATTAATAGACGGTTATGTTAAAGTTGACTGCCGTTTCGTGGACTTTTCAAGGTGGGAAAGTGTTTACAGGGGTCAGGAATTACCGGCCTTTTACGCGGTTGAACCGCTGAACTCCTTCCGGTATTACGGCGGCAGCGCACCTTGGACAAATGATACGGAAATACTGCACCAGGACAACCTCATTTTCTGGCCGGATGCAGGGATGCCGACATTCCAAGCTACCGAGTTTTGGTGCGCATGGACAAATATGGAGGACGACGGCTTTGGCATCGGCTTGTATGTGCCGGGTATCAGCAACATGCTCGCCGGTATATATGACCGCGGCGGTAAAATCGGGGAGGATCCCTCGACATCCGGCCCAACCTCATATGTTGCGGCTCAGAAAGCGCTTTCAATCAAAAGCTTTGTTCCGCTGATGTACAGCTATCTTATCGCGGCGGGCAATATCAGTGAAATCAGGCAAACCTTTGTGCAAAACAAAGATGTTATAGATAACACAAAACTATT
>CAYUWQ010000024.1:5014-11521 GCA_964448455.1 uncultured Eubacteriales bacterium | reverse complement strand
ATGAAAAACGAACGCTACGAATTTGCAAAACAAATGTATGCCCAGGCGGGTGTCGATACCGACGCGGCGATTAAGGCATTGTCGGATGTTAAAATCTCCATCCACTGCTGGCAGGGTGATGATGTTGGCGGCTTTGAAAACAGCGGGGAACTCTCCGGCGGCATTGCCGCGACGGGCAATTACCCCGGCAAAGCCAGGAACGCCGAAGAACTGATGGCTGACCTTGATTTGACGCTTTCCCTTATACCGGGCAAGCACAAAATCAATATCCACGCAATATATGCCATCACAGACAAACCGGTCAGCCGCGACAAACTGAAGCCAGAGCACTTTGCCCAATGGGTGGAGTATGCTAAAAAACGCGGTTTGGGGCTGGACATTAACCCCACGCTGTTTTCACATCCGCTCGCAGCGGACGGCCTTACTCTGTCGCACCCGGACAAAAAAATCCGAAAGTTTTGGATTGACCACTGCATCGCCATGCGCAAAGTCGGCGAGTATTTCGGCAAAGAACTCGGCATCCCGTGCGTCAACAATGTCTGGATTCCGGACGGATACAAGGATATCCCGGCCGACCGCCTCGGACCCCGCGCGCGCTTGAAGGATTCGCTGGACCAAATCTTCGCGGAAAAAATCGATAAACGCTATCTGCTGGATACGGTTGAATCAAAAGTCTTCGGTATCGGGGTCGAGTCCTATACAGTCGGTTCACATGAATTTTACCTCAACTATGCGGCAAAGAACGATGTTATCTGTTTGCTGGACAACGGCCATTTCCACCCGACTGAAGTTGTTTCCGACAAAATTCCGTCCATGCTCCTGTTTTCGGATAAAGTAGCCCTGCATGTGACCAGAGGCGTGCGCTGGGACAGCGACCATGTGGTGCTGTTTGACGATGAAACCAGGGAAATCGCCAAAGAAATCGTCCGCTGCAACGCGCTCGACCGCGTGCTTATCGGTCTTGACTATTTTGACGCGAGCATCAACCGGATTGCCGCCTGGGTGACGGGTGTGCGCAACATGCAACGGGCGCTGCTTTATGCACTGCTGCTGCCGCACGACAAACTTCGTCAGTTACAGGAGGATGGCAAGTTTACGCGTTTAATGGTGATGAGCGAGGATTTTAAGAGCTATCCCTTCAGCGATATCTGGACAGCCTTCTGCAAACAACAAAAAGTCCTCCCGCGGGAGGACTGGCTGTGTGAGATTGAGCGTTATGAGCAGGATGTATTGAGCAAGAGAATTTAGCAACCCCAAAAATACTTGATTGAGAACCGTGGTTCCCGGATAAATTCCGGCATCTGCGGTTCTTTATTTTTCTCTGATGATTTTCATCATCATTAAACCCATTAAAATCTCCCCAACCGTCCAGCCGCTTTCAATCGAACACGGCGCCCAGCCGACATCGTGCGGCACACCGTAAATTTCGTTAAGCTCCATGTCGAACGCGCGCGCCCAGGCGCCGTCAATCGCATTGTCCTTGCTTTGGATTTGGGCAAGGCAAAAGAAGCGGGCAACATCCACCCAAAGTTCATAAAACCGGGTGTCTTTGGTCACATAATAAGCGTATGCAAAACCGAGCGGCAGCCAGTTGACGGAATACAGCAAATCCGCGACCGGGTCGCCGTTTTCCGCGAGCAGCGAGCATTCACCGGCTTCGCGCCTGGAACAGTTTGCCCGGTATCCCGTATCCCATTCCGCGTAGCCGCCGCAGGCATGCCGCAACCGCTGAAGGTCGGCGGTCACCCGATACAGCTTCTCTTTGTGTTTCTCTTCCCCGCTCATCTCATACAGGCATGCGAGCGGGAAAACAAGGCGGCACATCTCCTGCGTTTCACTTTGCTCGCGCTTGGTGTCGGGGTACAGCGCCATGATTGTTTCCAAACCGTTTTTTGCTGTGTCAAAGTAGATCTGCTTTTTGCGGATTTTGTAAGCGAGCAGCAGCGCGGCATGGTAATAAGCGTTGTAGTGGGCGGAAGGTCTGCCGCTTTCGGTCGTACGGATACGCTCCATTTCGTCCTGCGAAAGATTCGCGCAGTCGGTACGGTTGGGCCGCAAACCGTTTGTCCCCGTTGTCTTGACCAAAAAATCAAGCGCGGAAAATGCGTCGTCAAGATGCCGGTGCGAACCGTCCTGTTCCGAATAGCAGGCTTTCAGCAGTGTCGGCAATATCGCCCGCGCCACATCGTCCTGGTAACAGGTCTGCCACGCGCTTTCGGACCACCGGACCATGCCCTTGAATGGACCGTCTTTTTCCTGCAGATAATCAAAACAAAAATTCTCGATATTTTCGGCTGTTTGCAGGCTTAGCGGGTTGCCGGTTAACAGATAATCAAACAGGAACGCTCCGCCGGTTTCACCGCAGCAGTCCGTTCTGATTTGCGAGGCGACAAGCTGCGTGCCGTCCATGGCGTCAATCTGATGGTTGAATCCTTCTTTTACACCGCGCTTGCCCTCTTCAACAAGGATCCCGGCGTTCTTATACCAATCGAGACCTCTGTTGATACAATCATCAAGGCTTTGGTTTGCGTTGTGGGAACAGAGGGGTTCCGGGAATACGGTGTTCACGCTTGACCCGTTCAGCCAGCCGGCAATGTATTCAATCAGCGCATGCCATTTTGCCTGCGGTGCAAGCCTCGCGCGGTTGAAGTTGGACAGCCGGAAGGCGCAGACTAACAGGTTGTCGTCATATAACCAAAGGGAAGGCACCCCGCACAACAACTCATTCGCCGGCAGGGTAACTTTGCTGTGCGCGCCGAGATATGGATGGCAAACCAGGATTGGCGTGATGTTTTTGGGTTGATAATAGTAGGTTATATTTTCGTTGTAGTGCGTGTCAAAGAGGTCGCCGGTTTCAAGCCCCTCAATATCAGTGCATCCGGTAAATACACTTCTGTGATGCGTCAGGCGTTCGGGTGTGCCGGCGTACATCTGCCCGATGGAGCAGATGAATTCGCTGAAAATCCGCCCGCCCCCAGCGCGATATCGTTCGATGTTGGTTCTCGCCGCCGCGTCTAATGTAACAGGGGATCCGCTGTTGCCCGCGAGCAGCGCAACAGAACAGAAACTATCAAGCTTGGTATCACCGAGCCCTTGAAAATCAATCATTTCCGCCTCGCACGATGCAAGGAGAACGCCGGACAGGTCGCTCACACAGTCCGTAACAATCAGAATCTTGTTCATCAAAGCCTCCATTTTCTGTCTATTTCGTCATAAGGTCTGCGGCGATTGACAACATTGCACCATATTTCGAATTTCATGTTATTTAAAAAACCGGCTTTACCGACAGGCAAAACCGGTTATCTGTGCAAGCTGTTTACAGGCGGCTCAATATGTCCAGCTGCCAGCCGTACTTATAAAACACAACCCTGACCGTGTCGCTTACCACCGTGCTGTCTTTTGTCAGGGTGACGGTAATATCCGCTGCCCGTGTGAAGATTCCCTTGTTGGTGATGATGCCGGATGTCTCGCCGACAAGAACAACCCTTGCGTTTGAAGACTTCCATGCGACCGCGGCGCCGGATATATTGGTTTCAAATCCCAGTTTTACAGATTTGTCCCTGAAAAATCCGAACAATCCGATTCTGACAGGCAGAATGTCCCCAAGTTCCGAGCCTTCGCTGTCTGTAATAACGACAAAAGGCCCGTCAGGCACGGTCACGCTTCCGTTGGTGATGGTCTTTGGAATCTCGTTGTAACCGAGATTAACAAATTCTGTAGCTGTCAGGGTTAATGGTGTTGAACCTGTCCATCCGTTTTTTACCGTGAAAGTAATGCTAAGCATGGCACCGCCGACGGTTATACCCTCAGTATGAATCGGGGCATAGTGAATGGTTCGGATATCACCGTTATTTGCATAATTCGCGTTAAATCCATTCATTTCACCCTTGGCCGGACCAAACTCGCTGCTCTTATAGATTAGTTTGGCGGTGTCATATTGAAGCCTTAAGGTTGCCGCCGCCAGACCCGAATTCGCGGAAATGTTGATTGAAATAACAACATCCGAACCCGGCGCTGCAGTTGCGCTGCTCACGGTGAGGGAAACGGGGCCTGCTGCTTTTACATTGATAGGTGCAGCGGCGGCACAAACAATGATAACAAGCGCCATTATAAATGAGGCAAATCTTTTTTCTGTCTTTGTAATTTTCATTTGATCACTTCCAGTAATTTCAGTTTACTCTTTTTATCGGGTAAAATCAAGCCTGCGCGGCACAGGTTTCTCAAGCCGTATGGTCAAAAAAGGAGCTTCAATTCCGTTTGAAATCAAAGCTCCTTAAATGGTTAAAAATGTTGCCGTGCAGTTTAATGCACAATACTCACATCGCCGTGGAATGCCGGCAGGGCGTTCGGGCGTACAATTTGTCCGCCGGATTCATACGAATCAATGGCGGCAAAAATGTATTCCATTGTGGCCAGCGCGTCGCGGCCGCTCGCGCGCAGATGCTCCCTCGGCACTTTGTTGGTCACATCTTCCAAAAAGGCATGAATGCGCAGCGGGAAGGTGGCACCGAAATCCGTCACGCCGGTGTCGGTAATCTCCGGTTCTTTATCCTTTGCCCAGTAAGTCAGCTTTTCCACGCAGTTTTCGATGCAGAAGGTGCCTTTTGTACCGGCAAGCTCATAACTCCACCAGCCGCCCAGGCCGAAGTGCGCGTCGCCGCGCTGAGAAAGAAGGTACCCGACACAGCCGTTTTCAAACTTCATATGAATACTTTGGATGGAAAGCATCAGGTCGGAAGACTGGCGGCGGGCGCCGGGCTTATCCATAAACGCTTGAATATGCGTGACATTGCCGCCGAAATGACGCATCACGGAAAACGGATGTGTGAGGAATGCCTTGGCGTGGGAATAGGGCATCTGCCAGCGGGAGTCCTTATCAACCATCGACGGGTTGACGGCGCTGCCGTTAAAACCGACCTTGGACATTGCGTAAACCTGTTCACCGATTTTGTCGTCGGCTATCAGTTCCCTGGCCTTATCCGCGGGACCGGAGAAAAAGTGGTTGAGGTTACAGCCGAGATAGAGCTCTTTTTGGGTTGCGAAACGAACCATTTCACGCGCCTCTTTGATGTCGTTCGAAATGGGTTTTTCGGTCAGCACATGCTTGCCGGCATCCAGCGCCTGCATCACCGGCTCATAGTGCCAGGAACCGTTTTCAAATCCGCCGGTGGTTACATCAATAATATCAAGTTCCGGGTGCGCGTTGAGCACTTCTTTCAAACTGTAGAACGCGGGAACTCCGAATTTCTCGGCAGCTTCGTCAGCCTTGTCTTTGCGCAGGTCGCACACGCATACAAGCTCCGACAGCGCGTCTTCCTTGTGGCAGCCCGCATGGGTATTGCCGATGCCGCCCATGCCGATAACAGCGACTTTTAACGGTGAATTTGCCATAATATCATTCCTTTCGATTAACAAATGATCTGTTTTATTCTATAACGGATGCAACATTGATGACTGCGCCGTTTTCCTCAATCGAGCGGATAGCGGCGTGAATCACACGCGATGCTTCCAACCCTTCAAGTCCGCTGCCGTCAATGTTTTCGGGCGCGGTGTTTTCATCAACTTGGCGGACAAAAGCATGGATACGGTCGCGGAAGGTGTCGTAAAACCCTTCAAAACCGCCGAATACGGGGTTGGTATACACTTCTTTTACCCATGAATCGGCAGGGTAGAGCACCGCTTCCCGCCACATATCTTCAAACACAAAGCGCCCGTCAACCCCTGCGACCTCGCAGCGCTCCATCGGGTGCCCGCGCTTGATGTCATAGGAGCTGGTCAGGTGCCCGACGGCGCCGCAGTCAAAATGCATGTTAATGGATGCGGTCGAATAGACCTCTCTTCCGCTTGCTTTGAGCGCGAAGGCGGAGACCTCTTTCACCGGTCCGCAAAAATACTGCATAATATTCACGCTGTGCGGGTTTAGGCATTTCAGATGGTAAAAAAGGGAGTCAACCCCGCCGTATTTACCGATCCAAAGCGCCATATTGCAAAAAAGAAGCTCGCCGATTTTACCGTCATCCTGCCACTTTTTTGCCTGCCGCGCGGCAGGTGTAAAGCGATGGTTGAGGTCAATGCCGTAGCAGCGGCTGAGCCTTTTGGCAGTGTCCACCATTTCCTGCGCTTGCTTTAAATTATTAGAAATTGGTTTTTCGCCAAGCACATGGCAACCCGCTTCCAAAGTCTCCAATGTCGGTTCATAATGGTCGCTTGAATATTCATAGCCGCCTGTGGCGATGCTGCAGATGTCCGGTTTTAACGCCGCAAGCATTTCTTTCGCGCTCAAAAAATAAGGGACACCGTATTTTTCGCCCGCCGCCTTTGCCCGGTCTTCCCGGATGTCACATACACCGGCAAGTTCCGCGCGGTCACACTGTGTATAGGCTTTGGCATGGTTGTTGCCGATGTGCCCCATGCCGATAACGCAAGTTCTTTGCATTTTTATACCTGATTTCTATTGTTTAGTCCGTTACGCCCATTTCGGCAAGTTTCGCCTGGAGCCTCTTTGCC
>CAYUWQ010000024.1:0-5004 GCA_964448455.1 uncultured Eubacteriales bacterium | reverse complement strand
GGTTGTTGCCGATGTGCCCCATGCCGATAACGCAAGTTCTTTGCATAAAAAATCTCCATTCTGTGCCGCTTTGCATATAACACAAACAGTTGAAGGAAAAGACACGCTCCGCGCAGCGGATGACACTCTTACTGTATGAGTGTCAAGTGGCTTTTCTTATGTGAAAATATAATTTTCACATTTAGTCCGTTACGCCCATTTCGGCAAGTTTCGCCTGGAGCCTCTTTGCCGCCTCGGGGTCACCGATATGCAGGGTGTTGTAGGCTTCTTCTGAGGATTTGAACGGACGGCCGAAACCGTTCCAATCGAGGTTGGTGAACATCGGGTTTTTTCTGCCCGTCTCGGCTTCGCGCTTTTTGATGTGCGCCTTCATGCGCGCCGTCAGGAATTTGACCACCTCGGGTTCTTTGTCCGCAAGGTTGTTGTATTCCTCCGGGTCATCAATCAGGTTGTACAGTTCCACCGCGGGTTTGAAGTGAAAGTCCGGTTCGAGGGCGACAATCAGTTTCCATTCCGGTGTGCGCCAGCCGTGCTTGCGCATCCAGGTGGCTTCCGTGATATAAAATTCGCTTTCCTGCGGGATCCCCTCACCCGTAACAGCCTTTGTCAGGTCCCGGCCGTTAAACTTGATACCGGTGTCGATATCGCAAAGCGAAAGAACAGTCGGCACAAAATCTTTTAACTGGCAGACATCCGCGACGCTGCCGTTGTACGGGAACTTGCTGTAACGGAAAGCAAGGGGGACATTGAGCACATTGTCATAGATTGAGTGATGGTCAAAGTAGCAGTCATGGTCATAAAGCGTTTCACCATGGTCGGAGGTGAACACAACAATCGTATCGTCCTCCACACCAGTCATACGGAGTGTTTCGAGAATCTGGTTGATACACATATCCATATAAGCCACGCTGCTGTCATACTGCGCGACAATATATTCGGCGTCCGTGCAGCCTTCCGGGAACCAGGTCAAAAAATAATCACGGAACGGTTTGAACTCGTAGACCGGGTTCATGGATTTGTTGTTCTTATCAAACTCGTCACCCGCGTAAAAAAGGCGGTCAAACGGTTTTTTGGTATAATAAGGCGAATGCGGGTCCATGTGCCGCATAAAAAGCAACCATGGCTTTTTTTGCTTTGCGAGCCTTTTCAGTTCCGGGATGGCGGCACCGTTCATATTCTCGGCTTTATCCGGCGACCAATCCTCATACTTGATATATTTTTCGAATCCGCGCGAACCGGCGTTTCCGTTAAAGCCGATACAAGTGGTTGTATAGCCGTTTTCACCGAGTATTTCCGGCAGTGTTTTTATGGAGTCAATCAGATTGCCTTTGTGGCGCAGCGCGACGCAGTCTGTGCCAAAGCAGTCAAAACCTGTGAGCATGGAAGCATAACCGGGGGTGGTGGGTACGGAGGGACTGAACATGTTTTCAAAAAACACGCCGCCCTCATTAATGTATTTGTCGATATGGGGGGTAGTCAGGCGTTCGTAGCCGTAAAGGCTCATATGGTCACTGCGCAGGCTGTCAATACCAAACAGCAGGATATTGGGTTTCTTTTTCATTAATATGCTCCTTTCTTCGGCGAGAGCAAGCCCCCGCCCTACAATAATTTTATCGTGCGCCGAGTTTCTTGAGGATGGCGTTCATGTAGCCGTAGCTCTCCGCGGCAATCGCGCAGGCTTGCGGCATCGTCTGGTTGGGGCCGATAATCTCCAGGCAAACCGGGCCGTCATAGTTCGCCTTCACCATCGCGTCAAAATAGCCGAACAGGTCAATATTGCCGCGCCCGCAGGCTTGCAGCATCGGTTCCCCGGGACTCGGGCCTTCACCCAGGCAGTCGCGGATATGGATGTGCTTCATCGCGGCGATAACATTGGGCAGTTCAACCGCCGGGTTTTCGCCCGCGCGGTGGATGTGGCTCGGGTCCATGTCTACACCGAGACCGGCGGAATGGATTGTTTCGACCATTCGCAGGGTTGTTTCTGTGTTGTAAACAGCCGCGCCCACATGCGCTTTCACGCACAGGGTTACGCCAAAGCTTTTGGCATCCGCCGCGAGAACGGTTATAATCTCCATGGCTTCTTTGAATGTTTCCTCATCGCCGGATTTGCCGCCGGAGCCGATGTTTGCCACAGGAATACCGAGTTCCGCGCATGCCTCAAAAGCAGTCAGCAAGCGCTCCCGGTCGCGCGAGGCAACCTCCGTGGAAAGAAAGGGCAGCTCATACGCTTCCGCGATGGAAAGGAGCTCTGTTTTTTGCATCTTCCACTTGCTTAAATCAAGATGTTCGCACATGCCGCCGATAGCGGAAATCTCCACGCCGTCATAACCGCAGAGTTTGATAGCTTCGGCAGCCTCGCGGAAGCTGAAGGGCTTGAAAAGGACGCTGTTAACTCCCAATTTTATCATTTGCATTAGTCCTTTCGCCTGCGGAAAACCGCAGGAATTAATTCGAGAATATACTATCACACACATTTGGGATTATCAACACTTTTACAAGATATATTGCCAATAATATTGATTCACACAACTTCTTGTAGTATTATTGTAACAAAAGCAGCAGTCATATGAAAGGCGCCGGGCACAAAGATGAAATTTGAACTCCACACGCATACAAAAGAAAACGATATTTGCGTCAACATGACGGCCGATGAAATTGTGAAGGCTTATAAAAACGCCGGATATGACGGTATGGTAATCACTAATCATTTTTTTGATTTATCGCTGGAATGGTACAAAGACGAGCTGGCAGGCTGCGGCCACAGCGGGATTATTGATTATTACCTCAGAGGCTATAAAACAGCCAAAGCAGCGGGCGAGGAACTCGGCATGACCATCCTTATGGGGCTGGAACTGCGTTTTGACGGCACCATCAACGATTACCTGGTTTACGGTGTGAACGAGGACTTTTTGTATAATTCACCGCTTCTCAACACCTTGAACCTGAACAGCTTTTTAAAAATACTGCCGCCCGGCGCCGTCGTTTACCAGGCGCACCCGTTCCGCAACGACATGACCATCACCGACCCGCGAAAACTCTTCGGTATTGAGGTCTATAACGGCGGCACAAGCGAAGACCGGAACCGGTTGGCCGAGGTGTGGGCGGACAAATATAACTTAAAAAAGATTTCCGGTTCGGATTTTCATTCCATCAGCCATCTGGCCAGGGGCGGCGTGATTTTTGAAAATGACATTGCATCGATGGATGATTTGGTCAGAGAGCTCAAAGCAGAACGGTATTCACTCATTAAAACTTGAAGGGACAGCATCATATGATTCGAGTCGGCATTTTGGGCTTTGCCCACGGGCATATCAACGGCATTGCGGGGGAATGGCAGGCGCACCCCGAATACGGCGTTGAACTAATTTGCGGTTGGGACCATGACGAAACCCGCCGCCAAAAAAACTGTGCCGACAGGAACATAGAGCAATGCGCTTCAGCGGAGCAGCTCCTTGCAAGGCAGGACATTGACGCTGTTATTATTACGGCAGAAACGGCAACCCATGCGGAACTCGCAGTCAAAGCCGCAAACGCTAAAAAGCAGGTTATCCTCTATAAACCTCTGGCATTAACGCTTGAACAGGCGGACGCAATTGTAGAAGCGGTTAACGCAAACCAAGTGCCGTTCACTGTTGCCTGGCAGATGCGGGTCGACCCGGTCAATCTCAAAATCAAAGAGCTTATTGACAGAGGCGAACTGGGCAAGCCATATTTCTTTCGCCGTCGTCATTGCCTGGGGATGCATAACAATCCGGACTTTAAAAATATGTGGCATGTGGACGCAAAGCTGAACCGGGACATCTTCGCGGACGACAGTGCCCATGCGGTGGACTGGCTGCAATCCCTTTTCGGTATGCCGGAAACGGTCAGCTGTGAAATGAGTACGATGCATATCCCCGAGGTGCAAAACGACACCGGCGTCGCGCTTTTTAAGTACAGCAACGGTTTAATCGTCGAAATGATGTTCTCCTCCGCATGCGCGGCAGCGGAAATCACCTCCGAAGGGTATTTTGAAAAAGGCGCGATGCAGCATTACGGCGGCGACGGCCCAGGCACACGGCTTCCGCACGATAATCAACCCGCACTCAAATGGTTCAAAGAAGGGGAGAAGGACTGGCGCGTCAGCGATATTCCGCTGCCTGCCGGCCAATGGGACCGCATTAAAGACCAGGCAAAACCATTGGCGGACTTTCTTAACGGTTTGCGGCCGGCGTTATGCGGCGCGGAGGAGGCAAGAGACTCCCTGCGGATGGTGTTGGCGTGTTACCTTTCCGTACGGGAAGGCGGCAGGGTAAGGATTGATGATGAGCGGGTTTACGAGATTTGACATTCCATTACCTACCTTGTTAAAGGGAGGGGGACCGCCCGCGGCGGTGGAGGGATTTAGAAGCCTTTATATAAACAGTGTTTAAATCTTCCCAAATAAAGATAAATCTATAAACACAAAACGGCGGGGGTCAAGCCCCCGCCGTCGATGTTTCTTAAGTACTTATATTTTGGAGTTTTATGGAGAAGAAAGGTTTTTCTGCAATCCCCCCACCGTTTCACGGTCCCCCTCCCTTTAACAAGGGAGGTTTTTATTGATGATCCCAAACAATTCCCCCGCAACATCGTTCTCCCCGTCATCCAAACTCAAATCAAAATCACGGATGCGGTTGACAGCCGGCCCGACCCACACAGTTAAAACGTTGTCGGTTGTGATGATTTGCCGCAGGGTGTCAAGCTCGCCGGAACCGAGTTCGCTCGCCGTGACAATGAGGATATTGCCCGCGTCAAGCATCAGGTTTGCCACCTCGCCGAGCCGGCGGATATGTTCCTGCCGCTCTTCCGGGGTATTGAGAGAATCATCACTCTTGATATCGGCGTCAACGCCGTACAGCAGGTTGCCGATACCGAGGTAATAGGCAATCTTTCCGCTTTCCAGCAACGCCTTTTCCAGACTGCGGGCAATGCTTTTTTTATCCGTCTGCGTTTTGCCGGTCAGTATAATCAGCTGCGCTTTTT